>JBAQCV010000057.1:0-35460 GCA_049294475.1 Candidatus Moraniibacteriota bacterium | reverse complement strand
ATACCGGCGTGGCCCTCGATGTCACTTCGGCCGGCACCACGGGTAGCTACGTCTTCCGCGCCAATGACGATGGGACATTTACGGATTCCACACCGTTTGTGATTAACAATGACGGGAATGTGGGGATCGGGACGACGACTGCTGGCGGCACTCTTACCATTCTTTCTGCTAATTCCACAGGCACCACGACGAGTTCCGCGACATCTGTGTCAGCAAATTCCCTTACGACCGGTACGGGGCTGTATGCGGCTTCTTCCAGCTTGACCTCCGGCAAACTTGTTGACCTGCAGGTTTCAGGCACGGCAGCCGCCGCTTCCCAGACCGCTCTCAATATCCTCACCGCCGGAGCCACTGCTACGAGCGCCATCACCACCTATGGCGCCCAGATTTCCAATACTCACACCAACGTGACGAGCGGCACCAATGTCGCTCTCTACCTGAACGCCTCCGGAGCCACCACCGCCAACTACGGACTCATCGTGAATGCCGGCAATGTCGGCATCGGCGATACTACTCCGAGCTACAAACTGGAGGTCAACACCAATGTCGCCTCAAACTATGTCGCCCAATTCCTCAATGACGGTGATAATGCCAATCGCTACGGCATCCAGATCCAGGGTGGCGCGTATGATGCCAGCGGAACGACCTACTATATCAACGCCCTCGATGGCGATGGCGGGCAGGTAGGGTATATCGCCAATACGAGCGGTACATTTGCGCTGACTGATGTTTCTGATATCCGCACGAAAACCAACATCGTCACGGCCGAAATGAACGCCACGAGCATCTTGAGCGATCTCCGCGTGGTGAATTTCAACCGCATAAGCGATCCCGACGGTCCGCGAATCACCGGATTCATCGCCCAAGAAGTGCAGGAAGTCTATCCGAACGCGGTAACCGTTGGATCGACCGGGCTTCTCGGCATTGCCAAAGACGCCTTCATCCCGGTGCTTGTGAAGGCATTTCAGGAGGGAGATGTCCGATTGACGAGCGCGGAAACGAAGCTTGATCTGATCGACCTCAAGACCGCAGAGAACATCACGACACTGGCGCAGCTTCAGGCCTCCGTCGATACGGAACTCACAGTCGTAGGAACGACTTTGAATCAACTGACTACTGACAGCCAACAGCTGACAACAAACAATGAAGTGCAGGATCAGAACATCGAGACACTTTCTACCAACTACCAGCTACTCACTACCAACTTTGCAAACCTGCAACTCGATATGAATACGCAAACATCCAAACTCGCCCTCCTCGAAACCCAGATGCAGACGCTCATTGATTTCTACACGACGTTCAGTCTCGATAACCTGATTGCCAAGGATGTTTCCGGCAATGTTGATTTGCTTGATGGCAAACTGCGCGCCAAGATTCTCGAGACCGGAGCGCTCGCGATCGAAGTGATAGATCCTCTCGCCCCGACCATCGGTACTGCCACTATCCTGCCGGTCGTGACTGACGCCGACAACGACGGTATCGATGATGATACAGGAGCAGATGGGAAGTCTGTGGTGGTTGAGACGACCGCGATGACCGAGACCGCCAAGATATTCACGAACTTCACGAAGAATCCCGGCGCGTACAGCTGGACGGACAAGAAGAAGAATGGCAGTGGCAACTACACAGGATTCGCCATTCATCTCTCGACGCCGGTCACAGTGCCGGTGAAAGTAGATTGGTGGATAGTGGAAACAAAATAGTGCGTAGCTGGTAGTGAGTAGTTGGTAGAGAAGATATGGAAAATAAGAAAATCAATTCTTATAAAGATCTCATAGTGTGGCAAAAAGCTCTTCAGCTTGTTGCTGCAGTGTATGAGCTGACTGCAGCATTTCCTTCTCAAGAGATGTATGGACTGACTTCCCAGATGCGCCGAGCAGCCGTCTCAATACCATCAAATATAGCAGAGGGGAGTCGTCGTAGTACTCAGAAAGATTTTCGTCATTTTCTCCTTATTGCTTATGGATCAGGTTCGGAACTCGAAACACAGATTGAAGTGGTAAAAATCCTTCCTTTTGGTAAAAATGCTGATTTTTCTCGGGTTGATTCTCTTCTTATTGAAGTAATGAGAATGCTCAATTCATTGACAAGAAAATTAGGTAGCTGATTTATCCACTACAAACTACCCACTACAAACTAAAGCCATGTCTCTCACATCTCATCGCGTTCTCCAATATATCGCCATTCTCTCCATCCTCTTCACTCTCGGTGGCGCCTATTGGTATTTCAGCGTGCGTGGCGCGACGAAGTTCAATACCGATCGGGCGAACGAGAAAGTATTGAGTTCTCTGGTCGGGTACTGGCCGTTCGATGGGGGCGATGTCTCTTTTTCCGATCTGACCGCCTCTGACCGGAGCGGCAACGGCAACAATGGCACGCTCACGAACTTCGATCCGCCCCAGCCGAGCGTGAGTGGCCTCGTCGGGCATTGGCCGATGAATACCGCGGATGTAACGGCAAGCGCGTCAACGTCAACAAACTTTTCCTATACTGGCGCCACCCAAACCTTCACCGTGCCCGCAGGCGTCACGAGCATCACCGTGAAAATGTGGGGTGCCGGCGGCGGCGGCGGTGGGAATGGTGGCTCTGGTGCTACCGCTGGTGCCGGTGGCGGCGGCGCATACGCTTCTTCGTCCCTTTCCGTTACGCCTGGTGAGTCGCTCACGGTTGATGTGGGTGGCGGTGGCGGTGGAGCTACTACAGGATGCCTTACAAGCACAGGAAGGGGCACGGCCGGTGGTGGGACTACCGGTCCTGGGGGTCTGGGTGGCAATCCGGGGGCAAGTGGTTGTTCTGGCCCTGGCGGTGGCGGCGGTGGCGGCTCATTCGTATTGCGGAGTTCAACTAAATTGATTGCTGCTGGTGGTGGTGGCGGTGGTGGAGGAACGGAAGCTGGTGGCGGTGCGGGTGCGGGTGGCGGCGGAGGTGTCAATGGTAGCAATGGGGGAGGCAGTTCTACAGGGGGGACTACTGGTGGAGGCGGAACTGCTGCCGGTACCGCAGGTGGGACTCCCGGTATTGACGCAAGTGCGGGTGGTGGCGGTGGTGGTGGCAATCTTGGTGGTACCGGAGGAACAGCCCCGAACGCTGATTCAGTAGGTGCCGCGGGTGGAGGCGGTGGTTCTAACTATGGCACCACTACTACTAACGGCTCCGGCACCACTCCCGGCAACAGTGGCGATTCTGATTATGCGGCCGGTATCGGTGTTGGTGGATCTGCACAAGCGAACGGTGGCAACGGGCGCGTGGTGATCGCGGATTCTTCCGGTAGTACTGTCTATGATCGGAGCGGCAGCGGGAACAACGGAACGTTCTCAGGCAGTAGTCTGTCTGCCACCGGAGGAACCATTACCACTTCCGGAAGTTACACGATTCACACATTCACTTCCAGCGGAACATTTACAGTCACTTCAGGGAGTGGGAATGTTGAATATCTTGTGGTTGCGGGCGGGGGTGCTGGTGGACGATCAGTTAACGGAAATCACGGTGGCGGTGGTGGTGCTGGCGGGCTTAGAACTGGCACTGTCGCTGTTACTGCTCAAGGATACACCGTTACTGTTGGTGCTGGTGGAGTGAATGGGAATGGTTCAGATTCTGTTTTTAGTACGATTACTGCTTCTGGAGGAGGAAGGGGAGGAGGCGCAGATGGTTATAACGGGTCAAGTGGTGGCTCTGGTGGTGGTGGTGCTGGTGATTACATTGTTAGATCAGGCGGTGCTGGAACGGCAGGGCAAGGTAATGCTGGCGGCACCACCGTAGGAGATTACTGGCCAGGGGGAGGAGGAGGTTCTGGCGGTGCCGCCTATGGGAGCCAGCCGAATAATCCAGGTATTGGCACAAGCAGTTCTATTAGTGGTTCAGCCGTTACTTATGCGGCTGGGGATGACACCGGAGGAGAATTTCCCAATAGCGGAGCAGCAAACACAGGAAATGGTGGGGAAGGTGCGAATATATCATATCCAAAGAATGGTGCGAACGGCGGATCCGGTATTGTCATAGTCAAATATTTAACAACATCTGTCACGGGTCGCCTCGGCCAGGCTCTCTCCTTTGACGGGAGCACACAATACACCTCTGTTGCTGACACTTCTTCTTTGAAGCCGACAGCAGCCATTTCGTATGGAGGCTGGGTGTATGTTCCCTCTGCTCCGGGGGGATTGAAATCAATTATGGAAAAAGGCACGGCCTCTACGGCTGGCTATGGTCTGTATGTGACTTCCGATCCGAAATTCTGTTTTGTCATCAAGACTGCCGGCGGTACGGAAACCAATGCCGGACCAAGTATCACGACCGGTGCTTGGCACCATGTAATGGTGACCTATGACTCCACAACGCCCACACTATATATTGATGGCGCGTCGCAATCGTTGGCTTCCGGTACCGGGTGTACTGCTTCCACCAACGCGGGAGCTATTACCCAAGATACATCTACCCTGGTAATGGGTGCCAGAGGAGCCGGAGCATCACAGTTCTTTACGGGGAATGAAGATGATATGCGAGTGTACAACCGCGCGCTCTCCGCAACGGAAGTGAAGATGCTGTATAACTATACGGGGGCGTACAATCCCGTGGCATCGCCCGGCAAGGTGAAACAGGCGATGTATTTCGACGGGACGAATGACTATGTCAGCGTTGCGGATGCGACGGCGCTCGAACTAGGATCGGGCGATTTCACTATTGATTTTTTCGCGAAATTCGATGATGTGGCGAGTACGCGCGGGCTGGTTTCCAAATGGGGAGCCACTGGCGGGAGCACTTTGAGTTACGCGCTTGACTGGGTGACGGGGACGAACCAGTTGAGATTTCATTGCAGCTCCGACGGTGCGGCTGATACGGCGTACAATCAGAGCTTCACCCCGGCTGTGGGCGGTTGGTATCACATCACTATTGTGCGTTCCGGATCGGCGCTTCGGCATTATGTCGATGGCGTACAGCTCGGTTCCGATCTCTCGATCAGCGGTGGGTGTTTCGATTCCAACCGCCCGCTACTCATCGGCGCGACCGATATCGGCGGCGGGAGCTTCTCTTATCACGATGGTGCTATTGATGAAGTACGCATCTACAGCCGCGCGCTCACGGGGAGCGAAATAATAGAATTGGGCGGTGCCAGGCAAGTGAAAATCAATTCTTCACAGAACACTCTCATCACTGATGGATTGACGGGGCAGTGGAGCTTTGATGGTGGCGATATGTCCACTACTACGGGTCTGTCTGCCACCGGTGGAACGATTACAACGGACGGTAATTACAAAGTCCACACATTCACTTCCAGCGGAACATTCACAGTCACTTCCGGGAGCGGAGATGTCGAATATCTTGTGGTTGCCGGCGGTGGTGGAGGAGGTCAAACTATTGGCGGCGGCGGAGGTGCTGGTGGTTACCTAACAGCGACAGGTTTTGCTGTTACGACTCAAGCATATACAGTTACTGTTGGTGCTGGTGGTGCTGGTGCTCCTACGACCAACTGTCCTGGCGGAGATTACGCTAGTGGCGGTGGTACGAGCGGTTCAAATTCAGTTTTTGGTTCTATCACGGCTACGGGCGGAGGAGGAGGAGGAAACTACAATCATGTGAGTAACGGCGCCTCTACTGGTGGCTCTGGAGGTGGCATAGGTGCTGGTAGTGGCGCAAGTTCCATGGTTGGAACATCTGGACAAGGAAATGCCGGAGGGGTATCATCCGCGAATACTAACGATGGCGCAGGCGGCGGCGGCGCTGGTGCTGTGGGTGGCAATGCGAGTTCTGGTACCGCCGGTGCCGGTGGTGCAGGGCTCGCTAATTCTATTTCAGGCAGTTCCATTTTTTATTCTGGAGGCGGTGGTGGCGGTGCTCGTAATCCAAACGGTGGTGCTGGTGGCGCTGGAGGGAGTAGTGTTGGCGGTGCCGGTGGCGCAGGATTTGTTGCGGGTTCAGCCGGAACTGCTAATCGTGGTGGCGGCGGCGGTGGCGGCGGATATGACAGTAGTTTGACTTGTGCCGCTGGCGGCTCCGGCGGCTCCGGTATCGTCATTGTCCGATATCTGACCGGTACCAATATCGCCAACGACACATCCGGCAATGGAAAAAACGGAACGCTTACCAATGGTCCGACTGCTGCCATCGGAAAAACTGGCCAAGCTCTGGATTTTGATGGAACAAATGACTATATCTCCGTCGGCAATGTCGGCTCCATAAACTCCGTCTCCTTCTGGATGAAGGCCGATGGCACGACGAAGAAGATCATCGATCTCAATGGCACGGCGTATGTGGAAGTATCTAGTGGCACCATCACGGCGACCGGCTTCACTTCACCGACGATCTACGTCGACGGAGCCGTAGCCTCCACCATCGATACCGACTGGCATCACGTCGTGATTACTACCAGCAGTACCATCACAGCGAGCGCCGTCGATATCGGCAAAGTGAGTTCCGGCTACTTCGACGGCAGGCTCGATGATGTGAGGATGTACAGCCGCGCCCTCTCCGCCTCCGAAATCCAGACCCTCTACCGTTCCGGTACCTGACGTACCCGCTCCACCTCTACTTAGCGGTTTCACCGCTAAGTAAGATGGAGGATGGATGTAATAACACAATCTTTAACGCAATATCGCAATATGAGGCAGCCATTGGAAAACGGTGAGATCTATCATATATATAATCGTGGCGTGGAAAAACGCAATATTTTTTCTAACTCTCATGATGTGGCGCGCTTCTTGGAAAGCATGAGGGAATTCAATGCGCGTGAGCCTATCGGCAGTCTCTATCAGCATTCTTTCAGAAAGCAAGCTAATCTACTTAGCGGTGAAACCGCTAAGTCAGAGAAATTAGTTGAGATTATTGCTTACTGTCTGAATCCAAATCACTTTCATTTTGTCCTCAGGCAAGTCTCTGATCGAGGCATTAGTGAATTTATGAAACGAGTTTCCGGTGGGTATACATGGTATTTCAACCATAAGAACAAACGGAGTGGAGCTTTGTTTCAAGGAACATTCAAATCAAAACACATACCTACGAATGTATATCTTTTGCATGTGAGTGCGTATGTGAATTTGAACAATGAAGTGCATCGGCTTCCGAAAAATGACGCGCTTTTTTCGGGGAGCAGTCGTTCAAGTTGGGTTGAATATATGTGGACAGGAAAAAAGAGAAAAGAAGCTGACATATGTATGAAAGAATCAATCCTTGGACAATTCAAAAGCCGCAAAGAGTATGAAAAATTTGCCATGAATTCGTTGCAAGGGATTATGGAAAAAAAGAAGCTGAGAAGGGAGATGGAAGCCTTGTTATTGGAATAATAGCTACTTAGCGGTGAAACCGCTAAGTAGCGTATAAATGAAAATGTTTTTGTCTCTGACGGGAATAGCAGGCTTGCGCGGTTTGAATAAGTCTATGGGCATGGTATAATGATATGTAGTGAGACAGTGACTCGTGGTTTTTTTGTAAGTAATAAAATGATGTAGTGAAAATATTCTTATGAATAAAAAATTATTATTATTGGGAGGCGTAGCCGTGTTGTTCATCGGTTATTTTGCATTTCAAATCGTTTCGAAAAAAGATACCATTTCCGTTTCTGACCAGCCATCCATCATCGTCATAGACATATGCTCTTTGCGAAAGGACCGTTTGGGAGCGTTCGGATCGCAGGCAGGATTGACGGATAATCTCGATATGTTTGCAAAAGAGTCCGCAACCTTCCCGAATTTCTGGACGGAGTCTGGCTGGTGCCTGCCGAATTTCGCGACGATGCTGACGGGGATGCGTCCTGATGCACACCGGCAGACGCTCGTTTTGCCGAACAATACGGCATCCGCCTCTCTTCTGGAAAATCTCGAGATGCTTCCTGAAATCTTGCGTGCACGCGGATTTACCACGGCTGGATTCTCCGGTTCGCGCTATCTTTCACAGGAGTTCTGGCCGGCTGATACGTACACCAAAGGAGGACTCTTGCGTGGTTTTGACACGTTTGCAAATCCGTACAGATTCTCATACGAAGACAATCATATGGGAAGTATGTCCGTAGAGGAGAATTTCCCGCGTATCAAGGAATGGCTTGCGCAGAAGACGGACAAATCGCGTTTCCTCTACGTCACGATCGATGATCTCCACTCGCCATACCGTATGGATGATGCGGATGCTGTGCGCGTCGAAGCTCTCTACGATGGCCCTATGAAAAACAGCCTGCTTTCTATGAAGGTGATGCGCCTCTTCAACGGGGAAAAGCAGAACAACATCACGGCAGATGAGATACGTGCCGCGGCAGAACTCAAGAACAATCCCAAGGCGCTGGAATATGTCCGTGCGCGGTATGATGCTTCCGTGAAGCGTACGGATCGGCTGTTCGGAGAGTTGGTGGGAGAATTGAAGGCGAGCGGCCAGTGGGACAATAGTGTCGTTATCGTGACGGCGCATCAGGGAGAGTCGCTGGGTGAGAATGGGAAACTGGGGCATACCGGGAGCGGGCTGTCGGGGGAGATCGTGAATGTGCCGCTGTTTATCCGATATCCCGGCACAACGAACGGCGAAACGGTTTCAGCGCTCGCGGAGCGCGCCGATATTCCAGCGACGATTCTCGATATTGTCGGAGTCTTAAAAACTCATCCGCAGTTTGGTGGGGCATCTTTGCTCGGCTGGCTCGGCAAGACGACGCCGATACAGTGGAAAAAATATATATTCGCATCATCGCAGCGGACTATGATACCGGCCGCGACCACCCAAGCAATCGACGAGCGCGCCGTGCGCAATGAACGGTACAAGCTTGTCTGGTACGGATACCAAAAAAATCCCTATGCACTGTATGACATCGTCGCAGATCCTCTGGAACAGAAAAATATCATCAGCACGGAGCCATCTGTTTTTCAGGAACTAAAAGCGCAGTTGGATCTGAATGCAAAATGATTAGGCAGCAGATGACGAGAGTTGTCATTTGAGTGGAACAGTCTTATAATGAGGAGAGATCATCATTCTTTATTTATTAACGTGCCGATGTATGCCATCTGAAAAACCGTCGTTTGCCCGTTTCGGAGGAAGTATGAATTTTGCCAGCGCCGGACAAGGCGCTCCGCGTACGGTATCTCCTGAAAACGGAGGAAGCGCACCCATGCATCGCAGCGGGCAACCAGCTGCCGACACATCTTTTGGAAGCAAGGCTTCCAAAACCGCCAAGATGCTTGATGCGGTTGTTTCCGTGACTCTTGTGGCGCTGTTTTTCGGGTTGCCGCTGTTTTTTACCGGATTGACGTTCCAAGGCATCGCGTTTGAGAAGCAGATATATTTTTATTTCTGGCTTCTCATCGGCGTGGTCGCGTGGGCATCCAAGGGCGTGATAACCGGCGAGATGCGCATCCGTCGCACCCCGCTCGATATCCCGATACTCTTGTTCTGGCTCTTTTATGTACTTGCGGCATTTTTCTCTGTCGATCGCTGGCATAGCTTTTGGGGGTTTTTCGGTGACCCGTCGCGTGGGATCATTTCTGTCACGGCGCTGGTGCTAGCATATTATTTTCTTTTGAGTCATTTTACGCCCAAGCGTTTTTCCTGGATGTTCTGGTCGTTCCTCTGTTCCGGTTTTCTCGTGACGGTCTGGAGTTTCCTCGTGGTGATGAAACTGCGCTTCCTGCCAGCGGCTTGGGAGAAATTCGCGCCGATGAGCCTCATCGGGACTATCTCCACGCTCGGCATATTTCTGGGTACTCTGGTGCCGTTGTTTTTGACCGCACTGTTCATATTGTGGAAGGATGATTCGCTCAAAAAAGTGTCGCGGACAATACTGACCACGTTTGTGTTTATCGCGCTTGCACTTGCGCTCTACCTACTCTTGGCACTCTATCCGTTCATCTCGTGGATCGTGGTGCTCGTGGGGCTCGGATTTTTCATCGTGTATGTGCTCGCACAGATCGTGCGTCCCGCGGAGCAGTGGACCTGGGTGCCGATGGTGGTATTCGTCTTGGTACTGGCATTTCTCATGATCGGCAAGAATAATCTGACGCGCGCCCAGCTTCCGGTAGAGGTGACGCCGAATACGAATCTTTCCTGGCAGATCGCCAAGGACACACTGAAGGAGCATTTTCTCGTCGGTGTCGGACCCGCCAATTATGGTTACGCGTTTTCGATGTTCCGCTCGCAGGAATACAATCTGAACACGCTCTACACGCTGCGATTCTATCAGGGCACGGGATTGTTCTTCGAGATGTTGCCGACGGTCGGTGCTGTTGGGACGGTATTGTTTCTGGTGCTGTGGCTTTCATTCATTTCGGTCGGCCTGTATCTCCTGACGTATGAGAAACAGCGCAATAAGATCCGCTCGCTCGGTCTCTGGTCGGCGGCGGTGATGTTTTTCGTGGCGAGTTTCGTAGCGGCGGTGAACGGGCCGCTCCTCATCATCGGGACGCTGCTTGCGGCGCTCGCTCTCGGAGTGGTGCTCTGGGAAAGCGGTTCCGAGGAACGATATCTCCAGCTGTCGCTCAAGGCGGCGCCGAAGTTCGCACTCGCACTCGCGTTCATCTTTATGGTGGTGTCGGCCGGTGTCGCGTTTCTCTTCGTCTTTATGGGCAAGGTATTTGTCGCCGATGTCTATGCAGGCAAGGCGATAAGCCTCTCGACAGCCGGGCCGAACCGTGATTCCGCGAATCTCCTGCTCCGCGCCATAGGTTCTTATCCGCAAGAAGGGCGGTATTATACGCGCTTGGGACAGGAATACATGGCGCTCGCGAATATCGAGGCTGGCAAAGGCGAACAAGACAGAAGTGTCGATGCTATCACGTTCTATGTACGCGAAGCGATCGCGGCAGGAGAGCAGGGGCGGCGTCTGATGCCAAACGACGTTTTGGCGACGGAATCCCTGGGCCTTCTGTATGAAAATGCCGGTTTGTACGCCAATGATGCGTTACCGAAAGCGGAGGAATTGTATGGTCGCTCACTCGAATTGGAACCGCATAACCCTCTCTATGTGCTCAAGCTTGGTCAGATCAAGAAACTCTCCGGCGATGCCAAGCCGGAAGGAGCGGAACGTGATGGTTTCTACAAAGAGGCACGCGATCTGTTTCAGCGGTCCATCGTAGAGAAAGCGGATCTGGCAGTCGCTCATTATAATCTTGCCGTAGTGCTCTCCCGTCTGAAAGAGAGCGACCAGGCGATCGCAAGCGCGGAGGAGGCGCTCCGTATAGATCGGAATAATCTGAATTATCAGTACAACCTGGGCGTACTCTACCAGCTCCGTGACGGGGAAGGAGATATGGATCGCGCGGAAGCGGCGTTCAAGAATATTCTGGGAACGAATGAGAAGCTCATCGATGTACGTCTCTCTCTCGGACTTCTGTATGAAAAGGAAGGAAAGAGAGACGCCGCGGTTGCCGAGTATGAGAAGATCCTCGATATCCTGCCGGATGATACCGAGGGCAATGTGAAGCAGACGCGCGATCAGATCCAGAAATTCATCGAAAATGTCCGAAGCGGCGCAGGAAACCTGTCCAAGCAGAATGCGGCAGCCGTGCCCGTCGAAGCCACCCCGAATGTTCCAGAGGTTCCGGAACTGCTGCCGCAGGCTCCAGCCGCGCCGAACGAGTCACCACTCTCTGGTGGAGGACAGTAAAAATGGCTTGCAAAGAGGGGAAAAGAGCCTCATTATAATGGGGCTTGACCCCTCACCTTTTCCATGAAAAGATACTAGTTATCACCCACGTAAGCCGCTGGGCGACTACGCATCACGACTTTTCAGCACTAACGTTATTTTCTGAAAAGGTGAGGGGTTGACAACTTTTCATTGATTGCGTACTATGGGTATTACGAGCGAAAAATAACTTTTCAGACTACTTCATGAAACTCACGGCAACAACGTAAGAGCGCGTGCGCATTGTGAGGAGATAACAGTCTCTCCCGAGGGGAGATTTTTGTTTCCGCAGAAGTGCCTTAACAACTTATGTCTTTTTCGGGATGGTCATGTATCGCCTGGCAGCGGAAAGCGATCGGGTTGTCTCGGGATAGTCTAAATAATGTATGTACACCCACGCACTTTCAGAAAGTGCTGGGTAAATCCAAGCACTTTCAAAAAGTGCTGGATAAAGGTCAAGCAAATTCAACGAAGAAAAAAACAGTGGAGCATTCTTCACTGTTAACCGACCCCGCACCTATTGAGCCCTGCGTGCAAACGCAATGGAGTTATTATTGAATGAAGCAATTTATTTGAGAGTTATTTCACAGTGGGCGCCCATATGAAAATATGGGACTCAATAGGTGAGGGGGTGAAAAAAGAAGGTTACTTAACGCATGGTGTGGATGCCTTGACTGAAGCAAGCGATGAAGGACGTAGGAGGCTGCGAAAAGCCTCGGGGAGCTGTCAACCAAGCTTTGATCCGGGGATGTCCGAATGGGGAAACCCCCGAGCACTCAACTTGCATATGTACTGGAAGCACAAAAACAATTCCAATCAGGGAAAAGGGTTTTGTTTTTTCAGAATCATATGACGCAACGAATACTTTTTTGTTGTAATGCAAGTTGAGTGCTCGGAACCGTATCTGAATTCATAGGATACGGTAGCAAACCCTGGGAATTGAAACATCTTAGTACCAGGAGGAAAAGAAATCAATGAGATTCCGTCAGTAGTGGCGAGCGAAAGCGGAACAGCCTAAACCATCGCGTTTACGCGATGGTGTTGCAGGGCTTGTGGACTCGGTTGATCGGGGTCACGATATTTTTGTTAGCGAAACGTTCTGGAAAGAACGACCATAGAGGGTAATAGTCCCGTATGCGAAAACGAAGATATCCTGATGCACAAGTTCCTAAGTAGGGCGGGGCCGGAGAAACCCCGTTTGAATCTGGGAGCACTAACTTCCAAGGCTAAACATTGCTTCAGATCGATAGTGAACTAGTACCGTGAGGGAAAGGTGAAAAGCATCCCGATAAGGGAGGTGAAATAGAACTGAAACTCCATGCTAACGAAGAGTGGGAGCCTTGCGCATCACACTTCGTGTGATGACTTAATGCAAAATTAAAAAATCAAGGTGCAAAATGACAATCCAAAATTCAAAATGATTTAATGGTAAAGACTTTTGAATTCCAGTAATTTTTACATTTTACTCTGTCATTTTCATTTTTGAGATTTACATTTTACATTAATAAGCATCGCGCGCAGCGTGATGCGTGGGGTGACCGCGTGCTTTTTGCAGCACGATCCAACGAGTTAATTTTACGCGGCTGTCTAAGGGATGACGAATTCCGGAGACACAGTGAAAGCGAGCCTGAATAGGGCGCCACCGTTCGTATCACACAGTGTGTGATACTCGCTCAAATGTAAAATGCAAATCTCAAAATGAAAAAATGTGGAGTCCGCGTGTAGCGGACAGAAAATTTTTTTCCCCGCCAAGGCGGGGGCCATAATTTTTAATTTTTGATTTTTAAATTTTGATTTAGAGCCAAGTATCGCGCTTTGCGTGATACGGGCGGAAGGTCGCGTGGATTAGACCCGAAGCCAGACGAGCTACATATGAGCAGGGTGAAGCGTGGGTAAAACCACGTGGAGGCCCGCACCCACTAGCCGTGCAACACTAGGGGATGACTTGTGTGTAGGGGAGAAATTCCAATCGAGTTTGGCAATAGCTGGTTCTCTCTGAAATAGCTTGAGGGCTAGCGTCTTGTAAATTATATCCGAGGGGTAGAGCTACTGGATGAGAATTCGCGGTTCGCCGTAGAGTTTTCAACCAAACTCCGAATACTCGCGATATCTACCAAGGCAGTCAGTACTCCGGGGCTAAGCTCGGAGCACAAAAGGGAAAAAGCCCAGATCGTCAGCTAAGGTCCCTAAATCCGTATTAAGTGGGAAAGGAAGTGAAGACTCTCAGACACTTAGGAGGTTGGCTTAGAAGCAGCAATCCTTTAAAGAGTGCGTAATAGCTCACTAATCTAGAGTCTTCGCGCCGACAATGTAACGGGGCTAAATACGGTACCGAAGCTACGGGCCGAGCACTGAACTTGCGCATACGCTTTTGGCGCAAAGAAATTTTATGGTAAGTATTTTGTTGATCATAAATTCTAAATAAAGCATAACAACAAAATATATTTTGTTGTGGCACAAGTTCAGTGCTCGGCGGTAAGAGAGCGTTCCATATACACAGAAGCGGGAGGGTGACCGACCGTGGAGCGTATGGAAGTGAGAATGTTGGAATGAGTAACCGCAATGAGGGTGAGAGCCCCTCACATCGAAAGTCCGAGGTTTCCTGGGCCATGTTGATCATCCCAGGGTTAGTCGGTCCTAAGGCGAGGCTGAAAGGCGTAGTCGATGGACATCAGGTTAATATTCCTGAACTGTTTGCATATTCGAAGGAGAGACGCATCTCTGTACTTTTTGCCCCTTATTGGATTGGGGTTTCCTGTCTGAGGATGTCGCGCAGGCAAATCCGCGCGGCAATAGTCCGATGGACGGGGACGAAGCTCGTAGCGATACGAGCGAAGAAAAGGGAGCGGGGTGCCAGGAAAATCTTCTAAGGTTCGTATGCAGATATCCGTACCGCAAACCGACACAGGTGGACTGGGCGAGTAGCCTAAGATGAACGGGAGAGAATTCGTTAAGGAACTCGGCAAAAAAGCTAGACGTACGTTCGCAATATGTCTCGCCAGCCGCAAGGCTGGCCGCAGCGAAAGTTTCCCAAGCGACTGTTTACCAAAAACACAGGTCTCTGCAAACCCGCAAGGGGAAGTATAGGGGCTGACACCTGACCAGTGCTGGAACGTTAACGGGAGCGGTGCAAGCCAATCCCCGAAGCGCCAGTGAACGTCGGCGATAACTATAATCGTCCTAAGGTTAGCCTGATTTTGGCTTATATAAAGCAAAATGTCAGGCTAAGGACTGGGACGATTATGGCGAGTGTGATAAACAGAAACAACAAGCTGCTTCATTCTCTAGTAATAGAGAGGTGGTCCTAAAACACACGGCTATATGCTGGGAAGCTCCGCGGGGAGTGATCAGCAGGGAAGACTCGGCGCTCTGTCGTCGAGAACCCTCAGATACCATACGCCGTGCTCCATCAGCTGTTGATGGAAGAAGATATGGTACATCGCACAAAGGAAGCGATCAGCGAAATTCCTTGTCAGGTAAACGATCAGAATTGCCTGAATATCGTGGTAACATGGTATAAGTAACCCGGCTTATAACGGTGAAGCCTTCATCCGCCAGTTGGCGAATATGGTAATACCGTGGGAAGTCCTCCGACATAATGTCGGAGTGACCCCGTAACGACTGATGCGAAAGCAGAGGCTCGCGAGAATAATCGTGGGCAACACGCCGGCTCTTATCTACCTCAAAAGAAACATATGGATTTTGCCTCATACATTTCCGGTTTTGCAGATGGCGAAGGATGCTTCAGTGTATCTTTCAATTTCCGCGCAAAGCTGAAGACAGGAATAGAAGTCCGGCCGAGTTTCTCGATCGGGCAGAACAAGCGCAGCCTGAAACTGTTACAAGAAATCCAACGGTTTTTCAGATGCGGGAGTATTCGTTTCTCATCACGTGATAATTGCTATAAGTATGAAACACGGGATATAAGCGAACTCATGCGGAACATCATTCCGCATTTTGAGAAATTTCCTCTTCAGTCAGATAAAGCGAAAGATTTCAAACTTTTTCGCGATATATGCAAAGAAATATCCGTCGCAAGACATCTTAATCCGAAGCATCTGACAGAGATTATCCATCTCGCATATCAGATGAATGGATCAGGGAAACGGAAATATAGGGAAGCAGAACTCCTACGTGTTCTGGATAAGATGAAGATATAGTCTAATGAAGCGCGAAAGCGTGAGATATGTAATGAAATTCTGACCCGCATGAAAGGTGTAACGACTTGGGAACTGTCTCAACGAACATCCCGGTGAAATTGCAATGACGGTAAAGATGCCGTCGACCTACAGCTAGACGAAAAGACCCCATGGAGCTTTACTATAACTTGGTATTGACTTAAAGTTTTTGCTGCCGAGCATAGGTGGGAGACTGTGAAGTCCCGATTCAGGTCGGGATGGAGTCGTCACTGGAATACCACTCTGCAGAGATTTTAATTCTAACCTGCCGCCGTAATCCGGCGGGGGGACAGTGCCTGGTGGGTAGTTTGACTGGGGCGGTCGCCTCCTAAAGTGCAACGGAGGCGTTTACTAAGGTTGACTAGGTCCGGATGGAAATCGGACCGATAGCGCAAAAGCACAAGTCAGCTTTACTGAGAGACCGATCAGTCGATCAGTTACGAAAGTAGAATTTAGTGAACCGACCATCACTCGTAGGAGTGTGGAAGATCATCAGATAAAAGTTACCCTGGGGATAACAGGCTGATCTTGCCCAAGAGTCCATATCGACGGCAAGGTTTGGCACCTCGATGTCGGCTCATCACATCCTGGGGCTGAAGAAGGTCCCAAGGGTTTGGCTGTTCGCCAATTAAAGTGGTACGTGAGCTGGGTTCAAACCGTCGTGAGACAGGTTGGTCTCCTATCTGCTGTAGGCGTGTGTTGCTTGAGAGAACTCTTTCTTAGTACGAGAGGACCGGAAAGAACGAACCTCTGGTGTACGAGCTGTTCCGCCAGGAGCACTGCTCGGTAGCTACGTTCGGGTAGGATAACCGCTGAAAGCATCTAAGCGGGAAGCCAAGCTCAAGATAAGGCAACATCTCCGAATTTATTCGGAGAAGATTTCCTAGAAGATGACTAGGTTGATAGGCTGCAGATGTAAGTCCCGAGAGGGATTCAGTCAAGCAGTACTAATAAATCGATTCAACTTTCTTTTTTCTAATCTTGTTTCATCTGAGCAATCAGATGGGGTGAGTACGGTTAACAGTGAAGAGTGCTTGCCCCCTACACCAATCGAGCCCTGCGCAGAAGCGTAAAAAGAAGTGCTGGAAATACATGTGTATTTTCTGTAAGTCACATCTTTTATAAAGGGCAACCCAAAAAGATTTGGGCTCAATTGGTGTGGGGGTGTGACAATATACATTAGATGAGACAGGCAAATTTGGAGGGGAGTGTTTCCGGTGCCTCTAGCGATAGGGTCACACCTGATCCCATACCGAACTCAGCAGTTAAGCCTATCAGCGCTGATGGTAGCCTTCAGTGGCAAGAGTAAGTCGGTGCCGGGAACAGTCTCCTTCAAATACGATACGAATACAGCCTGAATAAGGCTCCCTCCCAAAGCGGGCAGGGTTTTTTGTTGTGTACAGTATGGTAAGCCCCGATTTGATAAATAAGGAGCTCCCTCAGAAGGACTCCTGTTTTTTTATGCTATAATGGACACAATTGATGGTATTTTTTATGGTTTTGACGCGCAGGAACAAGCAGTATGTCATCGCCGGTATCTATCTCGTGATAGCGGTGCTGTTGGGCGTGCTCATATATTATGCCTTCATCAAGGCGCCGGAAACCTGTTTCGATGGCAGACAGAACCAGGATGAACAGGGAGCGGACTGCGGCGGCGCCTGTCAGGCGGTGTGCCAGGAAATCATCGTCGGCGAGGATCTGGTGGCGAAAGAGACGGCGTTCGTTCCGGGCGGGGAGAATCGTTATGATGCACTGGTCAAAATATATAATCCGAATGATGAGATCGGGGCATCGGCGTTTGCCTATACCGTGTCGCTGAAAGACGGCTCCGGAGCGGTACTGGCGACGCGTTCCGGAACAAGCTATATCCTGCCGCAGGAGAACAAATACATCCTCGAACTCAACCTCGAGACGGCTGCTGCGCCGGCGAGCGTCGCGTTCGAGATAAGCGACACGGAGTGGAAGCGTTTTTCCGGATATCAGGCCAAACCGACTATCAACGTCTATCAGAAGCGCTACGGGCAGATATCTTCCGGCGTCGGTTTCGGCGAGGCGTATGGTCTCCTCTCCAACGAGAGTCCGTACGACTTCCGTACGATCGCCGTGAAAGTGGTGCTGCGCGATGATGCCGGTGACCCGCTCGCGTTCAATATGACGGAGATGCGCACGGTACAGGCGGGCGAGGAACGCGATTTCCGCCTCATATGGCCGAGCGCCTTTCCTGGTACCGTGGCGAAAGTCGAGATGGAAGTGGACGCCGATGTCTATCACTCGGATAATTTCATCCGCCAGTATCTGCCCGGAGGGAAATTCCAGGAATTCACTCCGCCCCCAGCTTTCTAATGATGTTACGTACATTTTTCAAATTCGATTGGATGCTGTGCGCAGCGACCGCGCTTCTGCTGGGGGTAAGCTTGCTTACGCTGTATAGCTTGTCGACGGCCGGCGGCACGGATTATTTTTTCAGACAGCTGATTTTCGCCGGGCTCGGCATAGGCGTGATGATTTTCGCCGCATTTCTGGACTATCGTCACATAGCGAAATACAGCACGGCATTCTATTTCATCACGATCATCATCCTCTTGGCCGTGCTCCTTTTCGGTGCGACGGTACGCGGTACGGCAGGCTGGCTTTCGTTCGGCGTGTTTCAGGTGCAGCCGGTCGAGATCGCCAAGATAACGCTCATCATCTTTCTCGCCAGCTTCATTTCCAAGAAAAAATCCGAGCTTGGCGAGTGGACCAGACTGATCGCATCGCTCCTCTTGTCCTCCGCGCTTATATTCCTGGTTTTGAGGCAGCCGGATCTCGGTTCGAGCGTGGTGCTCGCTGCCATCTGGGCCGGGATGATCTTCGCGTCCGGACTGCGCGCGAAACATCTCATCGTGCTGTTTCTGCTCGGAACCATATTGCTTTCCGGAAGCTGGTTTACGCTGGAGGATTATCAGAAGAACCGCATCAACACCTTCATTCACCCGGAATCCGACCCCCGGGGAAGCGGGTACAACGTGCTGCAGGCGATCGTCGCGGTCGGGTCTGGAGGACTGACCGGCAAAGGTATCGGGCACGGATCGCAATCTCAGCTCAATTTTCTTCCCGAAAAGCATACGGATTTCATCTTTGCGGTCATCGCGGAGGAACTCGGGGTAACCGGCGCATTCTTCGTTATCGGCCTCTATGGTACGCTGCTATACCGCATCAGGCGCATCGGCGACCAAGCATCGGATAATTTCGGGTACCTGGTGGCTGTCGGGGTATTGGTGATGTTTTTCGCCCAGATCGCCATCAATATCGGCATGAATATCGGATTGTTTCCGGTGACGGGATTGCCGGCCCCGCTTTTGAGCTACGGAGGGAGCTCGCTCCTTTCCGCACTCTTCGCCATCGGCCTGCTTCTGAGCGTGTATCAGAGGAAAAGAGGCAATGATGATCCCCGTATTTCGCTTGAGAAGAGCCTGCTTGACTAGACCTATTATTCGTGACCTGATATGGTCTTGTCATTGACGCCCATAGCCATTTTTGATAGAATAAAAGGGTTTTAAATAGCCTTTTTCTTTTGTTTCACATCCTATGCGGGTTCTCCTTATCGCTCAGGCAGTCACGGCCATACTGCTCACCATATCCATCCTGCTTCAGAACCGAGGCGCCGGTCTCGGCGGCGTTTTCGGCGGAGATTTCGGCGGGTATTATACCAAACGCGGCATGGAGAAGTTCCTTATATACGCCACGATCGCCTTTGCTTTGGCGTTCTTCATCTTGGCTGTCGCCAATGTGCGCCTGGCGCTGATCGGGTAGCAGAGTCCCCTCGGCTGGCTGGGGATTTTTTAAATTCGTAAATCACGCGTATTCGTATCTTAGAATCCATCGCTATCCTGAAAAAGCTGAACTGGCTGCGCTTATTCCAGGCCTTGAAACTGAGGGACAGGATACTTGTTTCCTTTTTTTCCGCGGTTGCCTTGGGCGCGCTCCTGTTCTGGCTCGGCGCGCTCTATATGGCATCGACTGTGCCTGTTCCGGCGATTGGCGGCGAATACACCGAGGGCATCGCCGCCCAGCCGCGCTATATCAACCCGATACTTTCGCAGACGAGCGGAGCGGACGCCGATCTGGTGCAGCTCGTGTATAGCGGCCTGTTCGGCTATGACGCCTCAGGCGCCCTGATCAAACGCCTGGTGGCGGACTACGATGTCTCAGAGGACGGAAAGCTGTATACGGTGACGCTGCGCCAGGGAGCCAAATGGCATGATGGCGAAGAAGTGACGGCGGATGACGTATTGTTCACCGTGCAGGCCATCCAGAACCCGGCGTACAAGAGTCCGCTCCGTTCCAACTGGCTGTCTGTCGATGCGGCGACAGTCGATCGCTATACCCTGACGTTCACCCTGAAAAAGGCCTACTTCGGATTTTTGGAAAACCTGACGCTCGGCATCCTCCCGAAGCATATCTGGGAGAATATCGCTCCGGAAAATTTCCTGCTCGCGGATTATAATCTGGCGCCGATCGGCAGCGGCCCGTACAGCTTCTTCGATTCCAAGAAGGATTCGAGCGGCAATATGCTGTCGTACGAATTGCGCGCGTGGAGCGAGTATTTCGACGGCGCGCCGTATATCTCGAGAATCATTTTCCATTTCTATCCGGATGAGACGGCGCTGATCGATGCCTACAACCGGAAAGAGGTGCTCGGTATCAATTCCGTAAGGCCGGAGAATCTCTCCGCGCTCGAGGAGCGCAAGAGCACGCGTATCTACGAGATAGCGATTCCTCGAATTTTTGCGGTTTTTTTCAACAAGACCAAGAGTGTCGCGCTCGCGTATGACGAGGTGCGCGAGGCGCTCAGCTATGCGACGGACCGGGACGCGATCATCCGCGATGTGTTGCTCGGCAAAGGACAGCCGGCCTATACCGCGATACTTCCGTTCATGTCCGGGTATGCGGATGACCTCGCCCTGCCTCGTTTCGATATCGGGAAGGCCAATGCGCTGCTCGATGAAAAGGGCTGGAAGCGCGGCGAGGACGGGATACGGGCGAAGGATGGCGTAGTGCTCCAATTCGAGCTCACGGTGCCGGATTGGCCGGAGCTCGCGCGTACGGCGGAGAGCATCAGAACGCAGTGGGAACAGGCTGGCGCCCGCATCACCGTAAGCGTTTTGAGCGCTGCAGACCTTCAGCAAAAGGCCATCCGTCCGCGCGAATATCAGGCGCTGCTCTTCGGCGAGGCGGCGATGCTCGAATCCGACCCGTACTCTTTCTGGCATTCGAGCCAGAAGAATGATCCGGGGCTCAACCTCGCCCTGTTCGATGACAAGGATGCCGATGATACGCTCGCCACGCTGCGCGAGGAACTGAATCCCGATAGGCAGCGGGAAAAGTATCGCGCGTTCCAGGAGATACTCTACAAAGAGCATCCGGCAGTATTCCTGTATGCTCCGGCGTACCTGTATGTCGTGAACGGCGCCGTCAAAGGCATCGAGGTGGAGAATATCGACGCCGCGGCCTTCCGTTTGAGCAACATCGAGGAGTGGTATATACAAACGAAGAGAGTGAGGCAATAATTTCAAAATTCAAATTACAAATGTCAAATCAATATTCAAATCCAAATATCAAAAAATATGCCTCACTCACTTGACACGTCTGATTTCCGTCAGATGATTCTCGCCAGCCCGGATCAGTTCCGCGTCGGATGCGCTCTCGCCAAAGATATCAAGGTGTCGGGGACTTTCGCGTCGATCATGATTTCCGGGATGGGGGGATCAGCGCTTCCCGGCGATCTGTTCCGCGTCTATCTGGGCGATCTGTTCCGGACCGAGACTCCTGGGCAGCGGCCGCTCGCGATCTATCAGAACCGTTTTTACAGCCTGCCGCCGGAAAGCTACCACGAGTGTCTCAATTTCATCTGTTCGTATTCCGGCAATACCGAAGAAACCGTCGCTTCTTTCGAGGAGGCGCTCGCGCACGGCCTGCCATGCATCGGGCTCTCGAGCGGCGGCACAGTCGAAGCGATGTGCAGGGAACACGATATTCCTCATATCAAGCTGCCCGTACCCTTTCCCGGTTTTCAGCCGCGGGTAGGGACCGGCTATTTTTTCGGTGCGCTGTTTCAGGTGCTCGTGAATCAGGGGCTGGTGCCGGATATGACAGAGAAGTTGCTCGCGGAAGCGGAAGGCCTCAAACAGGCGTTGTCTGACACGGAGGCAGCGGGCAAGGCACTGGCAGAAAGGATAGTACACAAGACCCCGGTGATATACGCTTCTGTCACGTACAAGCCGGTCGCCATGGTATGGAAGATCAAATTCAATGAGAATGCCAAGACCCCGGCGTTTTGGAATTTCTTTCCAGAGCTGAACCACAACGAGATGGTAGGATTCACCCTGACGCAGGCCACATTCATCGTCCTGATGCTCTCGGATCCGGACGATGATCCGCGCAACCTGAAGCGATTCAGGGTGACGGCGGAACTCTTGCGGGCACAGGGGGTGGAGGTGGAGAACATCGTCATGCAGGGCACCAGCGTGTTCGAGAAGATGTTCCGGACCATCCTTCTGGCGGACTTCGCCTCCTATTATCTGGCGCTTGCCTACGGTACTGACCCGACGCCGGTGGATATGGTGGAGAAACTGAAGAAGCTGCTGTAATCAGCATACACGCGTCAAATAACACGAGACAGCTATGGCCTACGCAGTCATTTTGTGCGGCGGGTCGGGCACGCGCCTGTGGCCGATGAGTCGCAAGAACTTTCCGAAGCAATTCCTGAAACTGTACGGAGACCGATCGCTCCTTCAGGAGACGTATCTGCGTATCCGGGACACGCTTCCCGCAGAACACATTTTTTTCGTGACAAACAAAGACAATCTGGAGAATGTTTTGATCCAGATTCGCGAGATCGAAAAAAAATTTCCGAAAGAGCAGGTGATCATCGAGCCGGCGGCACGCAATACGGCGCCGGCCATCGCGCTCGCTATGAAGTACCTTGCTGAAAAAGTGCGGGTCGATGAGAGCGATCAGGTCCTCATTCTTCCGTCGGATCACTACATAGGGAACAGAGACGCATATTTGAGTGTTATAAACAAAGCTTTCGCTATCAAAGAAGATTGCATCGGGACGATCGGTATTGTTCCGACGAAGCCCGAAACCGGCTATGGGTATATCCGCACAGGAGAGAAGCGGGCCGATGGATCTTTTTCTGTCCTTGCATTCAAAGAGAAGCCGGACCAGACAACCGCGGAGCGGTATATAGCATCGGGGGAATATCTCTGGAATTCCGGAATGTATTTTTTCAATACGCGTACGTTTTTTCAGGAGCTGGCGCTTCATGCACCCGACACGGCCCTGTATTTTGCAGATGATGTTGCAACATCGTTGACGAAGTATGCCTCTATCCCGGCAGCGTCTATCGATTACGCTCTTTCAGAAAAGTCGAGGCGTGTCGTGGTATGCGAGGGAGATTTCGGCTGGAGCGACATCGGATCGTTCGACAGTCTGGCCGATATCGTCGGGCATAATCCTGCCGCAAGGCATATCGGCATCGATTCGAAGAATATCTACACGTATAGTTCGGAGCATCGTCTGATCGCGACTATCGGGGTAGAAGATCTGATCGTCGTGGAGACCAAAGGGAGCATCCTGATCTGCAAACGCGGCCGTGCGGAGGACGTGAAGAAAGTCGTCGAGAAACTGCGGGACAACGAGCAGGACGAATTGTAGGCGTTTCGTGCGTGTCGAAAAACAGGGAATAACCGCTGAAAATCTCCCTGTTCGGGGGTATCCGTACGACAGGCGGATTTGACAAGATAGAGAAGGCGTGCTAGAATGAAAAATCTGAAAACTCGGGCAGGATGTCTGAGTTTGACAAACCCTTTTTGTGTTTCATGTATGCGGACTTTTTTCGCATACGACGGTACTTTTTGGCTGTTCATACGGGGCGGCAGAATACGAGGGAATCAGATAGAGGCCTTGGTGGCGGAACTGGTAGACGCACTAGCTTCAGGTGCTAGCGATAGCGATATCATGGGAGTTCGAGTCTCCCCTAAGGCACAACGAAAAATCTTCTGGCTATTCCGGAAAATTCATCTTTCGTGTAATTCATTTTTTATCGGTGGGTAAAAAAACACCCCGATAGAAACAACTAATCAATCTTGCGGACATGTTTTCGCTCGCGGTTTTCTTGTAAAGCCGCCTGAGGGCAAGCGGTTCGAAAAGTAAGCAACAGTATGCAAACGAGCAATACGTTTCAGAAAAACCAGAACCCGAGCGGACCTCGCGGTGTTTTTGGCAGCGGAAACCAGAGCGTTCCCCCGAGAGGAGGTCAGACACATCCGCCCCGACCGAATGTCGGTGCGTCGAGCGCCATCGGCGCTTTCGAAGGTATCGTAGCTCACGCGCAGGCACCCCGTGCCCTGCATAAAAAGCCGGGACAGTCTCAAGCGAGACCCGGGCAGAAGCCGCAGGGCGGCAAGAGCTCGTTCGGTGCCGGTCAGCATCATTCCAAGAAATCCGGAGGGAAAAAGGGCGGCCGCCGCGACAACCGCCGGTTTCCGATGCCCCAGGCCAGCCGTCTGGAATCGAAGCATAGCGGCGTGAGCGTCCCGCCGATTCATGAGAAGATCCTCCGCATCATTCCGCTCGGTGGACAGGAGGAAGTCGGCCGCAATATGACCGTCTTCGAATACGGCGATGACATCGTGATCATCGATATGGGCGTGCAGTGGCCGGAAGAGGATATGCCGGGAGTGGATTTCATCGTGCCAAACGTCAGTTATCTCAAGGGCAAAGAGCACAAGATTCGCGGCGTACTCTTCACGCACGGACACCTCGATCATATCGGGGCTGCGCCGATTCTTCTGAAACAGCTCAATTATCCTACGATCATCGGCCGCGATTTTACACTGGCGCTCATCAAGCACAAAGTCGAGGATCAGGAAAAAGGGGCTGTCAGCCGGCTGAAGACGATCCGCGTGAAGTCCCTGAATGACCGCCTCCGCCTCGGCGTGTTCGAGGTGCGTTTTTTCGAAGTCGAGCACTCGATCATGGACGCCATGGGCATCGCGCTGGTCACGCCGAACGGTTCCATCATCCACATGGGCGACTGGACCATCACCAATGACCCGATGTACCCAGCCGAGACCGAAGTGAAATACAATCATCTCGAGGACCTGCCGAAGCCGACGTTCCTGATGCTCGAGAGTCTCGGGGCGCTCAAGAAAAACAGGCCGCCATCGGAGACGGAAGTCCATACGAATCTCCAGAATCTTATCCGTACTTCGCCGGGGCGCATCATTATCGGAACCTTCGCCTCGCAGGTCCGCCGCATCGCCTACCTTATCGAATATGCAGAGGCACAGGGCAAGCGGATCGCCCTGGAAGGCTACAGCATGAAAATGAATATCGAAGTCGCCAAGGAGCTCGGCTACATCAAAGTGAAACCGGACACGCTCATCACGGTCAATGATATCCACAAGTATCCCGATAACAAGGTCGTCATCATCTGTACCGGCGCCCAGGGCGAACAGAACGCGGCTCTTTCGCGCATCGTGACCGACAATCATCGTTTCATCAAATTGCAGCGGAACGACACGATCGTGTTCTCATCCTCGGTCATCCCGGGCAACGAGCGCACCATCCAGCGCCTGAAGGACAACCTCTATCGCAAATGTGACAATGTCATCCATAGCGATATGATGGAAATCCACGTCGGCGGCCACGGGACTATCTGGGAAATAGAGGAGATCATCCGGCAGGTCAAAGCGACCTACATACTTCCGGTGTACGCGAATCATTATTTCCTGAAAGAAGCGGCCAAAATAGCCTACCGTCTCGGTTATCCTGATAAGAACGTCTTTGTCATGGACAACGGGCATGTGCTCGAAGTGCCGGAAAAGGACAACGGGTTTCCCCGCCTTATCGCCGAAAAGGCGGACGCAAGCTATGTCTTCATCGACGGCCTCGGCATCGGCGATATCGGGCATGTGGTGCTTCGCGATCGCCAGGTGCTCGCGACTGACGGCATGGTGGTGGTCACCGTCATCATCGACGCCAAGTCCAAGAACATCATCGGCAATATCCAGATCACGTCGCGCGGATTCATCCATGTGAAGGAGAATTTCGATCTCGTGAACGAGACCAAACGCAAGGTGGAGAAAGCCGTGCGGGAGAACACATCTCGAGGGTCTTCGATCGACTGGGATCTCGTGCGCAACCAGATCCGCGAAGTCGTCGGCCAGTTCCTGTTCACCAAGACGGAACGCCGCCCGATGATCCTGCCGGTCGTGATTGAAGTGTAATATATGCACTCTGAAGAACTCCCCCTTAGCGGGGGAGTTTTTTTGTCTCTGTGATTGTTCAGCAGCCAAAAAGTAATTTTTGTGAGCGTTCTCTCTATTTTTCTTTTTCTCTCCCTTTTTCTCCGTCGAACTTTTCCGAATCAGTCGCCGAGAAACGTCGCTGTCCTGCGAAGCGCGTCACGCTCCGTTTCTAGCGGCACTTTCGTCGCAAAAGTTACCGACGGAGAACCGGAGCAAGAAAAAGAAAAATGGAGAGAACGCTGCGCATCTGTTCCATTTGGTGGATTTGCAGAGACCATTTTTAAGCCTCTTTTGGATGTGATACAATGAGACTGTAATCGCTAGCGTGTTTTATTTATGCAAAAAAGACTTATTTCAGCCGTGCAGCCCTCTGGAAATCTGCATATCGGAAACTATTTGGGGCTTATTCATCCGAGCCTGAAGCTTCAGGATGAATATGAAGCATTTTTCTTTGTCGCTGACCTTCATGCAATTACCGTCTCGCAGGATCCGGTAACGCTGCGGCAGAAGACTCTGGAAGTTGTGAAGATATATCTGGCAGCCGGGTTCGATCCGAAGAAATGCACGCTCTTCGTTCAGTCGCACGTTCCAGCCCATACCGAACTCGCCTGGATTCTGAACACGCTTGCAAGGATGGCGGAACTTGAACGTATGACACAGTACAAGGATAAGGCGCAGAAGGGCGGAGCCGCGGAGTCAGGTGTCGGGCTGTTCGATTATCCTGTCCTGATGGCGGCGGATATATTGCTCTACGATACGGCAGTGGTGCCGGTGGGGAAGGATCAGATGCAGCATATCGAGCTGACCAGAACGCTGGCCAAGAGATTCAATGAAAAATTCGGCGAGACGTTTGTAATCCCGGAAGGGAAGCTGTCCAAGGAGGGCGCGCTCATCATGGGGCTCGACGATCCGACGAAGAAGATGTCGAAATCCGCGGCGTCGGAATACAACTACATCGCGCTCACCGAAGATGCCGAGACGGTACGCAGGAAGATCAAAAAAGCCGTGACGGATAGTGGCAGCGAGATCGTCTATAGCGATGACAAACCGGCGCTCAAGAATCTCATTGATATCTATGTGTTGCTTTCCGGCAAGACGAAAGGAGAGATCGAGACGATGTACCGGGGCAGAGGGTATGGCGATTTCAAGAACGATCTTGCGGAAGTCGTCGTCGGCTTTCTGACTCCGTTCCAGGAGCGTCTCGCGAATATTTCCGATGCAGCTACGCTCGCTGTTCTCAGGTCAGGCGCAGAGAAAGCGCGCGGGTTGGCAGAAACGAAAATGCTCGCAGTGAAGAAGAAAGTCGGATTGCTGATGTAAATGAAAAACAGATATGAAAGAGATATCGGTGCAGGAGTTGCGCGAGATTCTGGCGAAGAAAGAGAAGGAGAATATCACTGTCATCGACGTGCGGACGCCTGCGGAGTATCGCGCGGCGAGCATCTCTCAGGTGGTGAATATGCCCCTCGATGAGATCGAGAAGCACGCGGATGATCTGCGCAAGTATGATGCCGTATACGTGCATTGCCAGAGCGGCAACCGGAGTCAGCAGGCCTGCAGACGCCTGGAAATGTTGGGACTCGCCAATCTGGCCAATGTGCGAGGCGGTATCGGTGAATGGGAACAGATGGGATTCGCGGTGTGCCGCGGCAAGGGCTGCCGGATGCCGATCATGCGGCAAGTGCTCCTCTCTGCCGGATCGCTTATTCTTGCCGGTTTCGTCCTGGCCTATCTCGCGCATCCGTATTTTCTCGCGCTGCCGCTCATCGTCGGGATGGGACTGACATTCGCCGGAGCGACGGGCAGATGTTTCCTGATGATGGCGCTTCTCAAGATGCCATGGAACAGATAGTCTGTCGCATGTCCATGATCAGTCGAAGTTTCTAACCATTTCCTTTTCTGATGAGAGAGAGGAGTTCTGATTTTTTCGCTTCCATCAGTTCTTGGGTGTTGGCTTCGAGGTTGAGACGCAGGAGCGGTTCGGTATTGGATGCTCGGACATTGAACCACCAGTCGGGGTAGTCCACTTTGAGTCCGTCGAGCTCGTGCTGTGTACCGTTGGCGTATGTTTTTCTCAGCTTCGCGAGCATGCCATCTTTATCAGCGACCTCGCTATTGATCTCGCCGGAATGGTAGTAGCGCTTCGTATCTTTAACGAGCTCGGAAATCGTTTTTCCTGTCTCGGACATCAGATTGAGCAGGAGTATGGCGGGAAGGGTCCCGGCTTCCGCGAAAGAATTTTCCTCGAAATAGTAGTGGCCGGACAATTCGCCAGCGAAGATCGCGCCATCTTCGCGCATCTGTTTCTTGATATTGGCATGGCCGACTTTGCACTCGCGGGCGATGCCGCCGTTCTCCTCGATGATCTCCTTCACCGCGCGCGAGGAGCGGAGGTCGTAGAGAATGGTCGCGCCAGGGCGTTTTTCGAGGATGATTGTGGCGAGGAGCGCGGTGATGAGATCCATCGGGATGATCGCACCCGTTTCGTCCACGAAACCGATGCGATCCGCGTCGCCGTCATAGGCGATGCCGAGATCTGCATGGGATTCCCGCACTTTCGCCCGGAGTTCGTCGAGCGTGTCGAGTTTGAGCGGATTGGCCTCGTGGCAGGAAAACGGATGTTCGAGATCGTCGTAGAGATTGATGACGGAAAGATTGTCGGGAAACTGCTCATAGATTGGGAGCTCGAGCACGCCCATGGCGTTGGCGGTATCGATGACGAGGGTGAAACGCTTGTCCTTGAAATCCGCGAAAGAAGTGAAGTAGCCGTAGTAGGCGGGGCGGATATCTTCGGCAACCATCGAGCCTTTCTGGGCAGGCATCTGGAAATTGCCCGCAAGGGCGATATCGCGGATCTCGGAGAGGCCGGAATGTTCGCCGACCGGTACCGCTCCCCGCAAAGCGATCTTCATGCCGTTATACTGAGGAGGATTGTGGGAAGCGGTGAGAGAGATGGCGGCATCGATATCGAGCCGCCCGGCCGCGAAGTAGACCATCGGCGTGGTGATGATGCCGAGATCGAGCACGTCGCATCCGGCGTCCATCACGCCGCGCGCGAAACTCGCGAAGAGGCTCGGACTTGATGTGCGGATGTCGCGACCTACGCCCAGACGCTTGGGCTCCAGGTGCATGACCACGGCGCGGCCGATGGCGTACGCGCCATGCTCATCGATCTCATCAGGATAGATGCCGCGGATATCATAGGCTTTGAAGATCCCTGGGTTCATAGGGAAACGGTCAGGAATAATACGTTCATTATACCACACATCTTTTTGTTGACGTGGGAGGTTTTTTCTGCGAAAATGACTCATACTCATTTATCGCTTATGGCTCTCAAAGTCGGAATCGTCGGGCTGCCCAATGTCGGAAAATCGACGCTGTTCAAGGCGCTGACCCGCAAAGCGGTGGATATCAGCAACTATCCGTTCTGCACCATCGAGCCGAATGTCGGTATCGTCGAAGTTCCTGACGAGCGTCTTGCGAAGCTCTCAGCGTTGTCCGGCAGCAAGAAAATCATCCCGGCCGTGATCGAATTCGTGGATATTGCCGGCCTCGTCAAAGGCGCAAGCGAGGGCGAAGGCTTGGGCAACAAATTTCTCGCCACCATCCGCGAAGTGGATGCGATCGTGGAGGTGGTGCGTATTTTCGAAAACCCCGATATCATCCATGTGCACGATCGCGTTGATCCGGCCGGAGACATCGAGGTCATCAACACCGAACTCATCTTGGCCGATATGGAGACCGTCGCCAAGCGCAAACTGAAAACCGCCAAAGAGGCGCGCGCCGGCAAGAAAGAAGCGCTTGCCGAGATGGCCGTTCTCGACAAGGTCGAAGCGGAACTGCATGCGGGACGGCTGGTGTATGACCTGATTCAGAAACTTTCAGAGGAGGAAAAAAAGATAGCGCAGGAATTGCAGCTTCTCACTGCGAAACCATTTTTGTATGCGTACAATGTTTCGGATCTTGAAAAAAACCTCGGCCCAGAACTGGAAAAACGTCCGCATGTGAAGCTCGATATCAAGATAGAAGAGGAACTGATAGAAATGTCGAGAGAGGAGGCGCAAGAACTCGGCATAGAGTCGCGTATCGGAGAACTCGCGAAGCAGGCCTACGCGCTTCTCGGACTGATGACATATTTTACGACGGGCGTCGAGGAGACGCGTGCCTGGACGATACCTGCCGGTTCGACCGCACCGCAGGCAGGGGCGGCCATTCATGGTGATTTCGAGGAGAAATTCATCCGGGCCGAAGTCATCCACTGGGCCAAGCTGCTCGAGGCCGGTTCGTGGAGCGCCGCACGTGATACGGGCGCGCTCCGTCTCGAGGGCAAAGAGTATGTCGTCTCGGACGGCGACGTGATCGTGTTCAAGATTTGACACCTCATGTTTTGGCAGTCTATTACCAAACGAAGCGAGCGAAACGAAAGTTCACTTTCGTTGCCGTCCGCCAGCTGGCGGAGCAGTGCCGGTAAAATCGGGTGAGTACCACGCAGTTGCTGCGGGGGAAGACAAGCTTTGTTTGTCTTCAAAGCGGGGCTTGCTCCGCGGTGTAATCCCCGTTATAATGAGGAGTGCTAATACGTTATCATCATAAAAATATATGTCCAAACAGATCTCATACGGTGCGGATGCCCGCAAGCAGATCAAGATCGGCATCGACAAGGTGGCCGATGCGGTGAAGGTGACGCTCGGGCCGAAGGGTCGCAATGTCATTCTGGGCAAATCATATGGCGGTCCGGCGATCACCAACGACGGTGTGTCAATCGCCAAGGAGATCGAGCTCAAGGACAAGTTCGAGAATCTCGGCGCGGAACTGATCAAGCAGGTCGCGGAAAAAACGAACGATGTGGCCGGCGACGGCACGACGACCTCGACCGTGATCATGCAGGCCCTGGTTCGCGAGGGGCTGAAGTTTGTCGAGACCGGCATCAACCCGATCGGCATCCGCCGCGGCATGGAGGCTGCGAAGAACGACGTGATAGAGATCCTGAAAAAGAATTCCAAGAAGATCTCTTCCAAGGAGGAAGTCGCCCAGGTGGCCATCATTTCCGCCGAAAGCCGCGAGATGGGCGAGATGATCGCCGACGTGATGGATACGGTGGGCAAAGACGGCGTGGTAACGACGGAACAGTCGCAGACGCTAGGACTCTCCAAAGAGATCGTGAAAGGGATGAATTTCGACAAAGGATTCATCTCGCCGTATATGATGACCGATGCCGAAGACCAGACGGCGGAGCTCTCGAACCCGGTCATCCTCGTCACGGACAAGAAGATTTCCGCCATTGCGGATATCGTGCCGCTCCTCAATGAGCTGGCGAAGACCGGCAAGAAAGACATCGTCATCATCGCCGAGGATGTCGACGGGGAGGCGCTCGCGACGCTCATCGTGAACAAGCTGCGCGGCGTCATCAGCGTGCTCGCGGTCAAGGCGCCGGAATTCGGCGAGAGCCGCAAAGCGACGCTCGAGGATATCGCCCTCCTGACGGGAGCCCAGGTGATCTCAGGGGACAAGGGGATGAAGCTCGAGAGTACGACGCTCGCGATGCTCGGTACCGCTCAGAAGGTCATCGCCACCAAGGATGCGACGACCATCGTCGGCGGCAAAGGAAAGAGAAAGGATCTGGATGCGCGCGTGGCGGAAATCAAGGCGCTTATCGGCAAATCCGACAGCGAGTATGACCGCGAGAAGCTGAAGAAACGGATGGCGAAGCTGTCCGGAGGCGTCGCGGTGATCCGCGTGGGAGCGTCGACCGAGACGGAGCTGAAGTATATGAAAGACAAGATGGAAGACGCGGTCGCGGCGACCAAGGCGGCCATCGAGGAGGGAATCGTGGCAGGCGGCGGTACCGCGCTCGCCAAAGCCGTGGCGCTGGTTTCGGCGAAAACCAAGCCGGTTCCGGCCGATCATGAATTCAAAGCCGGATATGAGATCGTGCTCAAGGCGCTCTACGAGCCGCTCCGCCAGATCGCGCTCAATGCCGGCGAGCAGGATGCGGCCGTGGTGCTCAACAAGGTGATCGAAAGCAGGCTTGCGAACTTCGGCTACAATGCCAAAGACGACAGGTACGAGAATGATATGCTGAAGGCGGGCATCATCGATCCGCTCAAGGTGACGCGGACGGCGCTCGAGAACGCCGTATCGGTCGCGGCGCTTCTCCTCACGACCGAGGCCGCGGTCACGGACGAGCCGAAAGAGGAATCGGCTCCCGGCGGCAATCCGATGGCCGGCATGGGAGGGATGATGTGAGACAGCGCGTCAGCGCGGGCGGGATACTTGAAAAAGGAGGCTCTCGGCCTCCTTTTTGTGCTATAATGGAAACAAACATACACAAACAAACGGTATGCGCATCGAACTTGATCAGCTGAAGGAGTTTCTGCTCGATTCGAATCTCGTTCCCCGGGAAAAAGTCGAAGAGGCGGCGGCGGAAGCGATGAAAGACAAGAAGAATCTCGGGGCGCTCCTGCTCGAGAAGAAGCTCATCCAGGAGGCGGAGCTGCAGAAAGTCTATGCCTATATCCTCGGCATCCCGTTCGTCGACCTTTCCAAGGAAACCATCTCGATCGACATCCTCCAGATCGTTCCGGAACTGATCGCCAAGAAATACAACATCGTCTCCTTCGAGAAGACGGGCGCGAATCTGAAGGTGGCCATGCTCAATCCGGAAGACCTCCAGACGATCGATTTCATCAAGAAGAAGACTGGGCTCAAGATCGTACCGTGCCTCACGACGCGCGAGAGCATCCAGACCGCGCTGCATCAGTACGAGAAGAGCCTGAAGGCGGAATTCGGCGACATCCTGACCGGCGATATCAAGCCTGACGGCGAGAGCCGGGACGAGGAGAATCTCGAGCAGGTGGCCGCCGGGCTCCCCATCATCCGTATCGTCGATACGCTCCTCAAACATGCCATCCTCGAGTCCGCGAGCGATATCCACATCGAGCCGGACGAGAAGGAGGTGCACGTGCGCTACCGCATCGACGGGGTGCTCCACGACGCGATGACGCTCCCCAAAGACGTGGCCGCGGGCATCGTGGCGCGCATCAAGGTGCTCTCGAACCTGAAGCTCGATGAGCACCGTCTGCCGCAGGACGGACGCTTCAAGATCCAGAACGACGAATACAAGATCTCCTTCCGCGTCAGCATGCTGCCGGTGTTCGACGGCGAGAAGATCGTGATGCGGCTCCTCGACGAGACTTCCAAGGGCCTCACGCTCGAGAAGATGGGTCTCACCGGCCCGGCGCTCGAGGCCGTGCACCGCGAGATCAACAAGCCCAACGGTATGATCCTCGTGACGGGGCCGACCGGTTCCGGCAAGACGACGACGCTCTACACGGTGATGGATATCCTGAACACGCCGGAAGTGAACATCTCGACCGTCGAGGATCCGGTGGAATACCGGATGCCGCGCGTGAATCAGACGCAGATCAACCCGAAGGTCGGTATGACGTTCGCCGCCGCGCTCCGCTCGCTCCTGCGTCAGGACCCGGACATCATCATGGTCGGCGAGATCCGCGATCAGGAAACCCTCGAGATCGCGATGCATGCCGCGATGACCGGGCACCTCGTGCTCTCGACGCTCCATACCAACAGCGCTGCCGCGACGCTGCCGCGTATGCTCGATATGGGTGCGGAACCGTTTCTCATCGCGTCGACAGTCAATGTCATCATCGCCCAGCGTCTCGTCAGGCGCCTGTGCGTCGAGTGCCGCAAAGCGTACACGCTCGATGCGAAAGAAATCGAATCGCTCGGAAAATCGTACGATATCGACGGCATCTTCAAATATCTCAAGAACGACCCTGTCGGGAAGAAATTCGTCGAGAAAGCCAAGGACTGGAGTGAGATCACGCTGTACAAGCCGGTGGGCTGCGACCAGTGCGGCGGCGAGGGGTACAAGGGGCGCAACGGCATTTATGAGGTGCTCCCGATGGATACGGATATTCGGAAACTCGTGACGCAGGCGGCGACGACCGAGGATCTCGAGAATCAGGCCAAGAAGAACGGGATGTCGACGATGTCGGAAGACGGCTTCCTCAAGATCGTCCAGGGCATCACCTCTCTTGAGGAAGTGATGCGCGCGACGAAGGAGTAGATACCGTCAGGGACATGACCTTAAGAGTACGCTCATGAAAACGATCGCGCCGGAACAAAACTGGAAAGCTGCACGGAATACAAAAGAAGTACGGGGCGGCGATCCTGCTTCCGATGCGGGGATTCTTGCGTTATTTTCCAAAAAAGAACAGAAAGAAATCAAGTACAAGCAACGGGTATTGTCTTCACTCGCCTATTTCATCGGCAAGGATTTCGAGATTCCCGTCGAACTCAATGAACCGGGAAGCGGCTGGCATTGGGATTTCAAAGCGAACAAGATCAGGATCGATCCGAAAGACTTGTTGGGAAAACCGCTGGATTATTTGCGTTTCGTCATTTCCCACGAAGGAGGGCACAGAAGAATCTCCAGAACCGATTTTATTCCACCAGAAACCTGGAATCAACCGGGGTTTTCTTTTATGATGAATGCCATCGAAGACCCGAGAGATAATAACTTCGTGGCGGAAAATTATCCGAAGTTCAGGGAACAGATGGGCTTGGCGTATGACTCGGATGCAGATTTGGAGAATAAATATAAGGAAAAGGCTCGAGAAGATCTGGGATATCAGCCGAGATTCATGCAGGCGGGATTCGAATACATACGACTGTGGTTTCAGGAACAGAAGGGCGAGCAGACAAATATAAGCAAAGACTTGCCGAAAGAAGTTCGGGAGGCGGTGGAAAACACTCTGACGTCAGCCAGGGACTCTTGGTGGCGGTATCCGTCAAAAAAAGAGGCTGACGCAAGCGAAGATACCATCCGTAAATATGCCAAGGTATCTTATGAAATAAACAGGGACGGAATCTGGCCGGAATTCAAAAAACTGGTCGATGAAGATATGAAAGACCAGAAGACGCAGGAGTTATTGAAAGATATGCAATCCGAGGAGCAGAAAGAAGGGAAAGGACAGGGCGTACCGCAGCCGCTGAAAGACAGCTTGACGCCCGAGCAGCAAAAAGAATTGGAAAATGCGATCGATAAGGTAATCGAATCCGCCGCCGAAGCTGAGGCGGACAGGGAAGCCAAGAAGGAGAGAGAAAAAAATAAAGGAGAGACAGGGGTGAGTGAAGGGGAATCGACAAAAGGATCAGAGCAGGGTGAAGGTCATCCGCAGGCAGGACGGGTCGGAAGACCTATCGATTTGGATTCTCTTTCGGAAGGCTTGAAACAGAAAATCAAGGAATATATAGACTCGCTTTCGCCTGAAAAGAAGAGGGGACTTCAGCAAAGAGCCGAAAAAGAACTCAAAGGACTGGAGCAGCAGATCAATGAAGAATTGGAAGGGAAACTTTCCGAAAATCCGCAGCAAAGAGT
>JBAQCV010000056.1:0-7191 GCA_049294475.1 Candidatus Moraniibacteriota bacterium | reverse complement strand
GGCTTCATAGCGCGATACATGATAACTCCTCAGCACCACGGCATGAACAATACGCTGACACAGGATGCCCCGCTTCTGACGACAGCAGCAGGCCGGAGTCCTCTCATAAAGCTTATCAGGCAATTTTCCAAGTTCATCATCGTCGGAGGCATCAATACCGGCATCGATTTCGTGGTGCTGAATATCCTGATCTACATCACGGGCATCACGTCCGGCATCGAGTTGTTCGCCCTCAACAGCATCTCGTTCTCTGTCGCCGTCGTGAACAGTTATTTCATGAACAAGCGCTGGACATTCCAGGACAAGACGAAAACGGAACAGGAGCCGGTCAAGTTCTCGCAATTCTTCGCTGTCAGCATCGTCGGCATCATCATCAACGGATTCATACTCACAGGCATCACGACCGCCATCCCGCCGCTGTTCGGCCTGAGCGCGGTCCTGTGGGCCAATATCGCCAAACTGATGGCGACCGGCATCTCTCTCGTCTGGAACTTTATCGGCTACAAATTCATCGTGTTCAAGCGTTAGTCGAATTGCGTTCAGGCAACGGCTGAGCGATGAAGGTGATGGAAACAGCCCCCTTGCAGGAGCTTTTTTTATTCTTCAAGAAGAGGTATAATAGGGAAACTTTGAAAAAATATTCATAATTCCCACGATCCTTGCCATTCGCTAAACGCTGTTCGTATGTCCACTACCCTGTACCGCAAATACCGCCCACAGACCTTCGCCGATGTCGTCGGACAGAAACATGTCGTCCAGACCCTCACCAACGCGCTCAAGCTCGGACGCGTCGGCCAGGCCTATCTCCTGACCGGTCCGCGCGGCACGGGCAAGACGACGCTCGCCCGCCTCTTCGCCAAGGCCGTCAACTGCTCCGATCGCACAAAAAACGATGCGGAACCCTGCAACAAATGTACGCATTGCCTGCTCATGACCGAAGGGCGATCGCTCGACGTCATCGAGATCGACGCCGCATCCCACACCGGAGTAGACAATATCCGCGAGTTGCGCGAAACCGTCAAGCTGCCCCCGACGCTCGGCTCCCACAAGATCTACATCATCGATGAGGTGCACATGCTCTCCATCGGCGCATTCAATGCGCTCCTCAAAACGCTTGAGGAGCCGCCGGCGCATGTCATCTTCATCCTGGCCACCACCGCGCTCCACAAGGTCCCCGACACGATCGTCTCGCGCTGCCAGCGGTTCGACCTTTCGCGTTTCCCGGTCAAGCTCATCGTCGACAAGCTCAAAAAGATCGCCAAGTCGGAAAAACTGAAGATCGACGCGGGCGCACTCGAAATGATAGCGCTCACGGCCGAGGGCGGCATGCGCGATGCCGAATCGCTCCTGATGCAGATCGCCTCGCTCGAAGCATCCCCTATTACCGAAGACACGATCATCGGAGTGCTCGGCACCACCAAAAAAGAGAATATCGTCACGCTGTTGCGTCTCATAGGCCAAAACGAACTCTATCCGAGCTTGAACTTTGTGAGCAAACTCTCACAGGATGGAGCAGATCTCTCGATATTCTCCGGGGCACTGCTCCACTATCTGCGCGATCTCCTGCTCGTATCCGCCGATCCGGTGAACGGCCCGGATGAGCTCGATGCGCTCACCGATGAACAGAAAGAGACTCTTCTTGAACTGGCAAAAATATTCACACCAAACGCTGTCGTCTCGATGCTCGAATATTTCCAGATCGCCCATCGCGACAGCAAGACTTCCGTCATTCTGGAACTCCCCCTCCAGATCGCGATCGTGAAGATCCTTTCGGAGAAGAATCACGAATCAGGAAGCGTGAATCATGGTTCTCTGCCGACTCATGAGGCGAGTCAAAGCACCCAAAAAAATGCAAAACTATCTGTCACTGAGTCAACAGAAGACCGGCTAAAAACAGCAAGTGATGCGGCACCAAAAGTTGCAAACAAAACTACTCCCCTGGTGAGTTCAAATCATGATTCGCAATTCATGATTCATGATTCCGCTCCACCACAAGCAGATGACACGCCCATGGAAACATTGTTTGATCTGGCAAAAATTCAAGAATCTTGGGGAGCTATCCTCCATACCGCCAAGCAACTGAACGCCTCGCTCACGCTCGCGCTCTCGACCGCCCGTCCTCTGGAAACCCGTGGCTCGACCATCACCATCGCGGTCAAATACCCTTTCCACAAGGAACGTCTCGATGAACAGGCGAATCGATTGACACTCAAAACAGCCTTTGATACCATTTTGAAGTCCAAAGTAAAAATTCGCATCGTTCTCGAGAGCACGGAGAAACAGAAACAGGATACTTCCTCTCTTCTTTCCAATCCGCTCGTCAATCAGGCGATGGATCTGCTTGGAGGGACGCTGATAAAAGAAGTCTGATGCTTCATTTTGGGGAGTAGCCCCTGGCCGCGCCAAGGCGCAGCCGCGGGCAGGCAAGCGGTAAGGCAGGGAACTTTTCAGAAACAGAGCGTTCACGTCATATAGATACTATAATATTGGGGAGTAGCCAAGCGGTAAGGCAGGGGCCTTTGAAGCCTCCATTCGTAGGTTCGATCCCTACCTCCCCAGCCATTTATTTTTTCTTTCACTTTAAATATATGAGCTTTGAGAATCCAACGCCACCGACTGAAAAAGCACCGCGATTCCCATCGTTGAAGGAAATAGAGGCAAAGATGATTATGTTGAGTGGTCAAGAAAATCCAGAAAAAATAAGAACGCTGGTAGATGAGAAAGGTGTCCGTCTCCATGAAGTCGTTATCGATGACGACGCTGGCAATACCTCGCTGTTTTCATATAGGCGTTCGGACAACCACCAGGAGACGAAGGCGCCCGCCGCAATCATCGATGTGACATACTTTCGCGGCCCCATCGAGGATGGTATAGAAAAAGGAATGGCCACCCTAGCTCATTACGACGCAATTTCCGGTACATGGATTGATGTCAGATAAGTTCCAACTTCGTCCCAGAGCCTCAGCATTGACATAGAACTCATTGTGCGCTATTTTTAATTACTATTCTTTAACAACGAGGAGAATCAATGACCACCATTCCTATCAAGGAATTACCGGAACGTCGGGAGTTTATCGGAAAACCCATCAAAGAACACGGGGTTGATGTCGAGCGGCGACTCGCTCGTTTTATCATCGACAACGGCTTTCTCGGGATCTACGTCGAAGATGGCGGTCAAGAAATCTGCATTGGCGGCACGGATATCGCACATGCATCCGCAAGATTCGCGGAGGACGGCAATCTTTACATTTCGGGGGCATACTGTCCCACATTCGTACTGTCTATGAATGACTGATTGCATTCGGTCATATCATACACGGTCAAGACACCAGAGCGTCACCCTGGTGTCTTTTTTATACTCTCAATACACATCTTGATGGGTGCTCTTCATTCCTTGGTATGGGCTGCAGCCTGGCACAGGAGATTCAATCCTGTTTCTTCGTCATAAGCACGTATGAATGCTTGGGGAAATACGGTCAGATGGATTTCGCAGGCACCCGAAACGCGCAAAGAGCAAATGTGCCCGCCGAATGTCGAGAGATCCTTGCGCCCAAATGTACCATGAATATGGAGCACGCGCTTGTCACTGAGCATCGCCACATTGCCGACAAGCGAGAGGATCTCCACTTCTTCCTTGATCGTATGCCGCTCGAATTGCTTGACACCAAGATTGTAATAGGCAACCTCCAACTCATCCGCCGCCCCTAGTCCGGAAAGTGTTGCTCCGGAAATTTTTTCTTTTTTACACCATGAAGCCAGTATCGCGACAAGTTCTTCGCCGCGGGTAAGATTCATAACAATTTTTCCTGCATGTTCTCCAACAATCACCATACGCGTTGCACAAAAAATACATCTGCCCTCCTTGCCTACAATAGCATATTTGGATAGGATAGAAAAACAACGTAGTATTTTGTCTCGCAAAATAATCAACATCCTTGATTCCTATGCACGAATTTTCGAAATTTCTGAAAGATGCTCCGAAAAACATCCGTTTGGCTGCAGACAGGGCTTTTTTGGGATACCCAGGAAACACACAGTCGGCAGAAGATTTCTGGCAAGATCTTATCGGGAACGAACCTGGCAATATGAAACGCGTAGTGGCCCTTTTTTCGATCATTCGCAGCATCGTTCCTGACGACGTTTTCAACCGACTCACTGGCAATAGCTTCGTTTTGCAGAAAGATATGCTCCCTATCGACCCAGCACAGTATCTTTTCGAGGAGAGAAAAGTTGGGGAAGGAGGAGAATGCCATGTCTACAGGCTCGCTTCACAGGATAGCGGCAAACCTTCACTCGTAATCAAGATAGACCAAATGCGGGGCGCTACCGAAAAATTGCTGAAACTGGGGACAAAGCTGCATAACGCGTATGAAGAACAAAAGACGTGGTATGCCGCTATCCCGGATTTTGTTCCTGACGAATACCAATTCATCGCCCGGGGACCGCGCGGAGGAGAGAGGGCTCTGTTCACGATCCAAGAGTTTTTTGGGGATGCTTCAAAAATCCAGGATCTCTTCGATATTCCTCAAGACGAGCTTCTGGCGCTGCTGCGAGAAGATATGCGGCTCGCGGAAACATTTCGCCTTTTTGCATCCATCACCGTCGCTCAAGCAGAACAGCATGATCGGATGATAGATACGCTAGGAAACAAAAATGTTTCACTGATAGATACGCAGAGCGGAAAACGGCTTATCCTCCTCGATCCTCATACCACATATCATCCATCGAAAGAAGAATCAATAAAAAGAAATGCGCTGCGATCTGATCTCACGTACCTGAAAAACACTCTCACGCTGCTCAATACGACAAAAGAAGCAGTGCTCCTGGTAGTATGACGCTCGTTACTTTTTTGCGGCAGCGGTGCCGGCGACATAGCCGGTTGTCCAACACAGTTGCAGGCTGTAGCCGCCGGAAGGACGATCGATATTGAGGACATCCCCGACCAGATAGAGGTTCGGATAGAGCCGCGACCGCATATGCTTGAAATCCACCTCTTCGAGCGCGACGCCTCCGCTCGTCACGATCGCCTTGTCCTCGCCGAGCAGACCGATGACCGTCATACGGAGATCCTTGAGAAGACGAACCAGAGCAATCCTCTCTGCCCGACTGACGCTGTGGACAGGTTTTTCCGGATCGATGCTTGCGAGCCGGAGCAGCACAGGAACAAGAAGCGGCGCAACGAATCCCTCCAGGCTGTTTTTGATCTGTTTGTTCTTATTCGGAGCGAAAAGCGACTGGATCTGCTTATCAATCTCGCCGATATTCATATGCGAAATGAGGTCAAGCGAGACGGTCACCTCGCCATACTGCAAGAACTCGCTGATATCCCGGCTCATATTGAGCACCAGCGGTCCGCTCAAGCCGAAATGTGTGAACAAAATTTTCCCCCGCCGTGACGGAAAAGCTTGAACTTTTTTATTACCTTGTTCCTTGTCGTTTTGAAAAACGGTCAGTTTCGCCTCCGGAAAACTCACCCCCGAGAGTGAATGCGCCCATAGTTCGCGCACGCGAAGCGGTACCAGGGATGGACGCGGTTCGATGGTCGTATGTCCGATACTGTGGAGCCACCGGAACCCGTCGCCGGTAGATCCTGTCTCTGGACGGGACTTGCCTCCGGTCGCGAGAATATAGGCGCTTGCATTCACGGTATCTCCATTTTTGAGACGTATACCGCTTATTTGGCCGTCTGCCGCATCGATCCCCGTTACCTCCATCCCAGCAAGCACCGTCACGCTGCCCTGCCGCATATACCGCACCAGCGCATCCCAGACGGATTGCGCGCTGTCGCTTACCGGGAAAACCCGCTTTTCGGCCTCGATTTTCGTCGGCATACCATGCGAATGAAAAAAATCCAAGGTATCCTGCACGCCAAATGTTGCAAGCGGGGAAAAAAGGAATTTCGAAGCATTCCTGAATTTACCAAGAAATACATTCCGGTCGAATTCCGCGTTGGTCACATTGGAGCGTCCGCCGCCGGTGATGAGAAGCTTCGCACCGAGAGAAAGGTTTTTTTCGAGCAGCACGACGCGCGCGCCGCACTGTGCCGCCCGTCCCGCCGCCATCATCCCGGCCGGTCCTCCTCCGATAACCGCCACATCGTATAACATCGCTTCCATCGTATCAAGATAAAGAATCATCGCATATTGACACACCCGGAGTCAATATTCTTTGATTTTGAAAAATATTCTGATATAATATGGGTGATCAACCGTGACACCTATGCACAAACCATCAAGCCTCCGAGATTACGTGATCGCCCTGCTCATCGCATCGGCGCTCACGGTATTCATGGGACTCTACCTCCTCGTCCGCCGCGGCTATATGTTCGATGCTCCGCCGACGGCCGATATGCTCTATGTTCCGAACAAGGTGATCGTCGGAGCGGGGACTGTTATGCTTGCATTCACTTTTCTTATTGGGCCTATCGTCCGCTACTTCGACCGCCTCGACACATGGCTCGGCTATCGCAAGGAAATCGGCATCGTGGGTGGATTCATGGTTATTTTTCACGGCATCATCACATACTTCCTCCTCCCTCTGAAAATGCCTCCGTCAAGACTTGATCTTTTGGACTGGGATATTATGGCAGGACTTATCGGAGCGTTCCTTCTTATATTCCTCTTCATTATCTCTTTCAAGAAAATCATCGAGATGATGGACGGAAGCCGCTGGTGGTTCTTACAACGCTGGGGACTGCGCCTCGTGATCCTCCTCACCCTCATCCACGTGTATGGTATGAAGTGGAACAGCTGGGTCAAATGGCTCAAGCAAGGCGGCGGTGCACCGACAGCGGAACTCGCCAACCCATGGATGGCTGGGCTCGGTATCTTGGTGATGCTGTTCGTCACGTGGGTCGTCATCGTACGGCTCTACGAGTCCATATTCGTTTTCAAGAATTTCGGACTGACTACCAAAGAAATAGCCATGGATGTGGCACTCAAGGCTCATGGTCGTCGTTTCTTTATCGGCAGTTTCTGGATATTGATCGCTCTCTACTCTCTCGTCATCACACGCTGGATGTGGTGAGGCAGAAACAAAACCACGAAAAATCCCCCGTCATGAGTGGCTTTTGTTGTTTCCGGGCAGGATTCAAAGAACTTTTCCTTTCCGTTTCTCGCGCGCATAAGCGATGATGCCTGGCAAAAAAGAGAGAAAGATAATGACCAGGATGATCGGCAGGAGATAACGATC
>JBAQCV010000055.1:0-29949 GCA_049294475.1 Candidatus Moraniibacteriota bacterium | reverse complement strand
CCTCGGTATCCTCCGGGACATCATGGAGCAGGGAAGCGACGATCGTCTTGTCATCCATGCCGATTTCCGCAAGGATCTCGGCGACGTGGAGGCAGTGAGAGATGTAGTCCTGGCCGGATTTCCGTTTCTGTCCGCGGTGGGCTTTTTCTGAAAAATGGTACGCCTCCATGATGAACTTCTGCTCATCGCTTGCGAAGGGATGTGCCGCCGCGCTGAAGATGTCACCGGGAGCGATAGGGGAAGGCATAGGAAAAACAAAAAATGATACATATACAGTATAGGCGAAACGAGGAAGAGAGCAAGCGTTTCCCCCGTTTTCTCGGCTTCGCACCTATTCTGTGCGGCCGTTCATACTAGGTGCCATATGGGTGCCGGGTTGACAAACGCAACTGAGTTGCGTTAATATGGACGTATGCAACCCACGGATGAAATTCTTGAAGTGCTGCGGTCATGCGCGCTGCGTCTTACGAAGACTCGCAAGGCTTTGATCGAGCTTTTTTCCCGGCATGAGACCCCCCTGTCCGTACCGGATATCCTGCATGAGCTCAAGCGGGTGCGGATAGATGTGAACAAGACGACCGTGTACCGGGAATTGGAGCGTTTGGGGAAACTGGGGATCGTGGAAACGGTGCGTCTCGATGACAGGAAACGATACTATGAGCTCGTTTCGCGCGGACATCATCACCATCTCGTCTGCCTGCGATGCGACCAGGTGGCGGATATCGATGTGAATGAGCAGGCTTTGTTCGCGGAGGAACGAACAATGAATCGCGAGCAACAATTCACCATTCTCCGCCACTCGCTCGAATTTTTCGGATTGTGCAGATCATGTCAGATATCGGGATGAATCATGAAGTATGAATCACGGGGTAAAGATATTGCTCTGTTGCATAGCGCTGGCGGCTGTTGTTGGCGCGAGCATTCTTTTGTGGGAAAAAAATGGAAAGCCCAATACCTTTCCTCGTGAGGCAGGGGAGCGGCTTTCCGTGGCGGCGACAGTGTACCCGTTGGCGGAATTCGCCCGGGCCGTGGGTGGCGACGCTGTCATGGTGACCGGTATCGTTCCGGCCGGGGTCGAACCTCATGAGTATGAGCCGACGCCGCGCGATATCCTCACGGCATATCGGGCGGACATATTCCTCTCGAATGGCGCCGGTATCGACGCCTGGGCCGAAAAAATCAGTCAGGAACTTGAGAACCGCGGCATTGCCGCGGTAACGATGGCTGCCGTCATCGGCGTATCGCCGCGGACAACGGACGGAGGCACTATCGCCGATCCTCATTTCTGGCTGGATCCGGTATGGGCACAGCAAGAGATCGTGGCTATCCGTGACGCGCTGATCGCACGCGATCCGACGCATGCGGATCTCTATGCCCGCAACGCGGATCAGTATGTCACGGAACTCGCGGCCTTGGATACGGCCTATCGCACGGGGTTGCGACGATGTCAGCTGCATACGATCGCGACCTCACATGATGCATTCGCGTATCTGGCGAAGCGGTATGGGTTCGAGGTGATTTCCGTTTCCGGCATGTCTCCCGAGGCCGAGCCGTCGCCGCGCACGCTGGCCGGGATCACGCGGACGGTGCGGACGCTCGGCCTGCGGCATATCTTTTTCGAAACGCTCTCCAGTCCGAGGGTCGCACAGACGCTCGCGGAGGAGGTAGGCGCACAGACGCTCGTCTTCAACCCTCTGGAAGGCCTGACCGACGAGGAACGGCAGGCGGGGAAAAATTATATGAGTATCATGTACGACAATCTGGATAATCTGCGAACGGCACTGCGATGCCAGGTGGGACAGCTTTGAAAGAGCAAGTATGGTTGCAAAGTATTGGACGATGTTCTAAAAATAAAAAACAGTTACAATATAGAGAGATGTATTTGAATTATTCAAAGTAGTACCACCGGGATGTCAGAACTAAAACATCCAATCATCGAGGCGGAGCGCATCTTCTTTCACTATGGGAAAGAAGAAGTGCTGCACGATATCTCTTTTGCCGTCGAACAAGGTGATTATATCGGGCTGGTCGGATCCAACGGGAGCGGCAAGACGACGCTCCTCAAGATCCTGCTGGGGCTCACGGCGCCGACCGCCGGTACGGCAAAGCTTTTCGGAATACCGGTCAATCGTTTCCGTGATTGGCAGAACATCGGGTATGTGCCGCAGCATGTCTTCCGCGGCGATATGGATTTCCCGGCGACGGTAGAAGAAGTGGTCGAGAGCGGGCACTCCGGAACCCGGTGCCGATCCGGCGGGTCAGCATGCGGCGAAGCGAAGCGCGCGCTCGAGCGCGCCGGTATCGCGCATCTTCTGAAAAAACGCATCGGCGAACTGTCCGGTGGCGAACGCCAGCGCGTGTTCATCGCGCGAGCGCTGGTAGCGGAGCCGGCGCTGCTTATCCTCGATGAGCCGACGACGGGCATCGATGCGGCGACAGAGAAACAGTTCTATGCGTTTCTCGATGAGCTCAACCGGTCCGGCATGACGATCATCCTTGTCTCTCATGATCTCGAGGCGATCGCGCGCGAGGTGAAGACGGTACTCTGTCTCAACCGCCGTCTCGTATGCTATGGCACGCCGGAGCATCTCCGTTCCGCGGAGGTGCTCGAGGAGATGTATGGCCGCGGGAAACAGATGCTGCATCACGAGCACGAACATCATCATCGAACCATATGACGATCATACAATTCTTCCAATTCGATTTCTTGGTCAAAGCGCTGGAAGCCGGCGTGATACTTTCGATCATCGCGCCGATCGTGGGGATGTTTCTCGTGGTACGTCGCTATTCCCTGCTTGCTGACGCGCTGGCGCATGTATCGCTCTTGGGCGTGGCGCTCGCGCTCTTGCTCAATATCCCTGTTTTTATCGGGGCGCTCTGCACTACGGTGCTCGCGGCGCTCGGGATGGAGCGTCTGCGTATCGATGGCAAAGTGTTCGGCGAAGCGATCATCGCGCTGTTCTTATCGAGCAGTCTGGCGCTCTCCATAGTGATCATCAGTGCCGCCAAAGGGTTGAATGCCAATCTTTTGAGCTATCTGTTCGGTAGCCTGACGACGGTACGGACGATGGACGTACTGATCCTGGCCGTCCTGGCGCTTGTGATCATCGCATTTCTATTCCTGTATTATCGTGAATTGTTCCTGTTCGCGCTGGATGAGGATCTGGCCCGCGTGAGCGGCATACGGGTCGGGATGATCAGTACGGTATTCGTCCTGTTGGCCGCGGTTACCGTCACAGCCGCATTCTCGATGGTCGGGGTACTGCTGATCGGCGCGCTGATGGTCGTGCCGGTACTGGCCGCGATGCAGCTCCGCCTGGGTTTTCGGTCGACGCTGTTTTTCTCGGTACTCTTCTCCCTTTTTTCCGTTCTCACCGGTTTCGTCTTGGCATATCAGTTCGATCTGGCGAGCGGCGGCGCGATAGTGATCGTGGCCGTCCTTTTGTTCGTGATATTGTATTTCTTCAGGCGTTTCCGCGGCTGATATCGACCCCAGCGCCTCGTCCGTTGCCGTATTGACGCGATAGGCCGGCTGTTATACAGTGAATCATCAGCAGGGCGCCCGGGTTTTTCATCGGATATGATTTCATGACACCTATGTTGAAAAAGACGAAAATCGTCGCGACACTCGGCCCGGTTTCGGCGAATGAAAAGACGCTCTCGGCCATGGTGCGCGCCGGTCTGAATGTCGTGCGTTTCAATTTCTCCCACGAAACGAGAGAGCGGCATGCGGAAAATATGACGCTGGTACGCCGCGTGAGCAAGAAGCTCGGTGTGCCCATCGCCATCCTGCAGGATCTGTCCGGACCGAAGATCCGCATCGGCGATTTCAAGGACGGCCGCGTCGAGCTCAAAAAGGGAGAGAAGATCGTCTTGACGACCTCGCCGTGCGAGGGGACAGCACAGCGCGTCTTTGTCAATTACAAGCGTTTGCCGCAGGATATTCGCCCGGGGAAGTTCATCCTGCTCGATGATGGGAAGAAGAAGCTGCGTGTGGATAGGATTACCAAAACGGATATCCACTGTACCATCATCGTCGGCGGGGATACCAAGGGTCGCCGCGGCGTGAATCTGCCTGGCACGCATCTGCGTATCAGCTCGATCACGGCCAAGGATCGTCAGGATCTGGAGATGGGTATTCGGGAGCATGTCGATTTTGTGGCGCTTTCGTTCGTGCGTCGCGTAGAAGATGTGATCGAGCTGCGCGGGATACTCCAGCGTGCCAAGTCCAAGGCGCGTATTATTGTCAAGATCGAGACTGATGAAGCGATCGAGCATTTGGATGAGATTATCGAGGCGGCGGACGGGGTGATGGTGGCGCGCGGTGACTTGGCGGTAGAAGTCCCGATGGAACAAGTGCCGTTCTTACAAAAGCGCATCATACGGCAGGCGCGCCAACTCGGCAAGCCAGCCATCGTCGCGACGCAGATGCTCGAATCAATGATCAATGCTCCGGTGCCGACGCGCGCCGAAGTTTCTGACGTGGCAAATTCTATCTTGGATGGTACCGATGCGATCATGCTGTCCGAAGAGACGACGCTCGGAAAATATCCTGTCGAGACGATCGCGATGATGACGCGCATCGCTTGTGAAGTCGAGGAACACTATGCCGATGTATCCGTACTGGGGCGTGAGAATCTCACGGAATTTGCCGTTGTCGACGCAGTGACGCATGCGGTCATACGTTCTGCCAGAGAAGTGGACGCAAAACTTATCGTAGCGCTTTCGGAATCCGGGTCTACGCCGCGAATGGTGGCGCGTCACCGACCGCATTGTCCTATCCTGGCGCTGACACCGTCTCCCATGACGCTCCGGCAACTCACACTTTCTTTCGGCTGCTACTCGCTTCTGACTCCAGGGCATCTGAACGATGTCGACCAGGTCATCATGGCCGTGAGAAAGATTGTTCTCGCGAAAAAACTTGCGAAGCGCGGCGAATGTATCGTCATCGTAGCCGGTGTGCCGTTCGGCAAAGCGGGCGCGACCAATATGCAGATCGTGATCACGCTGTAGAGGGCGTACACGGGCAGAGTTCAGGCGGGAGAATACCGATCTCCCGCCTTTTCGTTTTTCTGAGGGAAATGGTATACTGGCAGCAGCCGCCTAACTTCTTTTCATACGGTATGAATATGTTTCGCAAAGCTGTGTGCCTCAAGGGATCGACGCTCGTGTTCTCTCTCATTGTACTCGCCTTTCTCCTGGTGTCCGCCATTTCCTTGGCGACCGTCGCGGTGACGGAAAAACGGGCGTCTCTCGCTACCGCGAAGTCGAATCTTTCGTTCCAGGCGGCCGATAGCGGCGCGGAAGCGGTGCTCGCGGGGATCAAAGAAGGGGATGCGGATAATGCCGCCATTCCCCCGCCGGCCGATCCAAAAGTTTCCATCGAAGACTTTTTCAGCGGTTGCAACAGTGACGATGTCGTCACTGGCGGTGACACGAATAGCGGTACGTATGAAGTGACGTTTTATACGGATGATACGGGTCCCGCGCTTGCCTGCAGTGATGCTCGCGCGGATATAGTGAGAATCATATCCAAGGGATTCTATGCCAACACGACGCGGGCCATAGAGGTGGGCATACCGCCGGTACCGCTTCCGGCTCCCTAGCCGCAGGGCAAAGAGCGCAAAAAACACCCGAGGGTGTTTTTTCATTCGTGATTCATGATTCAGGATTCCTGATTCTATTTCCGCAATTTATGCGGATTGTGGTTCGCGCAGGCTTTGTTGCTGCAGCGTTCGGGAATCGTCTTCGTCCCCTCCATCATCAAAGATCCGCATTTCTCGCAGATTTTTCCGGTCGGTTTGGCCTTGATGGCGTTCTTGCACTCCGGATAATCGGAACAGCTGTAGAAGGTGCCGAAGCGGCCGCGGCGCTCGGTCATCTTGCCTTTCTTGCAGACGGGGCAGACGATATCGGTCGACGGCTCCGCGTTCTCGCTCTTCTTGATGAATTTGCATTTCGGGAAATTGTTGCAGGCGATGAATTTGCCGAATTTTCCGTCGCGTTCGATCAGTTTCCCATCTTTGCATTTCGGACAGTGCTCCCCGGTCTCCTTGGGCGGAGCGACCTCTTTTCCTTCTGCGGTAAGCGCGCCGTCGCATTCCGGGAACCGCGCACAGCTGAAGAATTTTCCGTTCCGCGCGAGCTTGATGACCATGGCGGCTCCGCACTTCGGACACACCGTGCCTTCCGGGGCATCGCCCAGAGTGGTCACTTTGTCTATCGCGTCCTTGCTTTTCACTTCTTTGGCGAACGGCGTGTAGAAATCCTTGAGTGTTTTTCCGTATTCGCGCGTGCCTTCCGCGATCTCATCGAGCTTGTTTTCCATATCGGCGGTGAATGTTTCCGACAGGATGTTTTCGAAATGCTTGAACAGGAAATCATCGACCACGAGACCGGTATCGGTGACAGAAAGAGCCTTGCCTGTTTTTTCGACATAGCCTCGATCCTGGATGGTCTTGATGATGCTCGCGTACGTGCTCGGTCGGCCGATACCGCGTTTTTCGAGCTCTTTGACGAGACCGGCTTCGGTATAGCGATTCGGCGGTTCCGTTTCTTTGGCTTCCGACACGATCTTGTCCAAAACGAGCGGATCGGATGCGGCGACTTTCGGCACCTCGACGTCGTCCCCGCGGGCCGCCGTATCGAGGGCGAGCCAGCCATCGAACAGGAGATGCGAACCATTGGCAGCAAAGTTCGGCAGAGCCCGATCGGCCGTGTTGGCGATGATTTTCGTGCGGAGGATTTCGGCATCGGCCATCTGGGAGGCGAGCGTGCGGGTACGGATCAGCGTATAGAGTTTTTTCTCATCATCGGTGACGCCGGCGGATTTCCTTGTCAGATCCGTCGGGCGGATCGCCTCATGCGCCTCCTGGGTGTTCTTGCTCTTCGTCTTGTAGCGGCGTACCATGAGGTATTTTTCGCCGAATTCCTGTTTCACGGCCGCGACGATCTCCGGCAGCGCCGTTTCGGAAAGCGAGATAGAATCAGTGCGCATATAGGTGATATGTCCGTTCTCATACAGTTTCTGTGCGGCGCGCATCGTACGGGAGGGAGACATCCCGAGACGCGAGCTGCCCGCCTGCTGGAGCGTGGAGGTCGTGAACGGCGCGTATGGTCGGCGCAAGGCTTCCGTCGTCGTCACATCGACGATTTCCCATGATGTTTCGCGTGCGATGGCGAGAATCTCATCGGAACGCTTCTTCTCTTTCGGCTGTTCGGCACAGGTGAAGAGGATAGTCTCTTTTTTTGTGGTCAGACATTCCGCCGTGATGACGTGATAGGCTTCCGGGATGAACGCTTGGATTTCCTTTTCGCGCAAGGCGAGGATATGGAGCGCCGGCGACTGGACGCGGCCGGCGGATAGTCCGTAGCGGACCTTTTTCCAGATGAGACCGGAGAGGTCATAGCCGACGAGACGATCGAGAACGCGGCGGGCCTCCTGGGCTTTGCGCAGGTTGATATCGAGTTCGCGCGGGTGGGCGACAGCTTCCTGTACGGCTTTTTCGGTGATTTCGTAGAAGAGCACGCGTTTGGGTTTCTTGATATCGCACACCTCGGCGACGTGCCAGGAAATAGCCTCGCCTTCGCGGTCAGGGTCGGTTGCGAGGAGGACGGTGGCGCTTTTTTTGACGAGCGCCTTGATGTCGCGGACGACGGACTCTTTGCCGGGCGAGATGATATAGCGGGGGATGAAACCGCCTGCGATATCGATGGCATCCTTGTTCGACTTCGGCAGGTCGCGGATGTGTCCGATGGAGGCGACGACTTTGTATTCGTTATCGAGATATTTCTCGATAGTCTTGGCTTTGGAAGGGGATTCGACGATGAGGAGTTTCATAGGTAGTGGAAAGTGTAGATATCAAAGATAAGTTATTTTTGAAAAGATTTCAAAAGTTTTTAGATGAACCGCGCCGAAGAGGTTTCGCCACATGGTTCCCTAAAAAACATTTTGAAAGCTTTTCAATGGTCTTTCGTTTTACATTTTAATATAATTCATCCCGCCGATGTTTCTCGCGAAGCCCTTGATTTCGAGCAGCGAGAGCGCGGAGCTTGCGGACGATGTTCCCAGTGTAGACGCTTTGACGATCTTGTCAACATGGACGGGTTCATGCGAGAGCAGCGCGAGGATTCTTTTCTCTTCTTGCGAGAGGGTAGCGTTATCCGCGCGAGCAGTGGCTGCCGCGGAAGCAGGAGTTCTCTCCGGCAGAGGAAACTCTTCGAGTATATCCTGCACGGACGTGACTATCTTGGCACCCGCCCTGATGAGCGCGTTGGTGCCGAGAGAGGACGGAGCGAAGATGGATCCCGGTACGGCGAACACCTCGCGGTTATAATCGAGAGCGAGACGCGCGGTGATGAGCGTGCCGCTTCTGTCGGCGGCTTCGATGACGAGCGTGCCGAGGCTCATACCGGCCATGATACGGTTGCGCGCGGGAAACGTTCCCTCGGTCGCCTTGGTGCCGGGCGGATATTCGGAAATGAGGGCGCCGGAGCGCATCACGGCTTTGGCGAGCGGGAGGTGCGATTGCGGAGTGATGCACGGATCATCGATACCGCTGCCGAGCACGGCGAGCGTTTCGGAGCCGGCCTCGAGCGCGGCTTTGTGCGCGATAGAGTCGATGCCGAACGCGAGACCGGATACGACGATGTATCCGGCAGCCGCGAGATCGGTCGCGAAACGATGAGCCGCCTGTTCGCCGTATGCGGTGAATTTGCGCGAACCGACTATGGCGATGAGCGGTTTGTCCTGCCAGGCATAATTGCCGCGCACGTAGAGCAGTGCCGGCGCGTCAGGGATCTCTTTCAGGAGATGCGGGTATGTCTCATCGGTGAAGGCGAGCACCTCTACTCCCTGCTTGGTGATGCTCTCCCATTCCTTGTTGGGATCGATGGTCCTTTTTCCCGTGATGAGTGCGGCGACCGTTTTCGGTCCTAGTCCGTTGATGGAGAGCAGCGTTTCCTCGTCGGCTTCCCACACGGCCTCTGCGCTGCCGAGATGCGCGACCATGTCCCGGAGCGTTTTGCTGCCGATGCCGGGAATGAGGCTGAGCGCGTAAAGAATGGCAGTCCGAGAAGGCATACAGGCTACATATGAATATATGACGGGCGATTGTCTGCCATTGTAACGGTGTTTTGTCGCGTCGGCAAACAGCACTCGACAAAACAGCATACTTTCGTTACAATACATCACATTTGAATGGGCCGTTAGCTTAGTTGGTAGAGCGCCGCATTTGCAATGCGGAGGTCGCCGGTTCGAATCCGGCACGGTCCACCAAATTTGATGTGCCGAAGAAGTTGCCTCGGGGCTTCGCTGTTCGCATCAGCTAGCATTTCGGCAAGGTACTCTTGAATCTTTTCCGCTTTCGTGTTAGTATGCGCCATACTATTTAATGAGCATGGCGGGTGTCTATGGGTGATTAGCTCAGGTGGTTAGAGCGCGACACTGATAATGTCGAGGTCCCAAGTTCGAGTCTTGGATCACCCACCAATGCAACCTACAATATACAACCCATAACATATAACAGGGAGGGTCGGATTGCCTTTTTGGCATCTTTGTTGTAAGTTGAAGGTTGTCGGTTGGATATACAGCGGGGTAGAGCAGTCTGGCAGCTCGTCTGGCTCATAACCAGAAGGTCGCGGGTTCGAATCCCGCCCCCGCAACAAGCGAAACAGGGTGGAGGATGGTCGGTACAATAAGCATCTGAAAAAGCCCTACGCGCTTTTTTGTTTTTAAAAAGAGGCAGGGTAGCTCAGTTGGTTAGAGCATAGCCTTCATAAGGCTGGGGTCGCGAGTTCGAATCTCGCCCCTGCTACAAGAAGAACAAGAGATATTATGGGGACGTAGCTCAGCTGGTTAGAGCGCCGGCCTGTCACGCTGGAGGTCACGGGTTCGAGTCCCGCCGTCCCCGCCAAAATCAAAAATACCAGCCGGAGAAACCGGTTGGTATTTTTGGTTTCTGTTCGGGACGGAGGAAGCCAGCTGCTTGGCTTCCGTCGGGGCAAGAACGCCGGAGCGATGCTGAGTGAGTACACGAGGCCGCGAGGCGGTGCCCAGGCCGAGGAGCGCGACGGCGCGACGAGAGGCGAGGGAGAGTCCCGCCGTCCTCGCCAATCGAGAATCCCACGCTGTTTTTGTGGGATTTTGTCTCTATATCGCCACACTTGCCTTTTTACCAGAAAGGGGTGTAGGCTTGAGACAGTACAGGAGGGATCACAGCCGTGGTCCTTTAAAAATTTTCGAACTAAAGACAACGAGGAGAGATACTCAATGGCCAATCCCGTGAAGTCCAAGATGTTCGTTCTCGACACCAACGTGCTGATGCACGACCCTACCTGCATTTTTCGTTTCGCAGAACACGATGTCTACATACCGATGGTCGTGCTGGAGGAGCTCGACAATCATAAGAAAGGCACGTCGGAGATAGCGCGGAATGTCCGGCAGGCCAGCCGGCTGCTGAATGAAGTTATCATGTCCAGTCCGGAGGGTATCAAGGACGGCATAGTTCTGGCCGGACCGTCGAAGGGATTGGCGACCGGGAAGCTGTTTCTCCAGACTGAGCACGCGGACGTTATTATTGTGCCGAAAGTGCTACTCGCGAACAAGGTGGACAATCAGATCATCGGTATTGCGAAGTATCTCGTGAAGCGATATCCGGCACGCGAAGTCGTCTTGGTATCCAATGATATCTTCATGCGGACGAAGGCGACCGCCTTCGGTCTGGTCGCGCAGGAATACGCGAACGATCAAGTGATCGAGGATACGGATCTTCTGTCGACCGGTATGCTCGCACTTCCGGATGATTTTTGGGAAATGCATGGCGCGGGTATGGTGTGCCACAAGATCGAAGGGCGATCAGAATATCGCATCCGCGGCCCCATCGTTGCAAAGTTGTCCCTGAACCAATTCGTGTTTCTGGAAGGAGCGCAACCGTTTCAGGCGATGGTGAAAGAAACGGATGGGCGTACCGCGGTGCTTCGGACGTTGCGGGATTATGGGAACACTACTCATGACGTGTACGGCATCAATGCGCGCAATTTCGAGCAGAACTTCGCGCTCAATCTCCTGATGGATCCGGAGATCGACTTTATCACGTTGCTCGGTCAGGCTGGTACCGGCAAGACGCTGCTGACACTTGCAGCCGGCATCGAGCAGACCATAGAACCGAGGCATGCTAATCGGTACAATGAAATCATCTTCACTCGTGTCACCGTGCCGGTCGGCGAGGATATCGGTTTTCTGCCCGGGACGGAAGAGGAAAAGATGAATCCATGGATGGGTGCGCTCGAGGATAACCTCGACGTGCTCAATGGTGGCAAGTCTCATTCAGGCAGAGGTGACGATGATGATACGCGTAGTCGTGGGTTGATGAGAGCGACTGCACGGGATCTTATCCGTTCGCGTATCAAAGTGAAGTCGCTCAATTTCATGCGTGGGCGCACGTTCCTGTACAAGTACCTCATCATCGACGAGGCGCAGAATCTGACGCAGAAACAGATGAAGACGCTCATTACCCGTGCCGGTCCCGGGACGAAGGTGGTCTGCCTGGGCAATCTCGCCCAGATCGATACGCCGTATCTTACCGAAACCAACTCCGGCCTCACATACGTCGTGAAGCAGATGGAGAATTGGAAACATGGCGGGCACATCGTTCTGCGAAAGGGTGAGCGCTCCAGGCTGGCTGATTACGCGGCCGAAGTGCTCTGAACAAGACATAATCTTCGAAACCGCACAGGGGAAAACATTCTCCCGTGCGGTATTTTTTTATGCATCAGGTGCATGCGCTCGTTGTTTGACAAGTTGTGCCTTCCGCTCTACCATACCCCTATGGGGTATATTGTATACATGTATGACATCGGGAAAAACAGCGAAGAACGAAAAGGATAAGATGCTCTCCCGCATCGCCCGTATCGAGGGGCAGTTGCGTGGAGTGCGTCGGATGGTAGAGGGTGGCCAGGAATGTCTCGATGTGATTACGCAGATTTCGGCCATTCGTGAGGCTGTCGCGATGCTTGGTATCGAACTGTTGAAAGACGATATTCTTTGCAAGTGGGATAGTAAAAAGAAAATTGACGAGGCATATCTTAAAAACCTCTTTAAAATGCAATAGGTTTTTCCCATGAACAATCCTCTTGAGTCCGCACGACAGCAGCTGCAGAACGTGCAGGAAACATTGAAAATACATCCGAACATTTTTGCCCGCCTCCTTCATCCGGATCGGGTGCTCGAAGTATCGATCCCGGTCAGGATGGACGACGGCACGACGCAGATATTCACCGGGTATCGATCACAGCATAATAATGCCCGGGGTCCGTACAAGGGCGGCATCCGTTTTCATCCTGGCGTGACGCGTGCAGAAGTGGAAGCGCTTTCGATGTGGATGACATGGAAAACCGCTGTCGTCGATATACCGCTGGGGGGTGGAAAAGGCGGGGTGATCGTAGATTCGAAGAAACTTTCCGATCAGGAATTGGAGATGCTCGCGCGGGGCTATATACGGGCGATTTCCTGTATCGTCGGAAAAGACCGCGATGTGCCGGCACCGGATGTAGCGACAGATCCGCGCATCATGGGATGGATGCTTGATGAATATGAATCGTTGCTTGGTGTGCAGGCACCGGGAGTGATTACCGGAAAGCCGGTTTCGGTCGGCGGATCATTGGGACGGGGGTATGCGACGGCGCAGGGAGCATTGTATGTGCTGGAGCGCGCAGTGGCCAAATCGCACCTCGGACGCGAAGCGACGGTAGCGATCCAGGGGTTTGGCAATGGTGGCGGACATCTTGCGCGTATGCTCGAGGAAGCCGGCTATAGGGTAGTGGCTATCGCTGATTCGAAAGCGACGGTGTATCGGAGTACAGGGCTTGATGTGAAAGAGATTGCAGAACATAAGCGTGTCGCGGGCGACCTGCAAGCATGTGCCGGATGCGAACATCTTCCGAGTGAAGCGATTCTTTCCGTGTCGGCGGATATCCTGATTCTCGCAGCGCTCGAACATGCCATCCATGAGGGGAATGCCCATGATGTGCGCGCGAAACTCATCATAGAGGTAGCCAACGGACCGGTAACACCGGAAGCGGAAGAGGTTCTGATCAGGAAGGGTGTGACCGTAGTACCGGATATCTTGGCCAATGCCGGCGGGGTCACGGTATCTTATTTCGAGCAGGTGCAGAATGCAGCGAACTATTATTGGACGGAAACCGAAGTGAATGCCAAGCTGAAGGAAACAATGGAGACTGCCTGTGATGCGGTCTGGGATGAGAAGGATCGGTACAATACATCGGTGCGTATGGGAGCGTATATGGTAGCGGTCGAAAGGGTGGCGCAAGCGATGCGCGACAGAGGGCGGATCTGAATCCGGTCTCTCCGCGGGATCAGTTTCTCTTTTGGCTTGAAAAAAGGAAGAATCTATGATATATTGGGAATAGAGCCGGAATACGCCTCTATAATCACGTATTTCCTATGGCATCGCTCAAGAAAAAAATCGACACCAAACAAGGGAAAAAAGACCCTCTTTTGCTCGCGCATCAAGGACATATCAACACCCGATGGGAGGCTCATCGGCTCGAAGGCAAGGTGAAAAATCGCGGCATCAAGAATATCAGCCGTCAGAAGCGCAAGCCGGCTCAGCCGAAGTGATATTCCTCCACTCTTTCTTTTTTTGACCAGAGTCTGTCTTTGTCGAGGACAGACGTACAATTGAATATCCCAATAATGATACTACGCGTATGCCGCTCACACTCAAGCAGAAAGCGCCGGCGTTTTCTCTTCCCGACCAGGAGGGGAGGGAGCGCGCGCTCAATAAATATCTGGGCAAATGGGTGGCGCTGTATTTCTATCCGAAAGACGATACGCCCGGCTGCACGGCCGAAGCCTGCAGTTTCCGCGACGGCTATGCCAGACTGAAACGCGCGCGTATCGTCGTGCTCGCCGTTTCCGCCGATTCGGTGAAGAGCCACAAGAAGTTTTCGGAAAAATACTCGTTGCCGTTTCCGCTGCTTGCCGACGGGGAAAAAAAAGTCGTACAGCAGTATGGCGTGCTCCGGACGAAGCAATTCATGGGGCGCGAATATATCGGTATTTCCCGCACGACGTTTCTCATCGATCCTGCCGGCAGGATCGCGAAGATCTATGAGAATATGAAGCCCGATGATCATGCCGAAGAGATCCTCGCCGATGTGAAAAAACTGAACAAATAAGCATGAAAACGCTGACACCGGAAGAGGCACGCGTCATCGTTGACAAGGGGACCGAAGCTCCGTTTACGGGGGAGTATGATGATTTTTTCCTCGAGGGTACGTATGTCTGCCGCCGCTGTGATACACCGCTCTATCTCTCGAATGCGAAATTCCACTCGGGCTGCGGCTGGCCGAGCTTCGATCAGGAACTTCCGGACGCGGTAAGACATGTGCCGGATGCCGATGGCAGCCGCACAGAGATAGTCTGTGCGCACTGCGCCGCCCATCTCGGGCATGTTTTCACGGGCGAGAAGTTCACGCCGAAAAATACCCGCCACTGCGTCAATTCTCTTTCATTGCATTTCATCTCGACGAATAAAGGCGTGGGATAAAGCCTGTGTCATTGACAAATGGCGCCTTTTCTTTGTACACTTGGCTCATATTATCCTCTTGCCTTCGCGACAAGAGAGAGGAGTCAGAGATACCATATGACTTACAGTTTTTTCACAACTCACTTGGAGGAATATCGATGCACAAAGCGGGGAAACAAATAATGCTCCGGAAGGTGATTCTGTTTGCAGCGCCGTCCCACTTGAAAGCGTTGGGGGAGCTGCTCGAGATGGAGGGCGTTTCGGAAGTGGTCAGGGTGCCGGTGATAGGCGGAAGCGCTGCTCTCATCGCGGCTGTCAAGAAACACAGGGATGTGAGCGCGATTATCGTGTATGGAGGGGCGATCCATCTCATTCTGCTGCCCACGGCACGGCAGATTCGAACGATAACCAAGGCGCCAATCCTTCTCGTCATGTTCGAGAAGATGTCGCGTGGAAAGGAAAGTGATCTGCGCGCGGTCGGTATCACGGAGATATTGGCGCGGTATGACGCGATCGGTGATCGGGAGGTGGCGGACATCTTTCGCGAAATGGTGGTCAACGCTCTGCCTGCGCGACCGGTATTGAGACTCGTCAAGTCAGACGCTATACGGGACCCGATACAAGAATCGCCTCCGGCATATCCGCTGCAGGGGATACAGGAGGCTCTGGCGATCGCCGGAGAGTTGGAACAGAGATCTGTCGGTCTCCGGCAAGCAGCGCAAAGCGGGGCAATACCGATCAGCCTACGGAGAATCTCGCCTGCCGCTGATCCGAAGCAGAGCATTGCTCATCTCGATCTCAGCATCGAGCCGAGCAACGGGCAACGTGGCCCGAACGTGACTTTCTATGGTTGGCGGTTCCATCTCACCAATCCGCTCTGCGAGGTGCTCGACCTCCTGTACTGCAACATGAGCGGCGTGGTGAAGGAACAGATGTATGCGCTCGGGATTCAACGGAATCCGACGTATGTGTCTGTCGCCATCGCCAATCTCCGGCGGCGGCTTCTCGATACGAATCCGTATTGGGTGGATGTCGTGAAATGTATCAACGGAAGATATGTCCTCGATTTCGATAAGCTGGCGAAGTCGAGACGGAAGGAATGAGGATTGAGGTTTCAAGCGGCGTGGGTGAAATTTTCCCTGCCGTTTTTTCTTTGTCTGAAAAATGAAAACGCCTCGAGAAGGATGGATGTTCCCTTCACGAGGCGTGGAGTTCTCAGTTGGGGCTTTTTGTTGCCACTCCTGTCAGACAGGCATCGACCCCGGGCTCGAGCAGCTGGGGGAGGTTTTCCGTAGGTGGGGTGGCTCACGAGCCTCCGTATGAAATCTCCATCCCCACTCTAGCCCTCTGGAGAAAGTGTCAATAGGCAGCCCCTGCGCAGCTTCTTCTCTTTTCAAGAGTATACGGGAAGGAGTAGGATGGTATGGGCGACATATGAAGCGATCCGATGAGCGCATTTTCTGAAAAAGTTATGCACGTCGTGACAAGAATTCCGCGCGGCACAACGCGCAGCTATGCCGACGTGGCGCGACGTGCCGGCAGTCCGCGTGCCGCTCGCGCGGTCGGTTCGATTCTGAAGAGAAACTTTGATCCCGCCATCCCGTGCCACCGTGTCATCCATAGCGATGGATCTCTCGGCGAGTACAACCGCGGCGGCGAGCGAGCCAAGTGCCGCAAGCTCCGCTCGGAAGGTGCAATATGATATATTGCTTTGGATATTTGACAAGAAGCGAGGAGGCGTCCATGATGTTCTCAAGTGCGAAGATAGAGGAGGATGGTATGGGGGATACGCAGTTGTTGCTTTACAATTCGACACCGTATGTATCGGCGGAGACCGCGCTGTTCAGCGCTCTCATCAAATCCGGTGAAGACAGGGCGCATATCACGTTGCCGGCGAACCTCAAAATGTTCTTGCTTGGTTGTCTGACCGAACATCTGTGCAATCCCGACATCGTGCATCGGGTACTCGCACTCGACTTCTATGGAGCGTGTTTGGAGCGCGGAGCCGAGCGGGAGAGGTTGCTGAAACATACCGGGGATGCCAGCCTGATTCTTGCTGGACTCTATCCCGAGCGGGTATTGCGCTTGAATGTGAAATCCGTCTATTTCCGCTACATGGGGCGGTCAGCCTATAGCAGTCTCGCGGCACACCTGGAGGTGCGACGCGCTACCATCGACAGGAGCAGACTCTATCAGGAAGTGACGCAGGAGTTCGTGGCGCTCGAGCAAGTGCTGAAAGGCGCCCGTGGGAGAGCGGAGAATGAGTGGGATGCAAATCGGCGAATCCGTGCCCAGCTGAATTTTTGATTGGGGAGAACAATGATTCGACCCGGAACAGACACTGCGCTGCATCTTGAGCGACGGCGACTTGCATTTTGCAGGCGCCTTTTTTATTACCAAATGAAGCGAGTGAAACGAAAGCTTGCTTTCGTTTCCGAGCGCAGTGCCGGCCCGCTTCGACTCGAATCGAGGCGAGTACCATCGGGTCAATTCCCGTTATTCCTCAAATTGCGAGTCCCTAGCGGGAGTGGTAGAATGAGGATGAAATAATTCCTGGTATACAAAACAGCATGCTGTTACAAAACAAAGTCGCGATCGTGACCGGAGCGTGGCACGGGATCGGCAAGGGGATCGCGCTCGCACTCGCGCACGAAGGCTGCGATGTCGTCGTCTCGGATATCGATGAGGCGGGATGCGCTGAAACCGCGCACGAGGTGGAGGGACTCGGCGTGAAGGCGCTCGGTGTGCAGTGTGATGTGTCTTCGCGAGCGGCAGTCGAGCGTCTTTTCAAGCAAACTCTTGATGCGTTTGGCAAGGTTGATATCATGGTAAACAATGCCGGCATCTACCCGTTCGTGTCTTTTGCGGAGATGACGGAGGAGAACTGGGATCAGGTGATCGATGTCAATCTGAAGAGCGTGTTTTTGTGCGCGAAGGAGGCGGCGAAGATATTGCCGGAGGGTGGCAGGATCATCAGCATCTCGTCCATCGCGTCACTCATAGGGTTCGAAGGATTGGTACACTACTCTGCGTCAAAGAGCGGTATCAATGGTTTGACGAGGACGCTCGCGCTGGAACTCGCGCCGAAAAAAATCACCGTCAACGCGGTGGCTCCGGGAGCGATCGACACTCCGGGATCGAGTGAGAGTGATCAACCAAGAACAGCGAGAGAAGAAACTCGAAAACAGACGATCACGGCTATCCCGCTCGGGAGGATGGGAGAGTCAAGTGATATCGCCAACACAGTCGTTTTTCTCGCATCTGAAAAGTCGAGTTACATTACCGGCCAGGTCATCGTCGTCGACGGTGGCTGGACACTGCGATAAGGCATACTATGAAAAAAATAGTGCTACTCATTGGAATCATAGCTGTCGGTATAGCCAGTTTCATGATTTTTCAGAATGAGCATGCTGTACCGGATGAGCAGATCGCGTGCACGCAGGAGGCGAAAGTGTGCTCGGACGGATCGGCGGTGGGACGGATCGGACCATCGTGCGAATTCGCGCCGTGTCCGGACGCGGTGACTCCGACACAGGATAACGGTATTGTGGATGAGCAGAAAACGGAGTCGGACAATCCCACGAATGTTTCTGTCCCGCTCGATCGGACAGACAAGCGCGTGACCAAGAAACCGTTCAGGATATTCATCACGCCGAAAGATTCGCCGGTTCAGCCGGAGAAATTCCGCGGCTATCATACAGGGACGGACTTCGAAGCATTTTCCGAAGAGCAGAAGATCGATATCGCGGTGCGGGCGGTATGTCCGGGAACGATCGCCGTCAAGAGGTCCGCGACCGGGTATGGCGGAGTAGTCGTTGCGCGCTGCGAGCTCGGCGGCGAGCCAGTGACCGTCGTGTATGGACATCTCGTGCTTGCGAGCGTGACGGCTGCTGTCGGTGACAGCGTGGAAAAAGGAGACATCCTGGGGACGCTCGGCGCCTCCGGCAGCACGGACACCGACTTGGAGCGCAAGCATCTGCACCTCGGCATCCACCGTGGCGAGGTGATCGATATCCGCGGCTACGTCGCCGAGCAGCAGATGCTCGACCAATGGCTCGACCCATGTGAATTTTTCTGTAAATGACACATATATGAGACCCCGATTGTTCGATCTGAAAAAACTCTTCGACTGGTGGTCGGTGCCGCATTTCCTGTTCGGCATGGTGACGGCGCTCACCACCATTACGTTTTCCTTTCCGATATTCTATGCTTTTTTCGCGACGCTCATACTCGCGCTCCTCTGGGAGCTGTTGGAAACACGCTACCGCATCAGCGAGGCGCCGGGCAACGGGACGATAGACGTGATTTTGCCGCTCATCGCTTTCGGCATCACGTTTCTCCTGGTTGATCGGATGGATCCGAATCCCGAGCATCACCGGTCGCTGCTGATCGTCGTGTCCATACTGTATCTCGCGACGAATTTCTTCGCGTGGCGCGCTCGCCTCGAACGCGATCGCGAATTCCTGGGCTGATCTTGGCAAAAACGGGCAGGGTGTATACTGGATCTGTAATCCTTAACTGAGGAAAAATCATATGAAAAAAGGATACTCTGGCAATATCGAGCAACTGACGCTCGCAAACGAGAATTTCCGTCAGGTGCTCTATACGGCGCAGCATTGTCAGTTGGTACTGATGTCGCTCAAACCACGCGAGGAGATCGGTCTTGAGACGCATGACGACAATGATCAATTTTTGCGTTTTGAGGCAGGCGAGGGCAAGGTCATTATCAATGATAGCGAATATGTGGTGGGCGACGGCGACAGTATCATCGTACCATCAGGGAGCAGGCATAATGTTATCAACACGTCGGCGACGGAGCCACTCAAACTCTACACGATCTACTCTCCTCCTCATCATCAGGACGGCATGGTGCGCGCGACTCGCGCCGAGGCGATAGCCGATGACCCGGAGTTCGAGGGTACCACGACGGAGTAACAGGAGATTTTAAAGGCAGACGATACTATGACGCAAGACGAAGCGCTCTCGATTCTCCAAACGGGGGCGAATGTTTTTTTGACGGGGGAGCCGGGCTCCGGCAAGTCGCATACCGTCAATCGGTATGTGCGGTATCTGCGCGCGCACGGCATCGAACCGGCGATCACCGCCTCGACCGGTATCGCTGCGACGCATATCGGCGGGATGACGATCCATTCGTGGAGCAGCATCGGTATCAAGGACAAACTGACCAAAAGCGACATCGCGCATATCAAGGGACTTCCCCACTACGCCAAGCGCATCAGGAAAGCGAAGGTGCTCGTCATCGACGAAGTATCGATGCTTGATGGGAAAATATTTTCTCTGGTCGATCGCGTGTGCCAGGGCGTGCGCGAGTCAGCGGAGCCTTTCGGCGGATTGCAGGTGGTGTGCGTGGGGGATTTCTTCCAATTGCCTCCGATAGCGCGCCGACAGTCGGTCAGCGAGGATGATCTGTGGTCGCAGTTGCCGGAGGAAGAACGTGGCCCGGAATTTGCTTTTCAATCGGAGGCATGGCTTGCGCTCGATCCGACCGTCTGCTATCTGACCGAACAGCATCGTCAGGATGACCCGGTATTTCTCGAGGTGCTCTCGGCAATCCGCACCGACAGGGTGGAGGATAGGCATATCCGGCATATCGAGACGCGGATACGCACACAGGCAACCGCGGATTTTGCAGGCACAACCAACCTTTTCTCGCACAATATCGATGTCGATCGCGTGAATGATGCGGCGCTCGAAAAATTGCCTGGCAAGGCGCTCACGTTCGCTATGTCGGTGCGCGGGCCGAAGAATCTCGTCGCCGCGCTGCAGAAAGGCTGCCTCTCTCCGGAGCGGCTGAAACTGAAGCAGGGCGCAGCGGTGATGTTCACCAAGAACCATCCGCAGGGGAAGTATGTGAACGGCACGCTCGGCACGGTGACCGGTTTCGACAAGGAGACGAATTTTCCGATCGTTACGACGCGTTCCGGGAGGCGCGTCGCCGTGGAGCCCGCAGACTGGGTGGTGGAAGAAAACGGTGAGGCGCGTGCCAAGATCACGCAGCTGCCGCTCCGTCTCGCGTGGGCGATGACGATCCACAAGAGCCAGGGGATGAGTCTGGACGCGGCGGTGATGGACCTCAGCCGGGTGTTCGAATTCGGTCAGGGCTATGTGGCGCTTTCCCGCGTGCGGCGGTTCTCCGGGCTGTATCTGCTCGGCTACAATGAGCAGTCGCTTCGCGTGCATCCGCAAGTAGCGGCACAGGATGCGTTGTTCCGCGACCAGTCGGACAAGGAAAGAGCGTCACTCGAATTGATGAGCGAGAAAGGGCTGGCGGACGTGCGCGCTGATTTCATCGAGGCGTGCGGCGGCAAGAAAACGGAAAGCGTCAAAACGAAAACCGCGAAGGCAAAAATCGCGGCAGGGGAGACACCGGTATTTTCCGTGGAAACAATCCGGGAGACACACCCGAACGCCTATCGTCCGTGGTCGCCACAGGAAGACACGCGCCTCCGGAATCTTTTTTCGGAGCATCTGGAGTTCGCCGAAATAGCGAACACGCTCGGTCGCAAGCGGGGCGCTATCCGTGCGCGCCTGATCAGGCTCGGGCTGATAGAGCAGGAATGAGCGGGCGTAGCTCAAAGCAATAAAAAGCCCTCAATGCAGGAGAGCGGCTGAATCCCAAGAAATTGATTAACGGAAAAAATATATTTTTTCCCTGAAATCCAGGTGGGTTTCAATTTATCGCGGTCCATTCTGAAGGCTTTCCGTATCCAGTATAGCACGCCTGTCAAGCGGCGGAAACAGGGGGGGCTGGACAGGAAACCGATTATGCGCTATACTGTAAGGGTGTAGTAGACACAGAAAACAGAGTCGAGTTTTCGCAGTATTAAGCAACCATATAGAAAATTCTATGCAAGGAACTATCAAGACCCTTACGGATAGAGGATTCGGATTCATCTCTCGCGAAGGCGAAGAGAAGGATCTCTTCTTCCACTCCAAAGAGCTGGTCGGTGTTACCTACGACGAATTGAAGGTCGGCGATGTCGTCACTTTCGAAGTTGTCAACGGTGAAAAAGGTCCGGCCGCCACTGGCGTGTCCCGTGCCTAAGCTTCAAGGCTTGCAGAAAGCACCCCTCATGGGGTGTTTTTTGTCGTGCGGTGACGGATTGATAAAGACAGCGAAGCGGTATATACTGGAGGCGCTATGAAATATATACGGAAAATCGCGGCCAGCAGCCTCATCGTGGCGCTCGCGTTCTTCGCGGGAAGCTCTTGTCTGCATCCGATGCCTGCGCAGGCGATGGGAAATGTTCCGATGGCGATGCCTGCCTCGCCGGTAGGCGGGGCAGATGACGCCGTGTCAGGCGGTGATTCCACGATCACGTTGTGGAATCTCTGCATCGTCAACTGCGTGAGCGAAATGCCGCGGGCGGTCGCCTCCAAGAAATTCAGCGTTGATTTCTCAGCGGATATTCTCTCAGGCATCCCTGATGATGGTGACTCCAGATTATTCGCATTCTCTTCGGGCGCGACCGACCTCACCGGGACGCATCCGCCTGCTTCAGACAGCCTCTTTTCCGTTTTCAAAAAAGAATAGATCGTTTCGCGGCGCCTCCGAGGAAGAAAGTCTGCAGGGTTTTCTTCGGAGCGTCGCGTCCGCCATTTCTCTGTCTCGGGAAATGGCTTTCGTTCTTCAACAGATAACAGCGAACAATCATGAATAAAAAATATCTCGGTATCATTCTCTTGGCGGCCGCGTCCGCGCTCGGCCTGTGGCTTGCGTTCGGCGGACAGGTTTCGGATGAGGGGATTGAGCGCCTCGGGACGGCGGATCAGGCAGGCAAGAGCGGAACATTCTCGCGCGACACGGCGGGGCTCTCGGCAGCCAAGCCGACGGAGACGGTGGCGCTCAAGGATGGCGATGCGTACGCGATGGAAATAGACGCGGTCAAGAAAACGATCGCCGGCAAGAGCGTGAAGATGCTCGGCTACAACGGTTCCGTTCCTGGGCCGACGCTCTTGATTCCGGAAGGGGCGGAAGTGACTATCGATCTCAAGAACGAAGGCGATATCGCGACGACGCTCCATGCCCACGGGGTGCGTATGGACAATGCCTTTGACGGCGTGCCGGGCGTGACTCAGAAGGAAATCGCTCCTGGAGAATCGTTTTCCTACAGGCTGCGATTCTCCGACCCGGGGATCTTCTGGTATCACCCTCACGTGCGGACGGACTATGCGCTCGAGTCGGGACTCTATGCGAATATCATCGTGACGCCGAAAGACAGCAGCTACTTCCCGCCTGCCAATCGGGAAACCGCGCTGATCCTCGATGACATCGCGCTCGACAAGGATGGTCTCCTGCCGTTCCGCAAGGATGTCGCGGATCACACGCTGATGGGGCGCTTCGGCAACGTGATGTTGGTGAATGGTATGACGGACTATGCGCTCTCCGCGAAGCAGGGCGAAGTCGTGCGTCTCTATCTCACCAGTGCCGCCAATACGCGGCTCTTCAACTTCACCCTGCCGGGCGCGAAGATGAAGCTGGTCGGTGCGGATGTCGGACGCTATGAAAAAGAAACATTCGTGGACGAAGTGCTCATCGCTCCCGGTGAGCGCCGCGTGGTGGATGTTTTCTTCGAAAAATCTGGGAAATACGCGCTCGAGCATCGCACCCCTGACAAAGGGTATGCCCTCGGAACCGTTTCCGTATCTGCTGAAACTGCCAACCCTTCCTATGCGCAGGCATTCTCCGTGCTGCGGACCAACGCGGCCGTAGCGGACGAGCTGGGAAATCTCATGGATGCGTATCTTGCGAAGGCGCCGGACAAGAATCTGAATCTCTCGCTCGATATGAACGAAGAGATGCGCAAGGGAATGCCGCAAGGGATGCACTCGATGGGCGGCGGGATGGTCATGTCTGATGCGGGCATGGGCATGGGCGATGACGGCGATGCGTTCGAATGGGAGGATACTATGGCCGGTATGAACGCTCTCTCGACCTCCGCCATGCTGCAGTGGAAGCTCGTGGACAATGTGTCCGGCAAAGCGAATATGGATATCGCCGATTGGAAATTCAAAGTCGGGGACAAGGTGAAGATCCGCATCTTCAATGATCCGCAGTCCCTGCACCCGATGCAGCACCCGATCCATTTCCACGGGCAGCGCCTCATGGTGCTCTCGACGAACGGCGTGAAGAACGACAATCCGGTGTGGGCGGATACGGTGCTGGTGGCCAAAGGCGACACCGTCGACATCCTTCTCGATACCCCCAATCCGGGTGTCTGGATGGCGCACTGCCATATCCTCGAGCACGCGGAAAGCGGGATGATGCTGTCATTCAAAGTCGAATAAAACTCTATGAACAAAATAACCATAGATATCGCCGGGATGACCTGCCGCTCGTGCGAGATGCTGACGGAAGAAGAGCTTTCGCAGGTGCCCGGCGTGAAAAAAGTGAAGACGCATTTCCGTTCCGGCACGGCGGAAGTGTTCTACGAGGATGAGAAACCGGATACTCTGCTGCTTGAGAAAGCGATACGGGATGCCGGATACTCTCTCGGCAAAGGGAAACGCTCATGGGTCTCTTCGGATATGACCGGATGGGTGGAATTTTTGTTCGCTCTCGGCATCGTCACCGCACTCTTCCTGTTCGCGAGAGCGGCCGGACTGTTCGATATCTCGCTCGGATCAGCCGAGCGGCTCGAGAGCCTGCCGTTCGTGCTGCTCCTCGGCGTGGTCGCAGGGTTCTCGACGTGCATGGCGATCGTCGGCGGGCTGGTGCTCGCGATCGCGGCGCGCTATAGCGAGCGGCATCCGGAAGCGAACGTCCGCCAGAAATTCCTTCCCGACGTGTATTTCAATCTGGGACGCATAGGAGGATTCGCCATACTCGGCGCTTTGCTCGGGCTTCTCGGTTCGACACTGCAACTCTCGTCGTTTTCGGTTGGCGTACTCATCGTGGCGGTGAGTGTTGTCATGCTGCTCATCGGATTGCAGCTGCTCGAGCTGTTCCCGCGGCTTTCCGCGTGGAAACTGATGCTGCCGAAATGGATCGCGCAAGCGCTCGGGATCCAGTCGCATACCAAGAAAGAATACAGCCACAGCCGGGCGATGGCGCTCGGCGCGGCGACGTTTTTCCTGCCGTGCGGATTCACCCAGGCGGTGCAGCTCTACGTCGTGACGGCAGGGAGTCCGCTCGTCGGCGCGTTGTCGATGGGGGCGTTCGCGCTCGGGACGGCGCCGGGACTCCTCGGTATCGGGGGACTGGCGGCCGCGGCCAAGGGGTCGTTCCGCCGCTTCTTCTTCAAGGCGGCCGGCCTGGTCGTCATAGCGCTCGGGATTTTCAATTTCCAGAACGGAGCGACGCTCGTAGGCCTCGGGACGACGATGAAGGGCGGCGCACTGGACGGGGAAATCAGAGGTGATCGGCAGGTGATCCGGATCACGCAGAGAGCGGACGGCTATTTCCCGAACCGATTGACGGTGAAGAAGGGTCGTCCGGTGAAGCTCATCATCGATTCGGAGAATTCGTATACTTGCGCGTCGAGCTTCGTGATGCCGAAAGCAGGCATCAAGAAGATCCTCAGTCCCGGAGAGAACATCTTCGAATTCGTGCCGGAAAAATCGGGACCGATCCCGTTCAGCTGCAGTATGGGAATGTTCCGCGGCACGATCGAGGTGATCGAATAACCGAACAATCATATGAAAACGCAAGTGCCAGAAGGTGCAGAAACCAGAGTGCAGCTCTCCATCGGCGGGATGCACTGCGCTTCGTGCGCGAACATCATCGAGCGGCAGCTGAAGAAGGTGCCGGGAGTGAAGCAGGCGAACGTGAATGTCGGGACGGAGAAAGCGAGTATCGTCTTCGCGAGCGATCAGGTGGGGATTCCCGCTTTGAAACAAGCGGTGGTGGAGGCCGGCTATACGGCTGATGAGATCGATCCGCGGGATACCGGGTACGAGCAGAAGAAGCGGGCGCGTGTCGAGCATGACTATCGGCAGAAATTCCTCTGGGGATTGATTCTGTCGCTCCCGATGTTCTACTTCATGCTGTTCGATTTCTTCGGTGTCTGGGGCAAGACGGCGCTTTTGCCGTACGTCGGCATCATCTCGCTCCTCCTCACGCTGCCGGTGCAGTTCTGGATCGGTGCGGGATTCTACCATGGGGCGTGGTCGTCGCTCCGGATGAAGATGTTCAATATGGACAGCCTCATCGCTATCGGCACGACGACGGCCTTCGCGTACAGTACGGTGAACTATCTCCTGTATGCGGTACGGAATGATTCTCTCATCGGCCTTGCCGGTGAGAAGATTCCCGAACTGTATTTCGAGACGGCAGCATTCCTCATCACGTTCGTCATCCTCGGCAAGTGGCTCGAGGCGCGGACGAAGGGCAAGACGTCGGACGCGATCCGCAAGCTGATGGGACTGGCGCCCAAAACTGCGCGCGTGGTGCGCGATGGCGTGACCGTAGATATCCCGGTGGAAGCAGTCGTGCATGGCGATAGCGTGGTCGTGCGACCTGGCGAGCGGATCCCGGTGGACGGCGTCGTGCGATCAGGACATTCGTCGGTGGATGAATCGATGATCACCGGAGAAAGCATCCCGGTCGAAAAAAATATCGGTGATAGCGTGATCGGCGGGACAGTGAACAAGATAGGCAGTTTCGAATTCGAGGCGACGCGCGTGGGCAGCGAGACGACCCTCGCCAATATCGTGCGGCTCATCGAAGAGGCTCAAGGGTCGAAAGCGCCGATTCAGGATTTCGCGGACCGCATCTCGGCATGGTTCGTGCCGGCCGTGATCGGGATCGCGCTCCTCACTTTCATCGCGTGGTATTTCTTTCTCGGGGCATCGCTTCCGTTCGCACTGATGGCGTTTACGGCGGTGATCGTGATCGCGTGTCCGTGCGCATTGGGACTGGCGACGCCGACGGCGCTTATGGTGGGGACGGGCAAAGGGGCGGAGAACGGCATCCTCATCAAGGGTGGCGAGCCGCTTCAGATGACGCAGAGCATCGCCGCGATCATCTTCGACAAGACGGGAACGCTGACGAAGGGCAAGCCGGAAGTGACGGACATCATACCGTTCGGAGGCACTCTGGAGAACGACATACTCGCGGTTGCCGCGTCGCTCGAGCGGCAGTCGGAGCATCCGCTCGCAGAAGCTATTTATGTGTATGCCGAAAAGAGCAATCTCGCCAGTCAGAGTGTGAGCAATTTTTCTGCCATACCCGGCAAAGGCGTGCGAGGCACGATCGATGACAAAGAATATTCTTTTGGCAATAAGAAACTCGTGGAAGATCAGAAGATCGCTATCGAGGAATCTATAGAACAAAAAGTTTCGAAATTAGAAACGGAAGGCAAGACGGTGATGTATCTCGCTTCCGGGACAGTCATGCTCGGCGCCATCGCGGCCGCCGATACGGTCAAGGATACGTCGAAAGAAGCCGTGAGAGAGCTCAAGTCGCTCGGGCTCGAGGTATGGATGATCACCGGGGACAATGAACGCACCGCGCGCGCGATCGCGAGCCAGGTCGGCATCGCAAACGTGATGGCGAGCGTCCTGCCAGAGGACAAGGTGGCCAAGGTGAAAGAATTGCAATCAAAAGGGAACAAAGTGGCGATGGTCGGGGACGGCATCAATGACGCGCCGGCGCTCGCTCAGGCGGACCTTGGTATCGCGATGGGCGCGGGGACGGACGTGGCGATGGAGACGGGCGGCATCGTGCTGATGAAGAACGATCTGCGCGATGTCGTGACGGCGTTCGAACTCTCGCGAGAAACGATGTGGAAGATCAAGCAGAATCTGTTCTTCGCGCTCTTCTACAACGTGATGGGCATCCCGATCGCAGCGCGAGTGTTCATCGGTTTCGGCCTCGTGCTGAAGCCTGAGCTCGCCGGACTCGCGATGGCGCTCTCATCGGTATCGGTCGTGACCAACTCGCTCTTTCTCAGATTCTTCCGTCCGGGTAAGAAAAACTGGATATCGTGTGCGGCGCCATTCATTATGATCATCGCGTTCTCGCTGCTCTTCTTCCAATTTGCTCAGCTCTCCAGCTCGCAGGGTATGTAGAATCAAATTTGGAAGCAAGGCTTCCAAATTACCAAACCATCGCAGTAAAGCGACAGATAGAACACATAATCAAATAATGACTGACATATGGATATGCAATCACCGGTCGAACAGTCGTCGAAGCAGGAGCGCAGGGCGCTGGAAATCGAGCAGCGCAGGCAGATGCAGGCAAGCGCACTGCGCAAAGAGCGGCTGAAGAAAATGATGAAATGGTCCGTCGGCATTCTGCTCGTCGCCGGGAGTATCGGAGCGCTCGCGTGGTACGTCGTGACACGGCCGCCCGTTTCGGAGGACGAGATCATTTCACGGAAAGGGATTCACTGGCACTCGGAGCTTGCTATCTACGTCAAAGGCGTAAAACAAGACATCCCGGCAGATATCGGTATCGGGACGGTGCATCAGCCGGTGCACACGCACGATGCGAGCGGCACCATCCATCTCGAATTTCCGGGATTGACCCGCCGTCAGGACACGACGCTCGGCCAGTTCTTCAAAAATTGGGGCAAAAACTCCGATGATTTCGGCCAGCTGACCACGATGAAGGTGAATGGAGAGGAGAATATCGAATTCATGGACTATCATATGCGAGATACGGACAAGATAGAGCTCCGATTCGATGAAGCGCAGAATACGCCACAAAACTGACGTTTGTAGTAACCAGCTAATATGTAAGACATATGGAAACGACGAACTATGGATTCGGGAAGACGGTAGCGCTCCCGTTCGCGGAGGCGGTAGCGAAAGTGAGGGAGGCTCTGGCGGCGGAGGGATTCGGCCAGCTGACCGAGATCGATGTGCAGGCCAAGCTGAAGGAGAAATTGGGACTGGATATGGAGCCGTATCTGATCCTGGGGATGTGCAACCCGAAACTGGCGCACCAGGCGCTTCTGATAGAGACCGAGATCGGGCTGCTCCTGCCGTGCAACGTGATCGTGTATGAAAAGGACGGTGCGGTGCATATCGCGATGCAGAAGCCGAGCCTGATGTCGCAGATCGTGCAGAAGAAAGAGCTTGAAGCGATAGCAGAAGAAGCGGAAAAGCGTATTCTGGCGGCATTTGAGTCCATCGCGTGACGCCAGTTGTATTATAAAATATAATCATGTAATTTTTTAATAGACCAGAAGGAGGTTCACCCCGTGAAATCCCGCTCTGCGGGCGCTCACTAGGGTGAGCAATTTCACTGGGTGAACACATATGATGGGAAATTATTTCGGAGGAGGGTACGGATTTGCGGGAGGATTCGGATTCTTCTTTATGCTCCTGTTCTGGGGGTTGATCGTGTGGGCGATCATCGCCGGCGTGAGGATGATGTCAGGCGGCCATGGCCACTCGTGCCACGGTGGTTCGCATGGTGATGACGCTATGAAGACGCTCCGCGAGCGCTACGCCAAGGGAGACATCACCAAGGAACAGTTCGACCAGATGAAAAAGGACCTGGCCGCGTAAGCGATATGCCAGATTTGAATGAAAAGTGTAACGTCTCTCCATAATGGGGAGGGAGGTGTTATCGTTGTTTGACACACCATCGTTGTCAATTGTATTATTGTATATGTAAGTACAGTAAACAAAAAATATGAATCAAGAAATCAATACGACGAACAGCTTCGCGATCTTCAGGGGAAAAGAAATCCGCAAAACGCTCTCTCAGGGAGAGTGGTGGTTTTCGGTTGTGGATGTCGTAGAAGCTCTCACGGATAGTGTCAATCCTCGCGACTACTGGTTTAAAATGAAGATTCGTGTCAAAGAAGAAGATGGATTTGAACCGTCGACAATTTGTCGACAGTTGAAGTTGCTCGCTCCCGATGGAAAAATGCGTGAGACCGACTGTGCTGATACCGAGGGCGTTTTTCGCATCATCCAATCCATTCCCTCGCCGAAAGCCGAGCCGTTCAAGCGCTGGCTGGCAAAAGTAGGGTATGAACGGGTGCAGGAAATAGAAAACCCTGAGCTTGCCACCAAGCGAACCCGCATACTGTATAAACTCAAAGGGTACCCTGACGATTGGATCGAAAAAAGAATGCGAGGGATCGCGATTCGCGAGGAGCTTACTGACGAATGGCACAAGCGGGGAGCCGAAGAACAGAGGGACTACGAGATTCTGACGGCTGAAATTTCCAAGGCCACTTTCGGCGTGACGCCGAGCGAGTACAAGAAGCTCAAAGGTCTGAAACGCGAGAACTTGCGCGATCATATGGATGACTTCGAGCTCATTTTCAATATGCTTGGCGAGCGCGCCACGACCGAAATCCATCGTACCGAAGATTCAAAGGGCGGCGTCAAGCTGCGAAGCGATGCGAAGGCCGGCGGTGACATTGCCGGCGGAGCGAGAAAGAAGCTGGAAAAACGTCTCGGTCGGTCTGTCGTGACC
>JBAQCV010000054.1:0-5022 GCA_049294475.1 Candidatus Moraniibacteriota bacterium | reverse complement strand
GCGTTGGAGAGATTGAACTGAAGTCCGGTCTGATCGAAGGCGCCGGTACCGGAGAGCGTGATGGACTGTCCGACAATCGCTCCGACAATCGCCGTCGAATCCAGGATTCCCGAGACTGTTCCGGATGTCTGGACGGAATCCACATCCAGCTTGGCATCGGGAGAAGCGTCTCCGATACCGATGGAGCCGGCACCGAGCGTCGTTCCCGTACCGAAACCGCCGGTCGCGAAAATGAGATTGCCGATGGAGAGCTGGCTGGAGCTGGTCGCGACCGGTGCATCGACATCATAGCCGATGATGATGTTGTTGGCACCCGTCGTTACGGCGTTGCCAGCCTGATACCCGACCAGGATGTTGTTGTTTCCTGCCGTATTGAGGACATAGCCGGCGCGATAGCCGAGAAGCGTGTTGTTGGAGTAGTTGCCCGATGCCGTGCCGTATCCCGCCCCCATACCCACCGCGGTGTTGTATCCTCCGGTTCCATTGCTCACCAATGTGTCGGTACCGACACCCGTGTTGTTGGTCCCCGTGTCGTTATAGAAAAGAGAAGTCGCGCCGATGGCCGTGTTGTAATTGCCGCTGTTCCAGTACAAAGCGCCGCGGCCGAGGGCGAAGTTATACGTTCCCGCGGTATTCGTATAGAGCGCATCGGTGCCGATAGCGGTGTTGCTGCTGCCACCGGCATTGGAATATCCGGAGTTGGGACCGATGAAAAGATTGTACTGGCCGGCCTCACCGCCGCCGACGGCATTCGAGCGGCCGGCATTGATACCGATGAACGAGTTGGTCGCGTTGTCGGAATGGAGCGCGGTGAGCGGCGTGCCGGAACTATTCGCCAGTACCAGAAGCGGGTTCGTATTCGCCTGGGTCGCATTGGCCTGCACGATGACCTGCGTCGCGTCAGCAGTGCCTTTGACATTCAGTTTCGCGGTCGGAGTCGCGGTGCCGATACCGACGCTTCCGTTCTCAAAAACCGCAGCGTAGTTGTTCGTCGCGCCGGTCGCCGATGCGTAGACGCCGACGTTGGTCGTCGCGGCGCCGGTATTGGTCACATACGCGCCATAGTCCGTACCGGTCGTCGCTCCGGTCTGTGAAACGGAGAGCGCTTTGGTACTCGCGGTCGTCGCGGATGAGGCAAGCGATGTCAGCCCGTCCGATACCGTCAGGTTGCCGCTGCCATCGACTGTCAGCCCGGCGATGGTCGAAGCGGCGTTCACATCGATCGCCGTCGTGAAAGTGGTGGCAAGAGTATTGAACGTCCAGCCGCCGGTCACGGTTTCCGCTTCATTCAGTTTCGCCACTTGCGTACCGATAATCACGCGCGCCACGCCGCCGGTCTGGTCGGTAACGATAAATTCCTCGCTTGAAGTCGAGGCCGGACCGAACTCGAGCGTGGAGAGCGAACCGACTGATGGAGAGGTATCGGATTCCCGCACGGTCGAGATGCCGCTCCCTCCCGAGAGCGTCGTCCAGCTCGATCCGTTGTAGGTGATGAGCTGGTTGCCGGCGGCATCCCAGGCGAGGTAGCCTTCACCGGAGGTCGGGTTCGATGGTGTAGCACTGGCAGCGTTCGGGAGACGGAGTCCCTGATTGGCAGTGGTACTGTGGGTAATGAGTCCGAGATCGACGTAGGAGAGAGCGGCGGCGGCGAGGGACTGGCTGGCAGAGAGATTGATACCTCCGCTAGCCGTCAGCAATCCCGTCACTCCCAATGTTCCTCCGAGCGACGTCGCATTCGTTCCAGAAACCGTGAAGGTATTGTCGAGCGTGGTGGCGCCATGCAGTGTCAGGGTTCCAGTGCCATTGCCAATCGTGGTGGCAGCCGTGCCAGTCGCATTGATGTTGGTCGTGCCGACGATGGTTGTAGCATCACTCAAGCTGATGATACCGGCGCCGTTGGCGGTTATCGTCAGGTCTTCGCCGGTACCGGTCGTGATGTCGGTTGTGGCCCCGGTGAATGTCAGTCCGGTCGAACCGATGATCTTGTTGGTCAGTGTCTGCCCGGTCGTCAGGTCAGCCAACGTTACTGTCCCCGCAGGAATGGTCGCATTTGTCGTGCCCGTCACCGTCAGCGTCGTCGCGAATGCGCCTGATGTCGTGAACGCATCGGCGAATGAGATCGTCTTGCCGCTCGGGATCGTGAGCGTACCCGTCGTATCCGTCACCGTGAGCCCACCGACCTTGGCCGCGTTGAGCGCGTAGGGCGCCGCAGTGAAACGCACGAGCGGCGTCATCTGGCCGTTCGCATTGAAGTTGATGCCGAGATAGATGTTGTCGGTATTGAAATCGACAGCTCCCGGGAGCGTCGTCGTGTCGCCGAGGTTGGTCTGGAAGATACCGTCGGTGACCGTGATGCTTTTGGACTCGCGCCAGATGGCGTCGTTGTCCGCGCCGGACGTACAGGCGGTCGTCGGGCTGGCCGTCGTATAAATACAAAACAAAAAGGTATAGCTGGCAGTCGAAACGTTCGTGCCGTCGGTATTCACCACTTTCCCCTGGAAGTTGATCTGTTCGTTGATGCCAGTTGCGGCTTGCACTGTGCCTGCCACATAAAAAAGCAGAAGCAGGCTGACTATGGCCATGCCCGTGTTTCCCGATAAATTTTTTATGTTCGTATTCCGCACACTCTTTTTCTTTGTTTCTATTGTTGGAACCTGTTGCCGGATGCAGGCGGACTTTGTTCCTGAAACGTTTCCAGCACGGAGGGGTCAAACCCCGCCAAGGCGTTGGCATTTGCCCGGCTCACCGCCCTATTCTCCGCCTCAAGTGCGGAAATCTTATTTGACATCTGGCTGAAAATGACGGCTCCGATGACCAGAACAAAAAAGACGGCCGCAGCAACCGCCCAATACTTCCCATAGGCTCCGCCTCTTTTTTCCTCGAACAGCTGGGCGGCCTTTTCGCGAGAGATAACCACTTCATCCGGTTTCTTGTCCGCCAGGTACTCCATCAGCCACGGGATGGTGGTGAGCCACTTGTTCTCTTTTTTCACCGCTTTCAAAAGCCGCCTGCGGGAAAGCAGGCTCAGGTATTCCTGGCTGTACGAGCAGACTTTGGAGGCTTCCCACATCGTGAGATATTCGGTTTGCATATATTTCTGAAAAAAGAATCGGCCGGGGCAGCACACCAGAAGCCTGCCGCCGCTCACCGGACACGATATCGCTCCCTTTTCCTAAAAAACAAAAAACCGGGCATTCACCCGGTTTCTTGGCCGTATCGGATATATCCGATACTCAATCACTTATCTATTATAGCAAGAAAATGGAGGAAAGTCAACCCCGCACTAATTTTCGTTCAAAGAATACTTCAGTCGGCGCTTGAGATGGGAAAGCGATTGGCCATATTGCTTCAATTGTTTCTCTCGAAGAAAAGCATCTCTTGAGGAACAATAAGCTTCATAATACAACACCCTCCATTGATGCCCTTGGGTAGAAAATGACTTATCCGTATTATGTTCCACAAGCCTCTTTTTCAAGTCACTTGTACAACCATAATAGAATTCATCACACTCATTTTTGAGAAGGTACACGTAGTACATAAATGCTTTAGAGAAACGAAAATTAGTGCGGGGTCAATGCGCGGAGCGGCAGATCACTCTCGAAAACGCAGGCTGCCGATGAGAGCGAACAACCCCTGCTCGAGATCCTCCGCGCCGAACGGCGAGGTCGCAGAGATGCTGATGACGAAATCCTCGCTGTGCAGGAAGAATGTCCGCTCGAACACTTGGCTGTCTTTCTTGAACAGAAAGCCGCTGAAACCGCCGACCGCGACCGATTCCTGGTCATATTCTCCCGACTCATCACTGCGCATCTGAAACGACGGCGAAGCCTCGAAGTCCCCTCTCTCGCGCTCCTCCACCGTTATCGCCATCTTCCTGCCCTCGATATCCGCCGCCGAAAGGAAGATGCTCTCCTTGACGGGCCCGCTGACAGGAATCTCGTGCGATTTCTCAACGTACGCCGCCGGGTAGGAAAATATCAGATATTTTCCAGTGAATTGTCTTTGCTTTTTTCCGGTGTTCCTCTCCTCTGCCGGCGCCTGTTTGCCGACCCGTATCTCCCCGATCGCCGGTTTCTGCAGGAACAGCCAGAGGACATACGCGATGCCGGACAAGAGACTCGCCCCTATCAAAAGAAAAATCCAAACGCGGGAACGCTTTTTGGATGGCGGCTTTTCTTCTTGCGATGGTTTGGCCTGCATCATACGGCGACAAGGGACTTATGGTCCTGCGCGAGTAAGCGCTTCTTTGGGATCTATTGTCACTATTGTACCACTATTCTGCGAAATGCCGGTTGCCATATCAGTCTCTGCCCCGAACAAAATGTTCTGCCCGAGTGAGAGAGGCTGGTGTCCTCTCATGCCGTTTTCTGCGGCTTGTTCTCCTTGTTTCTCTCCATCAGTCGGTGTATGGGCGAAGAAAGGAAGCTCTTGCAAGAGGAAGATCGGGATACCATACGTCACATCGGCAGCCCGTATGACGCCGTCTCCCAAGAAGTCCGCATCGGCGACGAATGCGAGATGTGCCACGCCATCGCTATCTGTTTCTCCTGATATATCCGCCTTTTCTCCGCCGCTCGCCCCGACTACCCAGAGGCGCACTGCATGCCCGCGCAAAGGCTCATCATTTCCGCCGACTATCCTCACCTGCACGCGCACCTCTTCATCAAACGCGAACGCCGTTTTTTCCGATGCAAGAGAGGAATTTTTCCTGATGCTATACGCGAATTCAGGAGTCAGAGGAACAACCGCCTGTACCGCGATCGTTTTGCTGTCCGGCAAAGAGAAGAAGGGTGCTGATTCAGCGCGGGTGCTGTTGACAAAGAAAAGAGATGAAATGAGTATGCAAAATAAAGCAGCGCACTTTCTATGCGTCCTTGTTCGAAGGCTTGCCAGAGCGAGACCAAGCCTTTCTTTCACCCGTATGTCTGCGGCCTCGTATCGCATACCACCCAAATGCTGCTACTGATGCCAAGACTAATACAATAGCAGCCGGTGGGATAAAGTCAAACTGCAGTGATACGG
>JBAQCV010000053.1:0-6283 GCA_049294475.1 Candidatus Moraniibacteriota bacterium | reverse complement strand
CCAGAAGATATTTTTGTTATTTCGTTTATCCAACGCTTCCACCGAATGCCGGTGTCCTGGCTACGGGGATACATGGATAGTAACCTGATGTTTCACGCAGAATCGATGCTCTCTGGAAAGGCCCGGGATTTCTTCATGATTCGCCATGCTCAATGCCTGATTATTTGAGATAAGATTTCCCTCTATTACGCCAAAAATCAGCTGTTTTGTCCAGTTGACAGCCATTTTTCAAAGACGTAGTATAAAAATACAGGGGGTCGATAGCGCTTACCGATGAAATAAAAGATAGCCCTGGTAAGCTGAAAAAGGCTTCAACGCAAGCGGTACTTTCAAAACTTTAACCATAAGCTAGGAAGAGAGGTGAACACTATGGGACAGCAAGATCCGATTTTCGAAGAATCTTCTGCCAACCAAGCAAAGGCCTGGATCCAGGAAAACCTCCGTATCATCGTCAGCGTGTTCATTGTCGCCGCGATCGCTCTGGGTATCTACTCATACTCGCAGCGCACGCAGATCGTCTCCGATGGCGGTATGAACACTCTTCTCGAAACGAAGGGCGGCGAAGAAAGCACGATGCAGCCCGAGGAAAGCACGACGCCGGATACCGTGAAGGCAGCACCGAAGACAGGCGTCGTCGTGACTGCGGAACTCAGCCGCGAGACCGAATCCTCATTCGTCGAACAGGCTGAACGCGGAGACGGCGCGACTCATCTCGCACGCCGCGCGCTCGCTCACTATCTCGAGAAAAATGCGGATTCGTCTCTGACTGCCGAGCACAAGGTCTATATCGAGGATTACCTTCGCAAAAATGTCGATGTCCGAAGCGCGGTAACGACCCAGACGTCGATCGAATTCTCCAAGGACCTCATCAAGCAAGGCATCGAGAAATCCAAGACATTGAATGACAGGCAATTGCAGAATTTGAAGAAGTATTCTGCCCGCGTCAGCGCTTATCGCTAAACGCATACCGTATCGTTTGAACACCGTTCTTTCCTCTGAAATACATAAAACCCCGCAACGGCGGGGTTTTATTGCGATCAGAGCAGCCCTTAGTAGAGAAACCGCGCTGCCTCACCTGTCCCTACAGCTTCAGTAGTACCGGCTCGGAGTTCGAGGACGCGATCAGCCGACACCCCCGGATTGATAGTGCCGGAAAAGTCGGGACGTACGCCACGTGCCACGAAGACAACCCGGTCACCGAGGAGCCAGACGATATCGAGAGGAAAACGCATATCCTTCATCCAAAACGCATACCGTCCAGGTTTCTCGAACACGAACAGCATCCCGCACGCAACGCACAGGCTGTCTCGTCCCCCCAGTCCTTCGGCTCGCTCGATAGCGGTATCGGCTATTTCCAAAGCATACGTTTTTTCTCCGAGACGCACTGCTTGCGGGACAGAGGTATCGCGCGTCTGCTCGGATGCGTTCAGCAATACGACTCCTGCCAATGCTGAAACAAGCGCTATGCCGGATAGAAGGATGGGAAACCGCTTCGTGAAAAATGCGGGGGCTATCTTCTTGTCGTATGTTTCCTGAGCCATGTCGTGCTGTCTTATGCTGTCCGTTTCTTCAGCCGCGTCTTGCGATCCACGAAGAGGAGGAGGGAGAAAATGATGCCAAGCACCAAAAGCAGGGCGATTGCCTTCCCCAAAGCCTGCGTATTCAAAGCGATGCCGGCGATAAGCGCCGTCACGAGAAAGAAAAACCAGGCGATGCGGCGTTCCGACCACCCGAGCTCCAGAAGCTTGTAATGCAAATGGCGCTTATCGGGCTGGAATATGGACACCCCATCCCGCAGACGCTGCCAGATGACGAACAGCGCATCCGCGATAGGCAATGAGAGCACCAGGCACGCCGTCGCGATCTTGGTCCCGGCGATGACAGCGAGTGTCGCGACGAGAAAACCCAGAAACATCGCTCCGACCGTCCCCGCCAGGATGCGCGCCGGATACATATTGAACAACAAAAACCCCGCAACCGCCCCGGCTCCGATGACGGCAAGAATGGCGATAGGAGGCTGATAGACTTCCGGCTTCAGGCTCAGCAGAAAAATAGTGACGAACGTGATGAGCGACACTCCGCCGCACAGGCCATCCAGGCCATCCAGCCAATTCATGGCATTCATCACCAGGAAAACCCACACCAGAAGCAGAAGGAATCCGGGCAGTATGAGATCGCCATAAGGCAGGAGCCAGACCCCGCCGAAAGGATTGGTCAGTACCGTGATGCGTATGCCGAAAATGAAAATGAGTGCCGTCACGGCTACCTGGAAAAAAACCTGGATTTTCCATCCGAGTTCTCGCAAGTCATCCCACAGGCCGAAGATGAAGATAAGTATGCCTCCGAACAGCAGGCCGTAAAATTCCCGCGTCAGGACCAGGTGCGTATCGAAAAACAGGACGAACACGAACGCTGCGAGCATCGCGGCGCCGCCGAGACGGGATACCATCTGCTTGCGGCCGTGACGCCGCTCCGATCTCCATACCGCACGCCGGAACAGCGGCGTCAGGAGAAATAGCAGAATGAGCCCCGCCGTCAGGGTGAAGGCCGTAAGAAACGGGATGAGGAAAAGTTCGCTATCCATACGCCTGACGTATCGGAAGTCTTTCCGGAAATTCAATAATTGATAAACGCCACGCTCGCGCTCGCGATCAGTATGCCTGCATTGAGCAGCCCGGCGCCGAACAGCATGAGATAGGCGGCGATCCGTTCAGACTTCACATAAAAACTATGGGCGAAGACGCTGTGCCCGCCGAAGAACAGCATCCCCGCGACAGGCAGCATGAACAGCTGCCACCATAACCCTTGGATTTCTACCCCGAAATAGACATTGTAATGGAGCACCAGCAGGTTCTCGGTGGGCCGGATGAAGTACCCGAGCGTTCCGAAACTGGCGCAGACAAAGACAAGATTCGCGGCGAACAGCGTCCGAGTGATCGTGTTGTCGAAAAAAGAGGCGCCTGTCCCTGAATGGGCGATGTCGGCGTCCCAGCCCTCCCCTCTTGTCGCATCATTATGCATACGGTGTCCGGTTACTGGCTTTCTTCACCCGGTGCCGGCAGAGAACCGATATCGCCGTGCTCCACTCCGAGACGCGCGTGCTCGAGCTGATTCGTCACCTTGTACAGGCGTTTTTCGGCCTCATCGAATTTCTTGCTGGCGCTCCCGATATGCTTGCCAAGGATATCGAACTCCTGCTCGAATTTCCCATGCTCGCGGGCGAGTTTCTCCAATTGCCCCATGATCTCCTTGGCGCGTTTCTCGATCTGCAGCCCCTGCAGCCCGAACAAAATGGTGCGCATATACGCATAGAAGGAATTCGGCGAGACGGGCATGATGCGCTTCTGCGTCAGATACTCGAGCAATCCCTGCTCGTCGTCATCCTTGATGATGATTTCGTAGTACACGTTCTCGGCCGGGATATACATCAGCGCGAAATCGAGCGTCCCCTCTTCCGGCACGATGTATTTGTTCGCGATCGCGTCCACATGCTTTTTCACATCGGTATAGAACTGTTTGCGCGCCGCACGCTTCTCTTCGTCGGTTTTCGCTATCAATATCCGCTTGAAATTTTCCAATGGGAATTTCGAGTCGACGCTCACCATGCCGCCCTTCAGCCTGATGATGGCATCTACCGATTCGCCGCTCTTGAACGCATACTGCAGCGTGAAATTTTCCTTCGGCAGCATCTGCGAGAGTAGGTCGTGGAGCATCAGTTCGCCGAAACCGCCGCGTATTTTCGGGGCTTTCAAGATTTCCTGGAGCGAAGCAACTTCTTTGCCCACTTCGAGGATCTTTTCACTTGAATGGCGCATCTGCTGCAGGCTCTTCTGCACGTCGGCATACGAACGGGCCGCCCCGTCAAGCCGCTCATCGAGGCGCTTGCCGTTATCCGCCAGGCGATTGTCCAGGGTGTGCTGGAAACCCGCGAGCTGCTGATTGAAGGTGTTGGCGACGGCATGCAGCTGCTCATCGAAACGGCGGCTCATACTCTCTATGTCCGTCTTGGTATTTTCCGGAGCAAGCAGCCTGCCGCGCAAAGAAAAGACCAGCCATAAAACGAGGCCGGCCACCGAAAGCAGAAGAATGATCATGATCCATGATGCCATACGCGCACTCTGTCTCTTTAGCAAGAACACTCACTTCTTCAGACCCGCGATAAAGCGCTTCAGCTCAGGTACCTTGTTCGTCACCTCTTCGTATGGCCCTTCGAGAAATTCGATGAAGAAACGGTCGAGCATATTCAGCCGATAGTGCAGCTCCTCGCTGTTCATCAGGACGAAACGGATCTCTTTGCCGACTTCCGCTTCCAGATGCGCTATCGCGTGTTTCAATTTCGTCCGATTGACGTTGTTCACCACGAGGATCATATCCACCTTGCTCTTCGGATAGTTGAGAAAGAGGCCGCTGATGAGAATCAGCTTGACCTCACCGACTATTTTCAGCTTGCGGAACACCTGCGACTGGGCATGGACATTCAGCTTCGAAACCAGGCTCTTCAATTCCGTATAGAAAGGAAACTCCTCATTGACGACGAACTGCCGCCGTCCCTTGCGGGAGCGTTCGATGACGAGCTTCATTTTGGTGAGACGGGCCAGCTCGCGGATCGTCTCCTGTTTCGGGATGAGCGTCTTGTCGGACACTTCGGCGGTGCCGAATTCCGTTCCGGGATTGAGAAGAAAAAAGCGGATAAGGCGGGCGCGGGCTTTCGATCCGAACAGCGTATCAAACAGGATGAGCGACATAGGCGGGTGCGATCGTTACGCGAATATACCGAAGCGGCAAAACCTTGCTTTTCGCAGTATACGAAAAAGGGCGGGAAAAGTCAAAAGAGCCCCAGAATACCGCATCCTTTGCAAAAAGACCCGAAAAGCTCTCTGTAAAGAGCTTTTCTATGGTATACTGGAAAAGTATGTTGGAGAAAAAACGCCCGGAAAAAATCAGACCGGTTCCCGAGCTGGAGAAGGCTGTGACGGAAATCCTCGTGGCGAACGGGCGTTCGCTCGAGCCTTTCGTCAAGGTATTCAGCTACAGCGATGAAAACGTCACCAAGAGCTCGCTCGGCACCTTGGTAGGCGTGTTTGAAATTGCGGAACAGAGCGAGGAGTCGGCATACATCGTCAATTTTCTCGCTTCTGTCGCCCGCAAGGAATACTTCGGCAATCCGCGGCGCGGCGCTGTCGAGAGTTTCGAGGCGGCTCTTCACAAGATCAATCTCGCGCTGGCCGAGCTCGTGAAGCATGGCAATATCGCCTGGCTCGGAAAATTCCATGGCGCGCTCGGCGTACTGGAAAAAAGCAATCTCCATTTCTCGGTGACCGGCGAGGCGGAAATCCTCCTCTTGCGGAATGATGCGTTCTCAGACATAAGTGCCGGCCTCGCTTCCGCAGAATCCTCCGTCCATCCTATCAAGACGTTTGTCGAGGTTTCGAGCGGGCGTATGCTGGCTCAAGACAAGGTGATTTTCACCTCTCCGGAACTCTTCGGCCTGCTCTCGCTCCCGGATCTTGCCAAGAACGCCCTGCGCATGGATGCCGAACGGTTCGCCCAGTTCCTGCGTACCGCCCTCATCAACGAGCTCGATATGGCGGGAACGCTCATCATCGATTTCCAGGAAGGATCCGCCGCTCCCTCCCCGGAAAAACAAGAGGCAAAAGCAGCGGAGACCACTCGCAATGTCTTCAGTCAAAAAGCGTTCGTCCCGAGCATCAAGGCACGGGATATCGATTCCTCGCAGGCGGAAAGCGGAAAACGCGAGCCCGCTCCTCTGGAATACGTCGATGCCAAGACAGGACACATCTATGTCCAGGGAGACACGCCAGGGAAACCATCGGCACATCAGGGATTCGAGCGCGTCAAGCTCTCGATCCAAAATATGGCCCATGCGGCCGGCGCATTCTTCATTTCCCAAGGCAAGCTGCTGCGCAAAGGGAAAAAACAGGGACGCATCTTTTTTGACGTGTTACAAGGACAAGGAGGCGTCGTCGCCCGCAAAATCTCGCGTTTCTTGCGCAGACAATGGCGCAGGAGGTACGCCCCCATACGGCACGAGGCCATTCCTCTCCAGCCATCACGCCCACCGGAATCGAGCCGGAACAGTATCGAGTCACCGACTCCGTCGGAACCGGTGCATATCTCTCCGCCGCCGACCCATCCTGACACGGATGGCAGCGCGGATGTTCCGGATTTCATGAAAGAGAAACTTGCCGCTTTCTACCAGAAAAATGGTTCCCCAAAGCCGCAGACTCCGCCCGCAGCGTCTCCTGCCAGACAGCTCCCGGAT
>JBAQCV010000052.1:0-6535 GCA_049294475.1 Candidatus Moraniibacteriota bacterium | reverse complement strand
ACGCGACAGCGTTCCTCTTCGGCTGGAGCATTGTCTTGCTCATTATGACGCTCGAACCAGGATGGCTCTTCATCGATATCCCATCGAACCGCATCGGCGCGTATCTCTCGTTTCCGCTCGGCATGCTCGCTGCCTTCGCCACGATCGCTTTTTTTTCTTCCATACGAACCCGATCATCCGGATCGCATCTGCCACATCTGTTATTTCTGTGTTCGACCTTTGTGCTGTTCGTATTTTCCATAGGCAGCGGATCGTTCGACAACAGCCAGACGCTGCTGCCGAAAAACAAGGCTTTCGACGTGCTCCAGACATTCACGGCATCGCGCTATCTCGCAGAGCACAGTTCCTACAGCGACATCATTCTCAAGGATCATAACTACATCGTCGCCGATTCCTGGATGAAGCTCTTTTTCCTCCGCGATTACGCCTACCCGCTCTCGCGCGGCTTCTTCAAACGCTATGAGGACAATCCGAATCGTGAACAGTGCACGCTCCTGATGATTTCCGTGCCCAATACTCCTCGCGGAGAGAAATGCTACAATGACCTCGGTGTCGATCTCATCGTCGTCAACCCGCGCTTCGACGCGACGCAATTCGAGAAATCAGAGAAATTCTCCCGCATCTACGTTTCCGACAATATCCACATCTATGAACGAAAGGAATAGTATGTTTCAGCAAAAATATCTCATACTTGTCTTCCTAGCGCTGTTCGTCGCCGGTTCGGCATTCCTTTTCTGGCAGAATGAGCGCGAACTGGATCCCGATCGTGGCAAAAGCTGGTGGACGCTCTCATTTGCGAACCCGCAGACGCAGGACGATCTGTTATTCACTGTAGAAAACCACAGCGATCAAGTCAGTTTCCGATACGAAATCACCGTAGGCAAAGAAATGCTCGCGCAAGACGTTTTTTCCGTACAGCGCGGAGAAACGCTGACCATCACGCCCCCCCTAGCTGCCGATCCCGATGTCCGTACCACCATCATCGTCACAGCCGGGACAGAGAAGAAAGAGATATATAGATGATACGGAAAAGTGTTACGAAAAGTTTTCAGAAGTTTTTTAGGGAACCATGTGGCGAAACCGCTTCGGCGCGGTTCATCTAAAAACTTCTGAAAACTTTACTAACGAGACCACTTATGAAAAAAATCCTCCTTGCTACCAGACCGCTCATCCCTCCCTGGGATGAGGCCTCTAAAAATTTCGCATATTTTCTCGGCAGGGAAGTACGGAATCACGCTTTGACGCTCCTCACGACCGAGGAACTGCTCGATGGATTGCCAGAGCATGTTCATCAAGAAACTATCTTTTCCAGTGGACATTTTAGTCTGAAAACAAAATTCGAGCTTTTCCGTTACCTGCGTGCCGCGCGTGAACGATTCGATATCACCCACTATCTCTTCACGCCGACGAAACAGAATACGAACATCATCAGATGGTTCGCCAAACCGACTCGCGGCAAGACCATTCAGACCGTCGCGACACTGCGCGATGATCTCTACTCGCCTGAAGAATTGAAACAGCTCCTTTTCGCCGATCGGATCGTCACCTATACGGATCTCACCAAAGACAAACTGGAGCGATTGGGATTCGACAACGTCAAGCGTATCTATCCAGGCATCGATCTCGAGCGCTATCGTCCGCAACCGAAAAACAAAGAGATTCTAACCCGGATCGGCTTCGCAGAAAATCATTTCATCGTCATATATCCGGGAGAGTACGTCCGTCTCGGAGCGACTGATATGCTTACAGAGGCATTCATAGATTTTTTCCGTAAGAATCCTGCTACGGATATCCGTTTCGTCTTCGCTTGTCGTGTGAAAAATACTGCCGACGCGGAGAAGAAAGAAACCGTCCGCAAACGTTTCGCGGGTGCCAACCTGTTACAGTACATCTCTTTTTCTGATACGGTTTCCGATATGCCGGCACTGTACAATACGGCAGACATCATTGTCTTTCCGGTCGGCGATTTGAACGGAAAATTCGACGTTCCGCTCATCATCATCGAAGCGTATGCCTGCGGAAAGCCGGTGATTCTTTCTGATCTCCCACAGTTCCGAGAGTTTACAAACAACCAGATTTGTGTAACAATCCCTAAGAACTCCGGGCCCAAGCTCATTGAATCTATAGCTTATTTAAAGCAAAATAACACTGTCCGTGAGGCACTCGGTCATGAGGCACGAGCATTTGCCGAACAGCACTTTGACCTCAAAAATACCGCCAAACAATATGAAGAGATATACGCTTCGCTCTAAAATTTCAAAGATTCTATAGGTTTTTGAAGATTTCTTTTTTCTTCCTCTGGTCTCTGGCGGTAACATTTTTGATGAGTGAGTCGGTAACGGTCGAGCGTGACGCGTGGCTTAGTTAGCCGGACAGCTCCCCGTTCGACAGAACGAGTCAGAAATGTTCGACGGAGACCGCGGAATGAAAAAAGGAATTTCAGAAAACTCAGTAAAAAAACTATGTCCGACAATATTACCAAACTCTCCTCGCATAAAAGCGAATGGAAGACCGATAAGATGAATGTGCCGGTCGTTTTTCATATCCAGGAAAAGCTGATGCCCGGGGATGAAACGATGAAACAGCTCGAGAGTGTCGCGTCGAACGGCTGCGTCTTCCACCACATCGCCGCCATGGCCGATGTCCATAGCAAGCCTGGACGCAAGAACGCCACCGGTACGACTGTCACATCCGAAAAACATATCCTCCCCCAAGTGAACGACTCCGATCCGGCCTGCGGCATGCGTCTCGTGAAGACAAGCCTCGACGATACCAACACCACACCCGAGGATATCCAGAAACTTTTTCAGGCACTCGTTCCGCGCATTCCGACCAAAGCCTACCTCGGCACCTATCTCCCCTTCCGGGTCATCGTCGATATCTGCCGCCTCGGCATCCAGCCGCTCATCGACTATCTCGGCATCAAGACCAAGAACGAAACGACGAATTGTCTCGAGCGCGGCAATTTCTTCGAGCAAGAAAAGTCACGAAAAGATATCTTTGACGTTATTCCGAAACTTTTCCTCTTCTTCGCGCAGTTCCGTTCCGGCATCCTCGGCGCGGCTGGCAATCACTTCCTTGATCTGATGAAAGTCACCGATATCGCTGACGAAGCAACAGCTAAAAAATTCGGCCTCTACAAAGGACAATACCTTTTCATGGTGCACTGCGGATCCGGCATCCTCGGCCAGTATATGATGTATATGTACACCGCCAAGAAACGCGAGCATCTCTCGACCGCAATCCTCATGAATATCGGCCGCTTCTTTTGGAAAACGCCGAACAGAAAAATCGTCGCTTCGATAGCGAAAAAGATCCGCGAATCAGGCTTCGGCAAGAAAGAGCCTCTCATCACCTTCGATGGCGATGGCGAGGACGGAAAGCTCTACATGGCCGCGCGCAACGCCTGTTCGAATTTCGCCCATGCCAACCGCGCTGTCATCACCCACAACGTCTCCGAGACTATCAAAAAAACGCTCGGCCGCGACCCAGAGATGGAACTCCTCTACGATATGCCACACATCCTCGTGTCGAAAGAGAAACATTACGGAAAAAATATCTGGGTGCACAGGAACGGCACCAGCCGAGCCTACGGACCATCTCGGATGCAGGATCACCCGGTGTTCAAGGAAACCGGCGAGCCGGCATTCATCCCGTCTTCGATGAGCACCGAGGCCTATCTCTGCGTCGGTACTGACAGCAATGAATCCAGCTTCTATTCCTGCAATCATGGCGCCGGCAAGTCCACCGGAGACACTGATGCAATAGTCCCACACAACAAAGGTGAGCTCGACAAAAAGCTCAAGTCCCGCGGCGTGACGCTTTACAACGGCCGCTCATCCAGGGTCATCGAGCAGGATTCTTCCCACTACAAACGCATCGAGGACGTCATAGAAAGCGTCACGGAAAACAATATCGTGAAACCCGTCGCCAAAATGCAGCCAATCTCGGTCATCATGTACTAAAAACATTAACGACTGACCGCAAGACAAATTGAAAACCGCTCCGTCATAATTGACCGAAGCGGTTTTTTGAACACTACAACCAATTCAAAAAGCATCGATTGTGCCGACAGCTTTCAGGATAGAGCTGCGCTGGCTCTTCCGTTTGTTGTCGTAAATGAACTCCCTGACGCCATTCCGTCGGATTTGGGTATAACCGAGAAAAACAAGGAACAGTACGACGAATACCCAACCGACAATGCTGCTCACGGCGTTCCTATCGATGCCTATATCGATTGTCATTCCGTTGACGCCGTACACTGATGCGAAAACGACAGGAATGATGTTTATTACGACGTAGATAACCGCCGGCGCAGGATTTGTCTCAAAATTCGATGGCGCAAACCTACCATTCCTGATTCTGGTACATCCCCATGACTGGTAAACCAATGAAGCTGTTACCATCACAAGAAAGCACCAGAAAACGCCAGTGACAAAAACTACCCCTGGATTATTGAAGTACGCGAACATCATAAGGATAAAAACCCCGTACGCGAATGTGATGACTTCCAACAACATAGAGAAGCCAACACGCCAAAAAGTGCATTTTTTCATGTCTCCCTCCGAATAGTTAAGGTACAACGTTGAGTGTCTACATACAGTGATTTATTCACCATAATCCGACCAATAAGGATAACGCTATCCAGGTCATTTGTCAATGTCTCTGTTTCAAAAATCTATACTATTCCGTCTTTGCTTATTAGGCTGATTTGTGGTTATAATTCATTAACATATGAAATTCATCACATTTTCCGGCGTCGACGGTTCTGGAAAATCGACACAACTCGCTCTCCTGCGGGAAAAACTGGAACGCGAGAACTGGAACGTCGCGTATTTCCACGCGGTCGAGTTCTCGCTTGCAAGCAAGCTGACTAACAACCAACAACTGACAACTGACAACAAGACACTCAAGCCAGCAGTAACAAGAGCTTCTTGGTTCACAGTCTGCTTGCGGAAAATATTCCTCCTCATCGATCTGATCCGATTTCGTTTCTATTTCAACCGGCTGAAACGGGAGAACTGCGATTACCTCCTCTCCGACCGGTACTTCTACGACTCCATCATCAATATCGAGTACCTCCAGACAATCAGCAAAAGAGGGGTTTCGTCTTCCTTGTTGTCGGTTTTAGGTTGTCGGTTGTTGGTTGTCCCTGATATCGCCCTCTATTTCAACATCGCTCCAGAAACCGTGATGTCTCGCGAACGCGTGCCGGAACAAGGTATCGGATATCTCCGCGCCAAACAAGAGCTGTTCAAAAAGAAAGTCACTGAGTGGCATATGATCGTCATAGACGCGAACAGGCCAAAAGAAGAAGTGTCCGACTCTATCCTAAAAGCTATAAGCCACAAGCTGTAAGCTTCCATTATGAAAAACTTCTCTTCCGCGCTCGTCTGGCTCACGATCTCCGAGATCATCTACAATATTTCCGGCTATGTCATCCATTCGGCTGCCGGACGCATCCTGGGACCGGAGGAATACGGCCGTTTCGGACTGGTCGTGACGCTCACCACGATGATCATCATCCTGATCGGCAACGGCATCCCGACCGCCATGTCCAAGTACTTGAGCGAGGTATTCGAGCGCGCCCCGGAAAAAATATATGGCATCAAGCGTTCCGCTGCGAAACTCCAGCTCATCCTGATGAGCTGCGTGACGATAGCATTTTTCCTCCTGGCACCGGTATTCTCCTCTCTCCTCCGCGATCCGAGCCTGACGCCTCTCTTCCAACTTTCTTCACTCATTATTCCCGCGTTCGCGGCGGCATCGTTTTATTTCTATTATTTCACCGGCCTGCACTTTTTCCGGATGCAAGCGATACTGAAAACGCTCCGCGCATTCGCGCGCGTCGGTTTCATCGTGATACTCGCATACCTCTTCAGCACGGAAGGCGCTATCAGCGGCTACATCCTCGCACCGCTTCTGATATTCTTTATCGGTTTCGTCTGCGACGGGATACTGACCAAAAAATACTTCCCTGCCGCGCATGAGAACCAGGCTGACTCCGCATTCTCGATGAGAACCATCCTCCGGTACGCCGGGCCGCTCACGCTCTTTCTCCTATTCTATGAATTCATTCTCACGCTCGACCTCTACTTCGTGAAAAGCCTCCTCGGAAGCGACTACCTCACCGGCATCTACAACGCCGCTATCACCGTCGGCCGCATCCCCTACTATCTTTTCTACGCGCTCGCCATCATCCTGCTACCGGCCATTTCCAAATCAACGTCGGAAAACGATGCTCTCGCGACAAAAAACATCGTCGAGAAATCCCTCCGTCTCCTCATACTCCTCCTCTTCCCGATGGTCACGCTGCTCGTCGCCTATGCGCCGCAGATCCTCCATATTTTCTACGGTGCCGGGTACGCGGCCGCGGCTCTGCCGATGCAGGTCTTCGCCATCGGCGTCGGTTTCCTCACAATCTTTTATATTTTGAGCTTCGCCTTGAACGGCGCCAACCTCGTCAAGATCCCGCTAAAACTCGCGTTTTTCGGATTTCTCGGTATGATCCCGCTCAACTTTATCCTCATACCCC
>JBAQCV010000051.1:0-12090 GCA_049294475.1 Candidatus Moraniibacteriota bacterium | reverse complement strand
GGACGATGCAGCATTCGGTCTGCTTGCCGAACGCAAGCGGCTTCTCGAGGCGCAGCGAGCATATGCGGCGCGGCAGAGAGCGGAGGCAGAACGTCTGGCTGTGGAAGCGCAGAAGCGGGAGGCAATGCAGGCGTTGCAGAAAAGAAGGGCGGCGATGATCGGATCGCTCAACGAGCTGAATCAGTCCATCTCTCCGGACAAGGATGACGAAGCATTGCTTGTGCTCATCGCTCGGCGTCAGGCGCTGGAGAGAGAACTGGCGGATCTGGCGGCGGAAAACGGCCAGCCTGAACCGGCAGCCGTGGCGGAGGATCCCCGTACGATGCCGGGAGACGCTATCGTCGAGGAGACGCCTGTTGCACAACCGCAGGATGTCCAAACAGCAAAAGCGCCGGTATCGCCCGTGCCGGAGATCGGGCTGTCTCCCGTGGAGGCATTCGGACGAGAAGCCATATCCCAGGATGATTTTAATGAGGGGAGCGCGTTCCACCGCTATCTGGAACAGCTGAAAAGCAACATGGGATCTCTCGGGACGCTGTTGCAGGAGATGCCGCTTGACGCGAAGAAAAACAAGGCGTTCATGCTCAGGGTGGCGGGAATCGATCCGGCCTATGCCATGCACTATGCCGCGGATACGCTCAAAAAGGATGAGGATTTCAACATCCGCATAGCGTCCCTGAAGAATCCGCGCAATTCCGGCAACGCGATAGCCGAGATGCTGCCCGAGGCGAGAACGTCGAAAGTCATCTTGGCGGCCGTGAAGCAGGATTATCGCAATGTCAGATTCGTCCGGCCGGATATGGAGGAGTATGACGAGATACTGCGCATCGCGAAACAGGCGGCGCTGGAGAAGTTGGCGCACCTCAGGGAGGCGGCGGATATCGAGCTCCTCATCCCGAAACTCCTGCGACAGGACGCTCAGTTCATGCAGGCGGCAGGAGCCATCGCGGCCTCCTCGGAAAAGGAAAAGGCGGCTGCATGATTTTTTCGTCTTGATTTCTGATGTTCAATCTCGCTATGTACGATATCATCATAAAAAACGGCACCGTTGTCGATGGCAGCGGCCGACCGATGTATCGCGCGGATGTCGCGGTGCGAGACGGGCGTATCGCGGCCATCGGCGATCTGCCGCGTGCGCATGCCGAGCGCGTCATCGATGCGACGGGACAGTATGTGGCCCCCGGTTTCGTCGATGTGAACAACCATTCTGATACGTACTGGAGGCTCCTGGCCTATCCGCAGCTGGAAAGCCTGCTCTATCAGGGCGTGACGACCATCATCGGCGGCAATTCCGGGGCGTCGCTCGCGCCGCTGACAGATCCGGAAATCATCCGGTCGATACAGAAGTGGACGGATGTCGAGAAAATAAACTTCAATTGGCTCTCCATGAAGGATTTTCTGCGTGAAGTGGAACGGCGCCGCCCAGCGGTGAATTTCGCTACGCTCGTCGGACACGGGACGCTCCGTCGCGGCGCGATGAAGGACAAGACGCGTACCATCACGCCGGACGAGATCGATATCATGCAGCAGATGCTTCGCTCCGCCATGAACGAGGGGGCTATCGGATTGTCTACGGGGCTCTTGTATACGCATGCGCGCGGAGCCGGGATGCGGGAGCTTTCGGCGCTTGCCAAGACCGCCGTTTCCCAAGGCGGCGCGTATGTGACCTACGTGCGCGACGAGGGAGCGGGCTTGGTGAAATCAGTCGAGGAAGCCATCGCCGTCGCCCGCAATAGCGGCGCCCCGCTCCATATCTCGCATCTCAAGGCGGTGGGGAAAAGCAACTGGCACTTGATGGATGAAGCGTTCAATCTTATCGAAACGGCGGCGCTCAATGATATCCGGATCAGTTTCGATGTCTATCCCTACACGACGACGGGGTCGGTGCTGTATACGCTCTTGCCGGAATGGGTGACGCATGAGGGGCGAAAAATGATGCTGGAGCGCCTGAAAGATCCGGGTGTCAGGAACACGGTGCTGCGCGATATGAGGAAGGCAGGAACCGATTATTCGCAGCTGCTCATCTCGGCATCGACTCTGAGCAAAATGCTGTCGCGACACAGGATTTCGGACATCGCGGCCCTGCAAGGGAAGACGCCGGAAGAAACCGTATTGGATTTTCTTCGGGCGAGCAATGGCCAGGCGATCGTCTCCATGGAAGCGCTCTCGGAAAAAAATGTCCTGAAGGCCATCCAGCATCCGTTTTCGGTCATCTCGAGCAATGGTATCGGATATGATATCTCGCATGCTGACACCGGAGAGCTGGTGCACCCGCGCAACTTCGGGACGTTTCCGAAAGTATTCGCCGAATACGTGCGCAGACAGAAGGCGATCAGCTGGGAAGAGGCGGTACACAAGATGAGCGGCAAGCCGGCCATGCAGTTCCGGCTGGAAAAAAGAGGCCTCTTGCAGGAGGGATATTTCGCTGATATAGTGGTGTTCCAGCCGGAGACGATTGCTGATCGCGCCACGATGGAAGCCCCGTATCAATACGCGACAGGCATGTCGTGGATCATCGTCAACGGATCCATCGCGATGGCAGAAGGCGCACTGCTCTCCGGCAATCGGTTCGGCATGGTGCTGCGGCGGAAGAAGGGCTGGCTGGAATGGTAGAACGACCTATGCTTCAGGAATCTTTTTTCAAAAACAAGCGTATCACGGTGTTCGGCCTGGGGCTCAATATGGGGGGGGTCGGTACGGTGCGGTTTCTCGTCGAGCATGGAGCGCGGGAGATTATCGTGACCGATATCAAGAGCCGGGAAGAGCTCGGCAGTTCGCTTGAAAAGCTCGCGAAATACAAGAACGTGACGTACGCGCTCGGCCAGCACCGGCCGGAGGACTTCACGCGCACGGATATGGTGATCAAGAATCCCGTGATTCCCTGGACGAACGAGTATATCAGGCTGGCGGAGAAGCACGGTGTTCCGGTAGAGATGGACTCGAGTATCTTCTTCGCCTTGTGCAAGGCGCCGATCATCGGCGTGACCGGAACGAAAGGCAAGACGACCACCGCGACACTCATCGCGCATATCCTGGAGAAAGCCGGCAAGCGCGTCGTGCGCGCGGGTATCGGACAAGTGAGCGTACTCGGGAATCTCAGAAAAATCACCTCTGAGAGCATCGTGGTATTCGAGCTTTCCTCATGGCGCCTCTCCGCACTCGGGCGTCTCAAAAAAAGCCCGCACATAGCGGTACTGACGAATATCTACCCCGATCATCTCAATTATTACAAGACGATGGAGGCGTATGCGGCCGACAAGAAAAATATCTTCTTGTTCCAGAAACAGACGGATGTCCTGGTAGCCAATTTCGATGATGCTCGCGTGCGCGCTCTGGCGCAGGATGCCCGAGGGACGCTTATCTGGTTTTCCCAGGACACGCCGATCGACGGCGATGGTGTCTGGGTACGGGATGAGAAGATCTATATGCGCAGACAAGGGGAAGAGCGAGAGATCATGCCATCCGCCGGCATCGCGCTCAAAGGTGAGCATAATAGAGCCAATGTTTCGGCGGCAGCGGCAGCGACGCTCGCGTATGGGCTCGCTCCGAAACAGATCGCAGCCGGTATAGGGAGTTTTTCCGGGATTCAGTATCGTTTGGAACCTGTGGGCGAGAAAAATGGCATACGCTACTATAACGATACGACAGCGACGATCCCGGAGGCGGCGATCGCGGCACTCCGTTCTTTCACGGAACCGGTGATCCTCATCGCCGGCGGCAGCGACAAGCGGCTGGAATTCGATGCCATGGCGGCAGAGGTGCTCAGGCGTTCCAAGGGACTGGTGCTGCTGAAAGGCGCAGCGACGGAAAAATTGCTTGCGGCGCTCAAGACGCATCTGCCGACGGAAGAACAACACCGCCCGTTCGAAGTGGTGGAAACCATGGCGAAGGCGGTGGAGCTCGCGACGCGCGGCGCCGAGCCGGGGGATGTCGTGCTTTTGTCTCCCGGCGCGGCGAGTTTCGGGCTCTTCAAGAATGAATTCGATCGCGGCGAGCAGTTCCGCAAGGCGGTGGAAGAAATGTGACGGGCGTATGATACACTGGGACTATCATTTTTTAAATTTTTAGAAGATATGTACGACGTGATTATTGTCGGCGGGGGACCGGGAGGAGTGGCGGCGGGAGTGTATGCGGCGCGCAAGCAGCTCCGGACGCTTTTTCTGACGGAAAATTTCCAGAGCCAGTCGGCGGTGTCGGCGGGCATCGAGAACTGGATCGGTACGGTGACGGTTACGGGATGGGAATTTGCGGCGATGCTTGAGAAGCATCTGCGTGCGCAGGAGGGGATAGAGATCGTGACGGGAGTTCGCGCGACGAGTGTCACGGAAAAAGACGGACGTTATACCGTGGGAGTGGACAACGGCACAAAGTATGAGACGAAGACGATCATCATCGCGACTGGCGGACGCCACCGTCATCTCGATGTGCCCGGCGAGGAGAAGTTCGTCGGCAAGGGTGTCGTGTATTGTTCGACGTGCGATGCGCCGTTTTTCCGCGGCAAGAGAGTGGCCGTGATCGGCGGAGGCAACGCGGGATTCGAGGCGGTAGAGGACCTCCTCCCGTATGCCTCGCATGTCTCACTGATCGTCCGCTCGGATGCTCTCAAAGGCGACGCGGTGACGCAGGCGAAAATCCTGGCATCGGAGAAAGTGCGGGTGATATACAATGCGCTCACAGAAGCGGTGCTCGGCGAAGAGAAGGTGGTCGGACTCCGCTATCTCGACAAGACGGACAATCAGCCGAAGGAGCTCGCGCTTGACGGCGTGTTCGTGGAAATAGGCATGGTGCCGAATACGGAATTCGTGAAAGGGCTGCTCGATCTCAACGAACGCGGGGAGATCATCCTCGATCATCGGACCAAAGCGGCATCGCGCCCGGGCATATTTGCGGTGGGCGACGCGACCAATGCTCCCTACAAGCAGAACAATATCTCCGCCGGCGACGGCGTCACGGCGCTCCTGTCCGCCTATGACTATCTGCGCAAGCAGAAGGGCTAGCGCATGAGTTTGTAGAAGATACTACTTTCTAGAAAAATGTTTTATTTAAAGCATTTTTCATGATTTGCTCTTGACAAAATCAAGAAACAGGTGTATACTGTGCAGTTCATTAAAAACATACGTTTTTGCGTCTTTTGCCATAGCCCCGTGTAATTTTTGACTACCATGTGATGTATGGATTTTACTGGGCTATGGCAAACTCGAAGACTCGAGAGCCCGCTGGCGTGTATCCAAGAGGAACAAACCATGAAAAATCATGGAACAGACCGATTGATACCGACTGCCCAACAGGCGAAGCAGTTGGGGATTTTACTCGGTTTCGTCATTTCGATCGTTACTGAGGTTGTCACGAAGTTTTTCTTCGCCCTGAACCCCGATGAGGCGAAGGCTTTTCTACAGAGCAAAGGGACGCTTTCCAAGAAGATCCAGAAATCATTTTCCGAAGTGTTCGTAGTGACTGCTGATGGATATGCCGCCCAACGGGCTTATTGGGAAGGTATCTACCTTACTCATTTCGGTATGGAAGCCGACTTCAGTGAGGTGCTGATTCCCGAGAAACCAAGTGTCGGCAAGCGGCGTCTGATTTTCATCTTCAAAGGATTGACGATGAATCACTCAGCGGCAATGTACAGAAACATCCTTGTGGCGCATGACCCACGGTGGAAACTGTGGCAGTACGCGGATGATCTGGATGCGGTGATTACACGCAACATCCGGACATCAGCAGAGTCCTATGCCCTCTGGGTGCGTGATGAGCAGGAGGCCGATGAAGAGTTTCTTGGTCAATCGGTTCGTCAAGCCGACCCGGATCAGTTGATCGGTGTCACGGTGCTCGAGCGACTTGTCCACGGAGCAGTACACTTTATCGAAACCAAGCAACACCTCGATGTGAAAGGTATCACGTTGTGCTCGGGTTCTCGTCCTGCGGGTGGCCGCGTGCCGGGCGTGCGCTGGCGTCCGGGCAGTCGCGAGGTGGGCGTGGGCTGGTACGCTCTGGACGGTTCACATCCCGATGGCGGTGTCCGTCAAGCAGTTGCGCTGCCAAAACAATTGGCAGCTTAACCTCAACACTTGAGCCTTTTACCCTTTTTCCCCATATGCGTGCGTGCACGCATATGGTTTTTTTTATCTTCTTCTCAAAAGTTCAAGAAAATGGTGTATAATACAAATCGGCTGTTAAGCTAGTCTCACCCGAGTGGGATGATAGTTTGCCAAGAATTGAAACTGCCTGTGAGTATTTGCGCATAGATTTTTCACGGTAGGAGATGATGCGGCACAGCGCTCGCGACCGCGAGGAACACAGATGCTCTGGCAACAGAGGTTCGGTGATAAAGATGGATGCTCACAGCAAAGAAGAAGGTTCTCGTAATGCGGATGGCAACGTGCCGAACGTGAACTGGAATCCGGACAATCGCAAGGTGAACGTGAACTGGTACGATCTGGACGATTCACATCCCGATGGCGGTGTCCGTCGAGAAGTTTCAACACAGGAACGTCCCGCTAGAGTGCGGGACTTTGTGTCAGGTACTTGATCCAGCCATTGGTCATTTTGGAAGTTTCAATGAGCAGCGCGGCTATCTCGATATATGATTTTTCCGGGATGATGCTGTGTTCATATTCTATACGTACCAGATGTTTCAAGGTTTCCAGAGAGACGCGCACGCGTTCGAGTATTTCCCGTTTCTGATATTTCTGTACCAATGAAGCACGAATGATATCGCTCATAGTTTCAAGCACAAGCTGTTCGATACGCGCGTGAATACCGAGCTTATCTCGCTTGGGAATTTTTCCTCCGATCTGGTAGAGAGTCGCATATACCTTCTTGATACTATGAACAATCGAAATATCACTATTCCGAAGAGAGAAGGGGGGGGGGTAACGTTAGAGGAAGCCTTTTCCATAATATTGTCAGTGTAGAAAATCTTCTCGCTGCATGGAAAGAGTTCAGGAAGGGGAAGCAGAAAAAGAGCGACGTGGCTCTTTTTGAGTTTCAGCTGGAAGACAATCTTCTTCGATTGCATCAAGAGCTTGTTTCCAAGATATACAGGCATGACCCTTATGAAGACTTTCACGTTTTCGATCCGAAGCGGAGACATATTCACAAAGCCAGTGTACGCGATCGAGTTTTGCACCAAGCGATTTTTCGCGCATTGTACCCGATTTTCGATGAACACTTTATTTATGATTCATATTCATCGCGCGTCTCCAAAGGTACTCACTTCGGTGTGACGCGTCTTTTGCGGGCGTGCCGAAAGGTAAGTGAGAATTGGAGGGTTCCAGCCTATACACTGAAATGCGATATACGAAGGTTTTTTGACTCGATAGACCATGAGATTTTACGCCAGCTCATCGGGAAAAAAGTTACTGATTACGATACGCTGTGGCTGATCGATATCATTTTCGCAAGCTTTGAGAAAGAAAAAGGGAAAGGGTTGCCGCTCGGCAATGTTACCAGTCAGCTTTTCGCGAATATGTATCTCAATGAGCTGGATCAGTTTGCAAAACATACATTGAAAGCAAGGTATTACTTCCGTTATTCTGATGATTTTGTCATCGTGCACAGCAATCGGATTTTCCTTGAAGAGGCATTGGTAAAAATAAGGTCATTTGTTTCTGAAAAGTTGTTACTGGAACTGCATCCTTATAAAGTGGAAATCCGCAAAGTCAATCAGGGAATAGATTTTCTAGGCTATGTTATTTTGCCACACAGGACGGTCGTCCGCATGACTACCAAGAGGCGTTTATTGCGGAAGTTAAGCGATGCTCAAAAAAACTTTCGGAAAGGAAAGATAACAAAAAAAACTTTTGGGAGTATTGTACATTCTTATCTTGGCGTACTTTCGCATTCACGGAATCGAAAAGTAAGAAGGTGGGTATGGAAGATGCGTGAGTCGATACAGGGCGGAGATAAAAATGTGAGCGGTAACGGTTGACGAGAGGGTAAAAATTTGCTATACTAGGTACATAAAGCTGTGAAACGGGTGGTTCCCTTCGTGGGAATGCCCGCTTTTCTTTTTCCAAGAGAGAAAACAATGTATCACATGAATGACGGTCGTCAGTTATGTGATACAGAGTAAGAGCATAGCTTTTTCTCTTGGGGGCAGAAACAGGTTCTTTAACAAATACAAACACAAAAACATAAAACAAAAAACTTTGTTTTACCATACAACAAGGCAAGTTCTCTTGCCTTCGCCTCTCGAAAAAGAGGTACAAGAGGCCGTTACTCACGTACGGTCTTTTTTATTGATTTCTAGGCCGTTTTCCGCTATACTCATCTGTATGGAAGTTTTTGAAATCGAAGGGGGAAAACGGCTCAAAGGCGAGATCGCGGTCAGCGGATCCAAGAACGCGACGACGCCTATTCTGGCCGCCACTCTCCTGACTCGGAAAACCTGCGTGCTCTCCAACCTGCCTCTGATCGAGGACGTTTTCAGTATGCTGGAAATTCTTGAGAGCATGGGGGCGACGGTAGAATGGCGCGGCAAGCGCACGGTCGCGATCACGGCGAAACACATCGATCCGAAAAAAGTGGATGTCGCCGCCGTCAAAAAACTCCGTTCCTCGATCCTGCTGTTGGGATCGCTTGCGGCGCGTTTTGCTACGTTCTCTCTGTATCAGCCGGGCGGCTGTGTGATCGGTGCGCGGCCGATCGACACGCACACGGATGCGTTTGCAAAACTCGGCGTCTCGGTGCGATCGGGAAAGAAAGGCTATGTGATCGATGCGCGCAAGCGTCACGCGGGAACGGCCGTCCTCAAGGAGTTCTCCGTGACCGGCACGGAAAACGCTATGATGCTCGCGGCGGGGATGCCTGGGAAAACGACCATCAAGATCGCGGCGGCCGAGCCGCACGTAGAGGATCTGGGGAAATTCCTTATCGCGATGGGAGCGGACATCCAGGGTCTCGGCACGCATACGCTGGAGATACGGGGTTCGAAGAAACTGCGCGGCGTGAAGCACACTATCATCCCCGATGCCACCGAGGCGGCGACGTTCCTCATCCTCGGGGCGGCGACCGGGAGCACTCTCACCGTGAAGAATGCTCGCGAGGGACATCTCGATCTCGTGCTTGAGAAGCTGCGCGAATTCGGAGTATCATTCGATATCGCGAAAAACGCCATCACGGTCATACCTGCCAAACAGTTGCGAGCGGTGAAGAAAATAGAGACACGTACCTATCCCGGCGTGCCGACGGATGTGCAGGCGCCGTTCGGAGTGCTGGCGACGCAGGCAGCGGGGGAAACATTCGTTTTTGACACATTGTTCGAGGGTCGTTTCAATTATGTGCCCGAATTGGAAAAGATGGGAGCGAAAGCTGTGGTGCTCAATCCGCATCAGATCGTCGTTTCCGGAAAAACGAAATTACACGGTACGGTCATCAAGAGCTACGATCTGCGTGCCGGGGCGGCGCTCATCATCGCTGCTTTGTGCGCCAGGGGCAAGACGATCATCGAGGACATCCATCAGGTGGATCGCGGGTATGAGCGGATAGAGGAGCGGCTGCAGAAGATCGGCGCGAGGATACGGCGGGTTGAAGCGTAGAAATTTCTTTCTTTGAAACATTATTTTTTCATTCCATGGTCTCCGTCGAACATTCCTGACTCGTTCTATCGAACGGGGCGCTGTCCTGTCGAGACCATCCGTCACGTTCGACCGTTACCGACTCACTCATCAAAAATGTTACCGCCAGAGACCAGAGGAAGAAAAAATAATGTTTCAAAATAAGTGACTTTTTTTGATGTAGCATCTAATAGTATGAAACCAATGTTTTTACGGAAAATCGGTATTGACCTCGGGACGACGAATACGCTCGTGTTCGTGCCAGGCCAAGGCGTCGTCATCAACGAACCGTCGGTCGTGGCTATCTCCTTGACCGAGAACAAGGTGATCGCGGTCGGCAATGAAGCCAAGGAGATGCTCGGTCGCACGCCGGACACGATCGTGGCGAGCCAGCCGCTCAAGGACGGCGCTATCGCCGATTACCGTATCACGGAGGCGATGCTCAAGTATTTCCTGAACCGTGTCAGCGGCCGCATCCGATTTTTCCGTCCGGAAGTGGTGCTGTCGATCCCGGCGGGGGTCACGTCGACGGAGCGCCGCGCCGTCATCGACGCCGCGCTCAAAGCCGGCGCGAAGACCGCCTATGTCGTGAAGGAGCCGATCCTTGCGGCCATCGGCGCGGGTATCCCGATCCATGCGGCGCAGGGGAATATGATCATCAATGTCGGCGGCGGAACATCGGAAATAGCCATCATCTCACTCGGCGGCATCGTCGCGGCGCACAGCGCGCGCGTCGGCGGCAACCGCATCGATCAGGCCATCTCCGACTACATCAAGCGCAAGCACAGTCTCGCTATCGGCGATCGGACAGCCGAGGCGATCAAGGTGAAGATCGGATCCGCGATCGCGCAGGTGAAGGAGGACCACATGGAAGTGCGCGGACGCGACCTGATGGGCGGTCTGCCGAAAACGGTCGTCATTTCCTCCAACGAGGTGACGGAAGCCATCCAGGACGAGCTCCGCGAGATCATCAATGTCATCAAGCAGGTACTCCAGGAAACGCCGCCGGAACTCGCCGCCGATATCATGGACAAGGGGATGGTGCTCTCCGGCGGGACGGCCCAGCTCAAGCATCTCGATCAGCTGATATCGAAAACCATCAACGTGCCTTGCTACGTGGCCGACGATCCGGCGTTCTGCGTGGTGCGCGGTACCGGCATCGTGCTGGAAAACCTGGAAGTGTATAAGCGGAGCATCATGCTCGCGAAGTAGTCGCCAAATGTTTGCAATGATATCAACAAGATTTTCTTTTTTCTTCGTTTCGTATAGACCGGTCACATTTGTGATGAACGAGTCGGTAACGGTCGAGCGTGACGGATGGTCTCGACAGGACAGCGCCCCGTTCGATAGAGTGAGTCAGAAATATTCAGGATATACGAGGAACGAAAAAAGAGAATCTTTTTGATTGAATAATTCCCCATTCGACGAATGTATGCTCATTGGAATCGACGCATCACGGGCGTTCCTGAAACGGCGGACAGGGATCGAGGAATATGCGTATCAGACGATCAAGCATCTGCGCAGTGTCATCCCTGGAACGGACACTGTTGTTTTGTATGTCCGTAAAAAAGTGACAGTTACTGACGGCCGTCTGCAGGTGTTACTTCCGGAAATCGATTTTGCTCTGCCAAAAAATTGGAGCGTACGCGGCATATGGGCGCCACGTTTCTGGACGCAGATAGGATTGTCGGTTGAGATGCTCTTTCATCCGCCGGATATCCTGTTCGTGCCGGCACATACCGTTCCGGTCATCCATCCTGTGAAGACCGTCGTGACGATTCACGGGTTGGAGTACGAATTCTGTCCGGAGGGATATTCATGGTGGGAGCGGCTGTATATGCGCGCGTCCATCAGGTTTTCCTGTCACGCAGCGCAGACCGTGATCTGCGTCTCGGAAAATACCAAGCAGGATGTCATGCGCTTGTACCAGGTGCCGGAGAACAAGACGACGGTCGTTTATGAAGGATATGATGATAATTTCAAATTTCAAATTTCAAATTTCAAATCAAATCAAAAAACTCAAAATAAGCCGTACTTACTTTTTATCGGGAGACTGGAGGAAAGGAAAAATATCGTGAGAATGATAGAAGCGTTTGAAATGCTCAAGGAGAAATATAAAATTCCGCATACACTTGTGCTTGCAGGAAAATGGGGGTTTGGAGCAGAGAGAATTCGCTACAAGCTACAAGCTACAATCTACAAACTTGATATTCTCTTAATGGGATATGTGGCAGAAGAAGAGAAGTGGGAGTTGCTGAAGAATGCGGATGTGTTCCTTTTCCCGACGCTGTATGAGGGATTCGGACTTCCGGTAATTGAAGCGCAGTCGGTCGGTGTGCCAGTAGTGACTTCCGATATTTCATCTCTGCCGGAAGTGGCGGGCGCTGGAGCGATCTCTGTCGATCCTTGTCGTGTCGAAAGCATCGCCGATGGCATCCACAGGGTCATTTCAGACAAGATTCTCCGGGATGGTATAATAGAAAAAGGGCTGACAAACGTGAAGCGTTTCAGCTGGCGGAGTTGTGCGGAAAAA
>JBAQCV010000050.1:0-2025 GCA_049294475.1 Candidatus Moraniibacteriota bacterium | reverse complement strand
ACTTGGAATATGCCTGCGTCAGATGCAGCTTGTCGAACCCCCACAGCGCCAATCCGAACACCAGGAAATCATCGATCATATAGAAGAAGATGTAATCCGCCATATAGAACTGCGTCTGCCAGAAGTTCAGCTGATTGAGCTCGATGATCTTCGTAAACGCCTGCGGAATTCCGATCGAGCAGGCGAACTCGATGACATTCACGGAAAACGCGAGCGCGATCACGCCGAACGCCGTCACCCACGTGAACGGCTCGCTGGCGATCTTCTTGATACGTCCGGAAATCTTCGCCCGTCCTTTGAGATCCACTACCTCGCAGGTTCCGTCAGATTTGTACCATTCGTACAAAAAGAATAGCCCGCCTCCTATCGCCACCACTCCGACGATCGGTGTCACGACCTTGTCCAAGCCGACGAAATCCCACGCTGTGAACCAGACATTCAGGATCAGATAGTACATGATGGATTCCGCAATGATGAACAGTCCGGCCACCGTCCACATACGACGACGCGATCCCATCTGGATAAGTACGAGGAGAAACGTCACAAGCACCCACATCGCACACGGATTGAACCCATCGATCAATCCCAAAACGCCGGATAACACCGGAAGGGAATATACAGCTACGTCCAACGTCTTGTCGCTGAAAGGAAGCGTGACCAGAAGCGGTTCCGGCGCCGGCATGGTGCAGATACCCGTCGTACTGTCACAGATAGCACCTCTTGTGTTTTCGACTTCGCTCGTTTGCCCTGACAACAAGCCTTCTATTCCGACATCCGGTTTCCCGAGGTTGGATTCGATCAGAGCCTCTATCCGCTTGCCTGTCGTCCTCTCGGAATCGAAACCCTGCAGCACGGTCGCACCAATCACGGTGATCGGCGTCGCCTTGGAGAGCTTCTGCACTTCGGTAAAACGATCGAACAGAGCCTTCCCCTCTGCAGCCCCGATATCGATGAAGCGCACCTCGATATCGCTCCGCTCCTCCGCCAGACCGATCAGATACGCTTTCTCCGCCTGGCAGTGCGCGCAGTCCTGCCGTTCGAACACTTCGATCATCACATCCTTGAAAAAGACTTCCTGCCCGAAAACTACCGAAGAAGGACCGAAAAAGGTTCCGGTAAAAAGCAGTATCAAAAAAACTGATCGGGAGAACAGGCTCATAGCGAAAGAATGCTTCTCAAAAAATACTGTATCATAAACGGTAGAAATACAGCCCCACAAGCGTCAGGATGATGATCTGCACGATGCCGAGCGCGATAAAAATCAGGGAGCGATTCATAACGATGAGACGGCAGTATTCTGTACCCTATTGTAGCGCATATCGCGTCTTTCGGGCAACACAAAAAGCTTACTCCGAGGCGGAAAATATGCTATGCTGAAAGTAAAATAGTGAACCAACATCATGGCAGATCCGATCATTGTCGTCGATAAGCTGCGCGTCATCTACAATCAGGGAAAGCCCAACGAAACGCGCGCGCTCGAAGAGACCGACATCACCATCTATCCTCACGAATACGTGATCATTTACGGTCCTTCCGGCTGCGGAAAATCGACGCTGCTCTATTCCCTCTCCGGAGTGCAGAGGGCCACGTACGGCGACGTATATATACAGGGAAAAGCTCTCTCGAAGATGACCCGCGGAGAAGAACTCGAACTCCACCAGACCGGCATCGGGATGATTTTTCAGGCCTTCTACCTCATCTCTTCGCTCGATATCCTCGAGAACGTCTGCCTGCCGAAAATGTTTCAGGGTATCAGTCCGAACGAACGAAGAACTGCCGGTATCCAGCTTTTGCGCCGCTTCAACATCGCCGAACAAGCCGATAAGTTCCCGAGTCAGCTCTCCGGAGGACAGAAGCAGCGCGTCGCCATCGCGCGCTCCCTCATCAACAACCCCGAGATTATCCTCGCGGATGAGCCCGTCGGCAATCTCGACAGCGACAGCGCCGAAAACGTGCTTCAGATACTGAAAGAGCTGAACGAGGTAGACAAGAAAACCATCATCATGGTGACGCACAATCCGGAAC
>JBAQCV010000049.1:0-5755 GCA_049294475.1 Candidatus Moraniibacteriota bacterium | reverse complement strand
CGGTGCGGATGCGCTGCGGTTCTATCTGCTCTCGTCGCCGATCGTCGCGGCGGAGAACCTGAATTTTTCCGAGAGAGATCTGGCCGATGTGAGCCGGAACGCGTTCCGCATGCTCTGGAATTCGTATTCGTTCTTCACGATGTATGCCTCGATCGATCAGTGGGTTCCCAAGAAAGATGCCTCTGTTTCAGAAAAGATTCTGGATCGCTGGATACTTTCCGAGCTGCAATTGCTGATACAGGAAGTCGATGGGGCTATGGGGCGGTATGAACTTTCCAAGGCGACACGTCTGTTCACCCCGTTTATCGACAATCTGTCCAACTGGTACATCCGCCGAAGTCGCAAGCGTTTCTGGAAATCGGAAGACGACAGCGACAAAGAAAACGCGTATCAGACCCTCTATGATGTTCTTGTGACACTTGCGAAAGTGATGGCACCATTCACGCCATTTTTGAGCGAGGAGATTTACAAGAACTTAACCGGTGAAGAATCGGTGCATCTCGCCGATTGGCCGGCAGTGGATGAGAAACTGATCGATGAGAGATTGAATGAGGAGATGAAGCATGTTCGTGACCTTGTCACCTTGGGGCTGAAACTCCGAGCCGATGCGAAAATAAAGGTCAGACAGCCGCTCTCTAAGGTCAGTGTGAAAAAAGAATTATCTGACGATCTGAAGAATATCATTAAGGACGAACTGAATATCAAGGATGTCGCCGTTGATGATTCTGTTGAAATGATCAGTTTGGATACGACATTAGATGAAGCTCTTCGATTAGAAGGAGAGGCGAGAGAAATAATCCGCGCTATCCAAGAAGGGCGCAAGAAGGCTGGTTTCAATGTCGAAGATCGTATCGTGCTTGGATATCAAGGTAAAGAAAAAGTATTTGAGATGTTCGGTGAAATGATACAAAAAGAAATTCTTGCGACATCCGTGCAGAAAGGTGATGTGCCTGACGCTGAGTACGCCGATACCATCGAACTTGAAGGGAGCCCGCTTTCATTCTTCTTGAAACGAATATGAATAATAGGGTTGAGAATTGGGAAGAGGTTTCCAGAGAGGAGGTATTCAAAAAGTACGGCCGCGGAATTGAAAAAAGGACATTCCGTTTGCCGCATGGCAGAGAAGCAGATTTTTATCTCAGCAGCGGACATCCGAGCATCGCGTGTCTTGCATTGACGAAGGACAGGCAAGTGATCCTTGTGAAACAGTTCCGCCCCGGACCGGGGAAAATCCTTTTGGAGTTGCCGGGAGGGGGCTTTCAGGGTACTGAAACTACTGAACAGGCCATGGAGAGGGAGCTCTTGGAAGAAACCGGGTATCGAGGAAGGGTACAGTTTGTGACAGATACTCTTCCGAGTGCTTATTCTACGTATATCAAGAATGCTCTTGTCGCTACTGACTGCGAAAAAGTAGGAGAACCACAACTTGAGGATAACGGAGAGTCTATTGAGGTAGTGCTTATGTCGCTCGATGAATTTCGCAAGCATATCCGTACCGGTCAGATGACGGATGTGGAAATTAGCTATCTCTGTCTCGATTATCTCGGTCTTTTGTGATACCTATGATTCATAATTCATGATTCCTGATTCATTTCAAAATGGAACTTCGTTATAACGCTATCGTTTTGAGAAAGAAGGAGGTAGGGGAAACCGACCGCCTGTATACGCTGTACACGGAGGAGCAGGGCAAGGTGCAGCTCGTGGCAAAGGGTGTGCGCAAGTCGGAAGCGAAGCTGGCCGGGCAGCTCGAGACACTGATGCAGGGGCTAGTGATCGTCGTGAAAGGCCGTGGCACGGGAAAAATCGCCGGAGCGGTGGCGGAAAAGAATTTTCTCAACCTGCGCACCGATGTGGATATCCTGAAGCGCGTGCTGGAAGCGGTGAACATCTTCGAACGGCTGGTAGAATGGGATGAGCCGGATGCGGAACTCTTCCGGTTGCTGGCGGACTATCTCGTTCTTGCCGATGATCTGGCGAGAGAGGGGAAGGGAGAGCGGATACCGCTGCTTACGGGAGGATTCTTGTTCCAGCTGTTCGCGCATCTGGGATATAGGATAGAAACCGGTGCCTGTGCCATATCGGGAGAGAAACTCCAGTCCGGCGAGCAGCACTTTTTCAGTCCGAGCGCCGGCGGCATCCTCGCGGGCGAACATTCTCGCGATACCGACCACGCTTTTCCGGTGAGCGAGAATACCATCAAGCTCATCCGTCTTTTTCTCGGAAACCGCCTGGGAGCGCTGACTCGCGTGCAAGCGGATCCGCAAGAACTGCGTGAGATACAGCAGGTAGCGACGAGGTTTTTCCAATGGATCGGGCATTGAAAAAGAATTGAGAATCAGGAATCATGAATTGCAATACTTCTTTTATCACAGCCTCGATGCACAATTCATGATTCGTGACTCTTCGGCGCAGATTGTAGGGAGGTCTCATTTCTGGTAGAATTGGAGCAAAGAAACAGACATTTTCATATGTATAGGTATGGGCATCGAGGACCTGAATGAAAAATTGCACGGGCGCGACATACACCTTGGCCGTGCGGAGCGGCACACGCCCTTCGACCCTGGGCGGGGCGCGGGCGATTCGAACGCGCCATCGCAATTCCAGAAGACAGAAGCATGGCAGCAGCCGGTGGTAAAGCCATCGCTGATTCAGCGATTCAGTCTCGCCGATGTCGAGACGCGGCGCCGCCGCAAGAATATCGCCATCGTCATAGGAAGCATCGCCGGGCTCATACTGCTCGGAGGGCTGATTTTCAAGGTACGCTCGATGCTGTTCAGCGAGGAGCGAGTCGCAGTCTCCATCGCCGGGCCGAAGGATGTCGCCTCCGCCGAGGAAACGACCTTCACGATCACGTATGCCAACGACAATTGGGCGGGACTCAACGATGCGACGCTGGTACTCGTGTATCCGGAATCGTTCCGTTTGCAGGCCGGAAGCACTGTACGCGTCAATGGCGCTCTTGCCGAGATTCCTCTCGGGGGCATCAAGGCGAATACCCAGGGGAAGGTGCCGATCACTGGAAAATTCTACGGATCGAAGGGGGATCTCGTATATTTCAAGGCGACGCTGCGCTATACGCCGAAGGGCGTGTCCAGTATTTTTGAGAAAACAGTGGAATTCGGCGTGAATGTCGCGTCGTCGGCGTTGTCGTTCGAGATCACCGCGCCGCTCGAACTGGCTACGGGGCAGGATGTCGAATATGTCATCGATTATGGCAACAAGAGCGACGAGCAGTTTTCCAACCTGCGCGTGAAGCTGGAATACCCCTCCGGGTTTCATTTCGTCGGTGCGGATCCGAAACCATCCGAAGGGGATTCGGTATGGTATCTCGGCAATTTCAAAGCGCGTGCCGATGGCAAGATCATAGTGCGCGGCGTGCTCTCCGGCGTACGCGAGGAACGCAAACTGATCCGCGGCATGATCGGTTTTTTCCAGGGCGACGGGACGTTTGTCGCATACGCGGAGAACGAGCGGCAGACGCGCATCATGGCCTCGCCGCTCTCCATCTCTCAGATGGTCAACGAGCTGACGGACATCGCCGTGAATCCCGGTGATACTCTGCGCTACGTGATCCGTTACAAGAATGACGGCACTATCGGCGTCCGGGACGCCATCGTCACGCTGGAAATCGACCCGTCATTCCTCGATGTCGGCCGGCTGTCGCTCTTGAGCGGCGCGTATGATGCGGCGCGCAAGACGATCGTCTGGAAAGCCTCCGATATTCCCGGTCTCGGCAGACTGGAACCGGGCGCTTCGGGCGAGATCACCTTTTCCGTTCCGACGACGAAGACATTCACCGCGACGAGCGGCAAGGACATCGCCATCAGATCCGTCGCCAAGATTGACAGCCCCGATATCCCGACTCCGATCGGTGCGAACAAGATCATCGGCAGCAACACGCTCTATGTGAAACTGAACGCCCTGGTCGGCATAGGCATCAAGCCGCTGTACACCGATATGACATTCGTCAATAGCGGGCCTGTTCCGCCGCAGGTCGGCAAGGAGACGAGTTACACGGTGCACCTGAACATCACCAACTCCTCGAATGACATCAGGCAGTCGCGTGTCTCGGTCATATTGCCGACTGGCATCCGTTACGGCGGAAAATTCTTTCCGACAGGAGAAACCCTGGCATTCAATGAGCGGACGAATGAGCTGACCTGGGAATTGGGGACATTCGCCGCTACTCGGGATACGCCGCGCGCATTGGCGTTTCAGATATCGGCCGTGCCGGGTTCGAACCAGGAGGGCAGACCGCTTGCGCTGATCAAAAACATAACTTTCACGGGTCAGGATGCGTTTACTGGCCAGGATATCCGCGTCGAGAGCGGAGAACGGGACAATTACCTGCGCGACGACAAGGTGTATGGGTCGGCAAGCAGCGATGTGGAGCCTGCTCTTGTGCCATGAGGATGAATACGGAATTATGCCAGCATGGAAACAGGAAAAAAATATCGGCAAGCGGCGCGTCGGCGAGCTCGTCACGAAATCAGGGAGTATCCACACTCCCTTTTTCATGCCCATCGCGACCAGAGGAGCGGTGAAGCATATCCTGCCGGATGAGGTGCGCTCTCTCGGCGCGGAGATCGTGCTCGGCAATACCTATCATCTGTGGCTGCGGCCAGGAGCGGATCTCATCGCCCGGGCGGGCGGCCTGCATCGTTTCATGGATTGGCCAGGGCCGATACTCACCGATTCGGGCGGATTCCAGGTGTTCTCTCTCGGTGCGCGGGCGGAGCAGCGCTTCGGTGTGAACGGCGTGAAGCTGTCCGAGGAAGGCGTGGATTTTGCCGACGCGGAAAACGGTGATCGGTATTTCTTGTCACCGGAAATTTCCATCGATATCCAGCTCGATCTCGGTTCGGACATCATCATGGTACTGGATGAATGTCCGCCGTATCCGTGCACGAAGGAATATGCGCTGGCTTCTCTGGAGCGGACGACGCGCTGGGCACGTCGCGCCTTCGAACATTTTCATAAAAAAATAAAGGAGGGCGGCGAGCAGTACGCGCAGGGGAGGCCGCTTTTGTTCTGTATCGTGCAAGGTTCGATATATCAGGATCTCCGCATCGAATCGGCGAAACAGCTATCCGGACTGGATTTCGCCGCCCTCGGCGGACCAGCCTCGGGCTGGGACGGGTACGCGATCGGAGGGGTGGCGGTCGGAGAGCCGCGCGAGACTTTGCCGGACATTCTCGCGTGGACGACGCCGTATCTTCCGGAAGACAAGCCGCGTTATCTGATGGGACTCGGCAAGCCGGAAGAGCTCGTCGCGGCCGTGAATGCCGGAATGGATATGTTCGACTGCGTCATTCCGACGAGAGAAGGTCGCCACGGAAAGCTTTTTATTTGGAAAAACGGCGAGCTTGGTGCGGCAGGGAACTTTTATGAAGATATCAATATTCAGAATGAGCGATTCAAAGAAGATTTCTCTCCGGTGGACACAAGTTGTGATTGTATACTCTGCACGCGCTACACTCGTGCCTACCTGCGGCATCTGTTTGTCGTCGGGGAGCCGCTCGCCGGTCGCCTTGCCTCGATCCACAACTTGCGCTTCTATATGAAGCTGATGGAACGACTACGTTCCGAATAGGCCGTATTTGAATAAAAAAAAGACCGATCGCGCGTTGCATGCGACCGGCCATCCCCTCATATGAACTTCTGAGTGAGGGGGTTGGGATCAGAACTGGATCCCGAAATGGGGGGTTCCCTGACCAGGTGGGGGAACGAACAGGTATTTCGATCCGCTCGGATC
>JBAQCV010000048.1:0-18039 GCA_049294475.1 Candidatus Moraniibacteriota bacterium | reverse complement strand
ATGCTGCATCGTCCGATAGCGCGCCGAATCGCATCTGCGCGATGTCTTCCAATCGTGCGGCATATCCCGCCGTCTCTCTCTTGACTGCCGTATGTTTCGTCATACTCCGCTGCGATAGGTTGCTGAGCCGATCAGTTGCGCCAATTCCACCAGACGATTCGAATACCCCCATTCATTGTCATACCATGCGATCACCTTGACGAGGTCCCCGTCGACTACCATGGTCAATGAGAGATCCACGATGCTCGAATGCGGGTTGCCGATGAAATCCGACGATACGAGCGGCGCTGCCGTCACGGCGAGCACATTCTGATACTGCGGATATTCCGCGGCCTCTTTCAGTATCTGATTGACTTCCGCTCTGGTCGTCTTGCGTTTCAGAAGAAACGTGAAGTCAGTCAGCGATACGACAATCGTCGGTACGCGTACCGCGATGCCGTCGAAGCGGCCCTTGAGGCCCGACATCACCTGCGTCACGGCAATGGCGGCACCGGTGGTCGTCGGCACGATGTTCTGCGCGGCCGCCCGGGCGCGGCGCAGATCTTCGTGCGGCCCATCCTGGATATTCTGATCAGCCGTATACGAGTGGATCGTCGTCATCATCGCCTTCTCGATACCGAATGCGTCGTCGAGCACTTTGGCTATCGGCGCGAGCGAATTGGTCGTGCACGAGGCGTTGGACACGACGGTCTCATCCGCGTACGCATCCTCATTGACCCCGAAGAGGAATGTCGGCACGGAAACATCCTCTCCTTTGGAAGGCGCTGAGAGGATGACCTTCTTCGCGCCTGCCGTAATATGCTGTGCGGCTGACTGTTTGCCGGTGAACCGGCCGGTGCATTCGAGCACTACATCCACCCCGAGCTCTTTCCAGGGAAGTTTTGTCGGATCAGGTTCCGCGTACACGGAAAATTCCCTGCCATCGACGACGAGTTTCCCGTCATGAACCGTCACCTGCTTCCGATAATGCCCGTACGCCGTATCGTATTGCAGCAGGTGGGCGAGCACGCCCGCGTTCGTCAGGTCGTTGATCGCCACCACTTCGATGTCTTGTTTCTCGAAAGCGATCTTGAAAGCCGCGCGGCCGATACGCCCGAATCCGTTGATGGCTATCCTTTTCTTTTTCATATTTTTATTTCTTTATTCATGATTCCTGATTCATTATTCCGTTTTTACGCTTTGCCCGCACTGCCGAACGCCAGGATCTTTTCTTTGACGGCTGTCTTGGCGTGCTCTTTGGCCTTGCCGAGCACCTTGCGCAGATCCGTCTCTTCTTCGGCAGAGAGCGCTTCGCGCAAACCGCCGATGAAGGCGAGCCGCAGCGCCGTATCGACATTGAAACAGCTGATACCGCGCTTGATCACCTCTGTCACCCGGCCATTGTGCCAGTCGGATGCCCCATGCAGCACGAGCGGCACATCGACGCGCTTCGCGATCGCGACCAGCCGGTCATAATCGGGCTCCGCGCGCTCGCGGAAGAATCCGTGGGCATTGCCGATAGCGACCGCCAGCGTATCGATGCCGGTTTCCTTCACGAACGCTTCCGCCTGATCCGGATCGGTCATATATTGTTCCCACTCGATATTCTCCATCTGCATCTCGCCGAGATACGGGACATTGCCGAGTTCCGCCTGCACCGCGATGCCGCGCCTGTGGGCGATTCCTACGATCTTCTTGGTGGTCATGAGGTTGTCGGCATACTCCTTGCGCGAGCCGTCGTACATCACCGATCCGAAACCGATGTCCATCGCCCGCTCCACGGCTTCGAAGCTCTTGCCGTGATCGAGGTGGATACCAACCGGTATGCCCGGGGCATAAAACTCCGCGATATTCTTGATCAGATGAAACATCGCCCGGCCGCCGGCATAATCAAACGTCTTCTCTGTCAGTTGGACGATCACCGGCGAAGAGAGTTCTGTGGCCGTTTCGATGATCGCGCGCGTCGTCTCGAGATTGACCGCGTTGAACGCGCCTACGGCATATTTCCCCGCTTTGGCTTCCACAAGCATTGTCTTGACATCGGCGATCATACGCTTCTGCTCCCGGATAAAAAATTACGTCCCATCACGCTGCCGTACGGCTTCCTCCTCGCAGAGCCCCATCATTTTCACCAGTTCGTACGGGAACATGCTTTCCCGGCCGACCAGTACTCCATCCATCTGGGCGTCGAACGACACCGCCGGCAAAAAAGAGCTCTTGACCGAACCGCCATACACGACGGCGATCTTCTCCGCTGTCGATACATCAAATGCTTCCGCCAAAAGCTTCCGCAGCAGTACCCTGACTTGAAAAATCTCCGAGGTCGTTGGTACCGCATCGGTCCCGATAGCCCAGCGGGGCTCATACGCGATAATGGCTTTTTCCGCTTGCGCCTTCGAAAATCCGGAAAAAATCGTTCTCACCTGTGCCGCAAGCACCCGATCCGTCTCTTCTCTCTGCCGCTCCTCCCCCGTCTCTCCGATACAGATGATCGGGATGAGATGATGCCGGATGGCCGCCAAGGCTTTCTCGCGAATCATATCATCCGTTTCATGGGCATACTGCCGGCGCTCGCTGTGACCGACGATGACATATTCTACGCCATCGTTCTTGAGCATGATCGGCGAGATCTCTCCGGTATACGCTCCGCTTTTTTCGGGAAAAAGGTTCTGGGCGCCTTTGTGCACGCCTGCCGGCAGATGATCGAATTCCGCAAGATAGAGAAACGGCGGGCACACCGCTCCGATCACATGCTCATATCGCTTGCCCTGCATCTCGCGCCTGAGCACGGCGAGATACTGCGCGACCTCCTCGCGCGAGAGCATGTTCATTTTCAGATTTCCTATGACATAAAATTTCCGCATACGTTGTTTCAGTATCATCTAGCGATTGAGTTGTGAACGCAGGTATTCGGCAGCGACCTCGGGTTGGATGGTTGAAATCTCGATCCCGGTCGAAAGCTCGAAACCGGCCCAGACCGCCGTATGCGGCAGGATCTCGATGTGCCACTGATAATGAGGGTAGTCCTTTCCGTCGCACGGCGCCGTATGGATATAAAAATTATACGGCGGGTCGTTGAGCCCCTGATATATCGAATAGAGCGCTTGCTGCAACGCTTCCGCCGCGGCGAATTTCTCCTCATCGGTGATGCGCTCGAAATACGGATTGGCGCGCTTGCCGACTACCCAGACTTCGAAAGCGACTCTGGATGCGAACGGACAAAAAGCGATGAAATGCTCATTTTCGAAAACGACGCGTTTTTTGGTTCCGCTCTCATGCTCCGTCATGACACCATACACCTGGTGCTTGGTGCTCCGGTAATATTGTTCCGCCCCCCTGAGTTCGAGATCGATATACGGGGAAACGACCGGAATAGCCAAGAGTTGCGAATGCGGGTGCGCGATCGATGCCCCGGCCTCTTGTCCGTGATTATGAAAAATCTGGATATAATTGACGCTCTTTTTGTTCATGAGCGCGAGATAGCGTTCCTGATATGCGTCGAATACCTCCGCCCCCTGCCAGACTTCGAGGAGCGCGAGCGAGCGTCTTTTGTCCCGCGTCACCACGATCTCATGATATCCGGCACCCGTCATGGAGAAATACGGCCCGTCGGATAGCTCGCGTGCGGCACGACCGCGCGAAAACGCCGGATACTTGTTCGGAAATACGCGCAGACTCCAATCGCCGCCATCCCGACGGTAGATGAGCACGTCTTTTTCTTGCCCGCTCTCTTCCGGATTCTCGAAAGGGTCATTCTCATAATCCGGAGCGCTGCGCTGGAACGCGGCGAATTCGTCCGGGCGCTTCGCCCTCCCGGTCGCGATCACCACGAAATCGCCGGTGACGATATCCTGGCGCAGTTCCGATGCATACGGAGTCTTCTTGTTTTTTTCAGTTTCGCCGTGAGTCATTTGTTTTGAGATGTATTTTTTCTTTGTGTCCTGTCGCAAACCGTCATGAAGCGATGCGCCCCGCCTTTATGCAATCTGCTTTTTCGTATATTCCCGGATATGATATGCGCCGACCAGAAAACGTATTCTCGTTTTGAACAAGTCGATCAATACCCGGATAAATCCGTTCGGGCCCGTCAACCTGACGGTCGACCCTTCTTCGTTCATCCAACGCACCGGCAGCTGCTTCACCCTGAAACCGAGCTTGAGAGCCAGGACGATCAATTCGAAATCGAAACCGAAGCGGTCAACCACCATGCGGCCTGCTATTTCCTTGGCCGCCGTATCGGACAGTATCTTGAATCCGCACTGCGTATCCGGATAACTCCAGAGTCCCAACACGATACGGATGAGCCAATTGCCTCCCTCGCCCATGATTTCCCGGTGTTTCGGCTGATGCACCTGGATGAACGACCCCTCGATCTTGCGCGAGCCGATGATCACATCGTAGCCGGAATCGAAGTGCGCCGCAAACGAATCCAGATGCGTGATGGACGTGGAGCCGTCGGCGTCCAGGAAGAGACGCCATACCCCTGCCGCCTCGAGCAGTCCTTGGCGTACCACATACCCCTTGCCGTGGTTCTCCCTGTTGTCGATGACGCGCAGATGCGGAACCTGCAGGGCGTAATTGCGAGCCACCTCCGCGGTATTGTCCGGAGATCCGTCCACGATGACGATGATCTCATACGTGTAGCTCTTTCCCTTCAGGTATTTGTCTATTTCAAGCAGATTGCGCCCGATGCGATCACCCTCTTTGTAAGCAGGGACGATCACCGAAAGAAACGGCTGTTCCATACGGCGATACAACTCATAAATTACATCGTCATTCTAACACAAAACGAACAACTCTGCACTCTTCGGAAGCGCGTGGTGAAACAAGAAAACACGGGTGCCTCCGCGCGCCAAGCAGCCATCAGGGCCCTTTCCTCTCCAGCCACTCCTGGAGGATGATCCTGGCCGCTTCCTCGTCGTCGTGCTTGGAGACGCCCTTCTCCCCGCGCTCGATCAGATTGGCCTGTGCCATTTTCGTCGTGAACATCTCGTTCTGGTATTCCACCGCTACGCCGAAACGCGCAGACAGTACCTGTCCGAGCTTTTCCCCTCCTGATTCCTCCTGTTCGCGATGGATATATTCCGGTATGCCGATCACGATGATCCCGATATCCTCCGAAGTGATGATATCGCCCAAACGCCGGATGAGATCGCCGTCATTCAGGAGCGTCGCGTACGCGAGCGCCACGCCCGTTTCCCCGTGCGCGAGCGCCACCCCGACTTTCGCAGCCCCCCAATCTATCCCTAAGTAATTACCCATAATTTTCAAGTCTCAATTTTCAATTTTCAATCAATGTTTCAATTTTGAAATTTTCAAAAAAGAAGGTTTGAAAAATTGAATAATTGAAAATTCACTGAAAATTGATTATTGTAAATTGAAAATTCTTCACATCCTCGTCACCACATCCGCGCCGTGTTCCGTGATAACGACCGTGTCCTCGAAATGCGCGCTCAATCTTCCATCGGTCGTCACGAAGGTCCACCCGTCGGAAGCGACCTTCACCGCATACGTACCCGCGTTCACCATCGGCTCGAGCGCGAGCGTCATGCCCGGTTCCACGATGAAATCATCCATCCCGCGCGAAACATAGTTGGGCACCTGCGGGTCTTCGTGGAGCTCATATCCGACGCCGTGGCCCACCAGATCGCGCACCACCGAGAAACCGTTCGCTTCGACGCACTCCTGCACCGCTCTGGCATAGGCAGAAATATGCGCGCCCGGACGCAGTGCGAGGATGCCGCGTCGCAGACTCTCTTCCGTCACGCCGACGAGTTTCGCTGCTTCGGGCATTACCGTCCCTACCATGACGGTGCGCGCCATATCCGTCACCATCCCATCGAAACGCATACCGATATCGAGCTTCACGAGATCCCCTTCCCGTATGATCCTTTCGGCACGCGGGATGCCATGCACGACTTCTTCATTAATCGATGTGCAGACCGTCGCGGGAAAAGGCTCCCCGGCACCAGATTCGTATCCCTTGAAGATGGGGGTTCCTCCGGATGTGCGGATCAGTTCTTCAGCCAATACATCCAGACGGAGCGTCGAAACCCCAGGCTGGACAGCTGAGATGACCGTCTCGAGTACTTTCGCTAAACGCCTGCCGGATTCCCGCAGACGCCCGATCTCATCTGCTGTTTTGATAAGAGCCAAATTCATATGATTCCTATGCTTTGGTGCCGTTCATGATATCCTGGAGAATCGCTTCCGCATCCTGGTTGCCGTCAACGCGCAGCAGCAGACGCTCTCTTTCAAAATGTTCTATGACCGGCAGCGTTTCTGACTGAAAAATCCGGAATCGCTCGCGCACTCCTTCCGGCGTATCGTCTTTGCGCTGACCGATCTTCCCACCGCACACGCCGCACGCGGTCTCCGGAGACAGGATGTCTTTGCCAAGAATATAGGCCCGGTGACAGCCGAAACACAAGTAGCGCTTCGAGATGCGGCTGATCGATTCTTCTTCGGACAGGCTGATGAAGATGACGCGGCTGACAGAGCGACCAACTGATCGCAGCACTGCCGTCACTTCGTCTATCTGGGAAGCGCGGCGCGGCGCCCCGTCGAGCAAGAGGCCCTGCGACTCCGGAACCAGCGTGATGGCTTTCTCGAGCACCGATTTCATGATCGCATCGGATGTCAACGAGTGCTTGATATGGATGGTCTCGTTGATTTCCCGACCGAGCGGCGTATCCTCCTCGGCTGCGCCGCGCAACTCCGATCCGATATCGATATGCGCCAGATTGAGCGCTGTCTTCAGCAATTCAGCCTGTGTGCTTTTGCCGCTTCCCGGCGGTCCGAGCAGGATGTAGTTTCGTATCTCTTTCATCATTGAAACATCTGAAATAGGGACTGCCTTAAAAAGTCTCGTAGCTGCGCATCGTCAGCTGGCTCTGCACATGCTTCACCGTCTCGAGCACGACGGATACGACGATGAGGATGCTGATCCCTCCGATGGAAAATGCCTGGATGCCGGTCACCCCCTGCACGACGAACGGCAGCACAGCGATCGCGCCGAGGAAAAACGCCCCGGCCAGCGTGATGCGGTTGATGATGTGATAGAGATATTCGGCGGTCGTGTTACCCGGACGGATGCCCGGGATATAGCCGCCCTGTTTCTGGAGATTTTCCGCGATCTTGACCGGATCGAAAACGACGGCTGTATAGAAATAGGTGAACACCACGATCAGGAAAAAATAGAGGATGCCGTACACCCACTGATCCTGCAGCCATGCGCTCAGGCTGATGGCGATACTCGCGATGTTCGCATTGGCGCTCTGCGCCAGAAAATTGGCCATCATCGTCGGGATGAGGATGAGCGATACGGCGAAAATGATCGGGATGACTCCCGCCTGGTTGACGCGCAGCGGCAGATGCGTCGCCGCGCCGCCGTACACCTGCGCTCCGCGCACGCGTTTGGCATAGGCTACCGGTATCGTCCGCTGCCCTTCGTTGACGAAAATCACGCCGGCGATGGTGACCGCAGCCACGAGAGCGAACAGGAGATACGTGAAAACCTGCGAAGGATCCCACGTCGCTATAAAACGCGAAATACCGGTCGGCAGACTCGACACGATACCGGCGAAAATGATCATCGAGACGCCGTTGCCCAGGCCTTTTTCCGTGATAAGCTCGCCGAGCCACATGAGAAACATGGTACCGGCGGTCGCGCTCACGATGATCACCGTCATGTCGAACGGGGCGATATCACCCAGGATATTCTGGGAACGAAGAAGCGAGAGCATGCTGAACGACTGGAGAGCTGCCAGAGGCAGCGTGATCCAGCGCGTCCACATATTGAATTTCTGCCGTCCTGTCTCGCCTTCTTCCTTATAGAGACGCTCGAGACTCGGGACGATCGTGGTCAGGAGCTGCATGATGATCGAGGCCGTGATATACGGTGCGACGCCGAGCAGCACGATCGAGATGTTGGATAGCCCCCCGCCGGAAAAGATATTCAAAAGTCCGAGAAACGCGTTGTCTTCGAACAGGCGCTTCAGGGCCAGAACATCCACTCCCGGGAGAGGAATATTGGCGGCGATACGGTATATAACAAGCAACCCGAGAATAAAAAGGATTTTATTCCGGAGTTCGGTGATTCGGAAAATATTGAGGAAGGTCTCACGCATGGCGGAAAAAATCAGTTTCTCAGAATCTGTCGGGACAGCAGCCTGAAACAAGCTCAGTATACCCCGTTACATATCCAGGAAGCAACCATAGCAAGAGAAGGCTTCTGAGCTGGACCGCCTTTCGGCTTACGCTCATCCTCTACACGCACGATGTTGCAAAATATGTAACGGGGCACACCCTACCGGGAAACCGTGTGAAAGGAAGCTTTCGCCTTCTCCGAGGCGGCGACATCGTCGCCTAACGTAAGTTTTTTCTTGAGAACGCCGGTCGCAACGATTTTGACGCCGCGGATCAGCGCCGTTTTCGGCGCCACGTTTTTTTCGATCAGTGACGCAATCATGACCGTTTCACCGGCAACAAACGCGCTTTCAATCTCTGCGAGCGTGACGAGGCACCTTTTCTGATGAATGGATTTGAATCCGCGTACTTTCTTCAGGCGCTCGAGAAATGTCGAACGTCCTCCTTCGAACAGCGGGTCGACGGAAGCGCCGGAACGGGATTTCTGTCCGTTGCTGCCGCGACCGGCAGTCGTGCCGCGCTTGCCGCCGCGGCCGATGCGCTTACGCCCTTTTCTTTTTGCGACTGAGAGTTGATGTACCTGCATACAATAGATTTGACTTACGGCTTACAACGAATGATTATGCTTTCGCTTCTTCCATGCTCTGGTGATTGATCGTCGATTGCCCGCCTTGATGAGTCGGCGAGACAGGCCGATCATCGGTCATTTTCTGTCTCGGGGGTTTCAGCTGCTGGAGGGCTTTCACGGTGACGCGGGCGACATTGAGCGGGTTGGAGGCGCCGAGAGACTTGGACACGATATCTTTCACTCCCAAGAGATTCACGACGGAACGGACAGCGCCGCCGGCGATGATACCCCGTCCTTCCGAAGCCGGCTTGAGCAGCACCTTGGCGCTGCCGAGTTTCGCCGAGACATCATGGGATATGGTGGATCCGGCCAAGTGGATAGTCACCATATTCTTCTTCGCGTCATTGAACGCCTTCTGGATGGCATCGGATACGTCGGATCCCTTGGCGACGCCGACACCGACCTTGCCCTTGCGATTGCCGATCACCAGAGTGGCGCGGAAGCGGAAGCGGCGGCCACCCTTCACGACACGTGTGACACGCGCCAAATCAAGGAGCTTCTGATCGAACTCCGGCTTTTCCCGTCTCCCCATTCTTTTTCCTGGCTTTGCCATAAATGTCTCTATTTTAAAATTGAAGTCCGCCGGCACGGGCCGCTTCGGCCAGCGCTTTCACTTTGCCGTGATACCGGTATCCGGAGCGGTCGAATATCGCTTTTTGTATGCCGAGCTTCGTCAGGCGCGAGGCAATCTCCGTGCCTACGAGAGCCGCTCCCTCAGTCGTGTGTTTCGCTTTCTTGCCGAGTTCCGCGCGATTCGCCTGTGCCAGCGTTTTTCCGGCCACATCGTCGATCGCCTGCACCGAGATATTTTTCAGGCTACGAAAGACCGATAGGCGCGGACAGGTCGCCGTACCGATGAGCTTGGCACGCACGCGCCGTTTGCGCTCGAATCGCTTCACTGTTCTGATTTCTCGTTTCAACATATGTTTGCATTCAGGATTTAGGCGGCGGCTTTCTTCCCTTCCTTGCGCCGCACGACTTCGCCGACATACCGGAACCCCTTGCCTTTGTATGGTTCGACTGGTTTCAGTTTTCTCACGATGGCGGCCAATTCGCCGACTTTCTGCTTGTCGATGCCGGAGATGGTCATGATATTGTTCTCGATCTTCACCGCCAAGCCTTCCGGAATCGCCATATTCACCGGATGAGAAAATCCGAGCGCCATGTTCAGCTTTTTCCCTGAAACGGCCATGCGGAAACCGACACCGTTCAGTTCGAGCTGTTTCTGAAAATCGGCGGTTACTCCGGCGATCATATTGGCGATCAGCTTCGCGGTCGTCCCCCAGATAGCCCGCGCTTTCTTGGTGTCACCGACCTTCGTAACGGTCACGATGCCTTCTTCGACAGCCACCTTCACTTCGCGGCGATGCGCGAAGTCAAGCGTTCCCTTCGGCCCCTTGACGCTGATCACGTTGGCAGCAAGGCTGACCTCTACGCCTGCCGGGATATTCACTGGTTTTTTGCCGATTCTACTCATACTCTTTCTCGTTTTTTAGTTACCACACCCGGCAGATATACTCTCCGCCCAAGCCCCGACGATACGCTTCCGTGCCCGTCATCACGCCCTCAGAGGTGGAGACGATCGCGATACCATAGCCGTTCTTCACTTTCTTGATTTCGCTCTTTTTCACATAGATGCGGCAGCCCTGCTTACTCACGCGCGTCACTTCCTGGATGGCCGGCATCTTCTTGGTCGGAGACACCTCGGTATACTTGAGCCAGATGCACAGCGTCTCGCGGGTACCCTCGATTTGCTTCTCGATGCGCGCGACAAACCCTTCGCGCTCGAGAATCGAAGCGATGGTATATTTGAGTTTCGATGCGCGCATAGCGACCTGAGCATGGCCGGCTGCCTGCGCGTTACGGATCCTCGTCAACATGTCTGCGATTGGGTCTAACATACTGTATGATTTAGCGTTTAGCGCTGAGCGATGAGGGTTTCCTTTCGAAACATATTCCCTGAGCGCTCAACGCTCCACGCCGTTTGATTTACCAGGAGGCTTTCTTCACTCCGGGAATCTCGCCCTTATTGGCAAGCTCGCGGAAACAGATGCGGCAGAGGTCGAAGATGCGCAAATACCCGCGTTTCCGGCCGCACTTCCAACACCGCCTGACGATGCGGGTTGAAAATTTCGGTGTTTTGAGCGCTCGCGCTGCCGTAGATGTTTTCGCCATATAGGTTTCGATGTGTTATTGCCCCTTTTTAACCTCGTCCTGCTGCAGCGGAAGACCGAGGGCGCGGAACAGCGTTTCGCCTTGCTGCTTGTTTTTCGCTGTCGTGACGATGTTCACCTGGAAACTGAAGATGTGCTGCACTTTTTCCGGGACGATTTCTGGAAAGACCACGTGTTCCTTGATACCGAGATTGCAATTGCCGCCCTGATCGATAGCGCTTTTCGGAATCCCCTGGAAATCGCGTACGCGCGGCAGTGCCACATTGAACAGGCGGTCCAAGAAATCCCACATGCGTTTGCCGTGGAGGGTCACGCGGGCACCCACCTCCAAGCCTTCACGGGTCTTGAAGCCGGCGATGGCCTTGCGAGCCTTGGTCTGGAGCACTTTTTGACCGGTGATAGCTTCCAGAGAAGCTATGATCTCTTCCACGCGCTTCGTGTCTTTCAGCACCTTGCCGGTGCCGACGTTCACGACGACTTTTCCGATACGCGGAACCGCCATCGGGTTCTTGATACCGAGTTCCTTCTTCAGGGCAGGAACGACTTTTTCGCTATAGGTTTTCTTGATCAGTGGCATTTTCATACGAACGCTGTTCCGCTTGTCTGATTAGATGGTTTTTCCCGATTGCTTGCTGACGCGTACTTTTTCTCCGGCCTCGATGCGGTAACCGATACGGGTCAGCTTGCCGGTATGCGGACACACGAGCATCACATTGGAGATATGGATCGGGGATTCTTTTTCGATCCGCTGCCCCTTTTCGCCATCGCGCCGGGCGCGTACATGGCGCTTCATGATGCTGACACCTTTCACCGCCACCTTTTCAAGTCTCGGAAACACACGCAGCACCTCTCCGCGCTTGCCGGAGTCCTTGCCCGCGATGATCTCTACCTGGTCGCCTTTCTTGATCTTCATAGGTATATGCTTTACAAAACTTCCGGAGCGAGCGAGACGATCTTGGCGAATCCCTTTTCGCGGAGCTCGCGCGCTATCGGACCGAAAATGCGCGTTCCTTTCGGATCGATATCATTGGCATCGAGAATCACGGCGGCGTTCTCATCGAAACGGATATAGGAATTGTCTTTGCGACGGCAGGCCTTGACCTGACGGACGATGACGGCGCGCACCTTATCGCCCTTCTTGACGATGCCGCGTGGTTCAGCTGATTTCACGGAAGCCACGATGATATCGCCCAATCCGGCGTACCGGCGGCGTGTTCCGCCGAGCACCTTGAAACACTTGATGCTCTTCGCACCGCTATTGTCAGCGACTTTCAAACTGGATTCTGCTTGGATCATATGCTCTTTCTTGTTTACTTAGGCGATGATTCTGTGACGCTTACCACGGCTGACAGGACGGCATTCCTGGAACATGACCGTGTCCCCGACCGTGTACGTATTCTCTTCGACGTGCACCTTGTACCTCTTGGTCGATCGATATTGCTTCAGATACTTCGGGTGCGTCTTCAGGGTATCCACGGCGACAACGATGGTCTTATCCATCTTATTGCTCACGACGACTCCCTTCCACGTCGGAGCCTTGTTCGCTGTCTTGGTTGTTGAGGGCGTTGTCTGCATAATGATGAGATGCTTGTTTACTATGGTTCTTTATTCCGCGATGGCCGATGACTCGACTTCTTTTCCAAGTGTCAACAGGCGGGCGATATCCTTCTTGATCTTCCTGTACTCGCTATGCGTCTTGGTCTCGCGGGTAGCCAGGTCGAAACGGAGATGGCGCGCCTTGTCATGGAGTTCAAGACTCGCTTTTTCGCGCTCGCCTGCTGATTTTTCCCTCCATTCTTTCGCTTTCATAACGCTTGAAAATAGTTTTTGAAACCGGCTGCCAATATGATCACTGCCGCTGCACGAACTTCGTCTTGACAGAGAGCTTGTGTGCGGCCAACCGGAGCGCCTCTGCCGCAGCTGCCTTGGGGATGCCATCGAGTTCGAAGAGCACTTTTCCGGCGCGCACCTTGGCGACAAAATGATCGACGCTTCCTTTGCCCTTGCCCATCGGAGTCTGTTCCCCTTTCTTGGTCATCGGCTTGTCCGGAAACACACGGATCCATATCTTACCGCCGCGCTGAATCGAGCGAGTCATGGCGCGACGAGCGGCCTCGATCTGACGAGCGGAGATAAGCCCTTCTTCCATGGCCTTCAGGCCATAGCCTCCGAAGCTCACTTTCGCACCGCGTGTCGCCGGACTTCCGGACCACCCGCCGCGATGGATCTTCCGATGTTTGACTTTTCTGGGCATCAGCATACTGGTCTTCCGTTATTCTGTTGGCACCTCTTCAAACTTCTCGCCTTTGTAGATCCATATCTTCACCCCGATAACGCCATAGGTCGTGCGGGCCTCATAGCAGGCGAAGTCGATATCGGCGCGCAGCGTATGGAGGGGGATTTTTCCGCGGGACAGCCATTCGCGACGGGACATCTCGGCGCCACCCAGACGGCCACATATCTCGATCTTCACTCCCTCTACCGTCTTGTTGGCTTCTACCTGGTCAAGCATGGTCTTCAGAACGCGGCGGAACGGCAGACGCTTCTCGAGCTGTTCCGCTACCTGCTGGCCGACCAGCATCGCGTTCGTTTCCGGACTCTTCACTTCCTGGACATCCACTTTGAGATCCACTTTCTTGCCGGCAAAAAATTTCTTTTTGATCCCCCGGGTCAGATCCTCGACACCGGTACCTCCGCGTCCGATAAGCACGCCTGGTCGGGCCGTATGGATGATCAGCCGCACCGCGTTCGCAGAGCGCTCGATCTCTACCCCTGCGATAGCGGCAGCCTTCCACTGGCTCATGATAAACGAGCGCATCTCCACGTCCTTGCGCAGCTGCTGCCGGTATGTTTTCTTGCTCCCGAACCAGCGCGATTGCCAGTTGGTAGTGATACCGAGACGGATGCCGGTTGGATTGACCTTATTGCCCATAACGATGCTCTTCCTGCTGATGTATTTAAATGGATTTGCGCTGAAACACCTTCTTCACCACTTTCCCGGCTGCCGGCCTGATGCCTTTCGACTCTTTCTTCATGTCCGGCTTCATGATCTTGCTGGAATCCTTCGTTATTTCCTGTGCGACTGCAGCGGATTCCCCTATCGTCACCGTCTCGATCTCCGCTTTTTTCTTTTCGGTGCGGTTTTTGCCTGCGATCCTTTCCTCGAGAATAATGGTCACATTGGATCCGCGGCGCAAGAGCGGGGTCGCCCGTCCGAATGCCCGCGGCGACCAGCGCTTCAGGCGCAGCCCGTCACCGACGCGTATCTCCAGAATATACAGGTTCGCCGCATCCAATCCGTTATTGTTCGTCGCGTTGGCCACGGCGCTCTTCAGGAGATCGTAGATCGGCTGAGAGGATTTCTTGACCTGCTTCGAGAGCTGGAGCAACGCCTCGCGCGCATCCACGCCGATCACGGAGTGTGTCGTCAGACGCACTTTGCGGGGGGCGATGCGGAGGTTTTTCAGCGTGGCGTGTACTTTCATAGATTCGTCATTTCTTAGCGGCCGGAGCGTCGGTGGCCGATTTGGCGGCTTTGGCGGCATCGAGTTCGCGCTGCTTGGCAGCGAGCTCCAATTCATTCTGTATCTTGCCGCCGTGGCGGGTAAATTTCCGGGTCGGAGAAAATTCCCCCAGCTTGTGTCCTACCATTTCTTCGCTCACGAATACCGAAATGAAATCTTTGCCGTTGTGTACGCCAAAGGTAAAGCCTACCATCTCCGGAGAGATCGTGCAAGCCCGCGACCACGTCTTGATCACGGTGCGATCGCCAAGCTTTCTCCCTTCGAGCTTCTTGAGCAGGCGAGGATCGACATACGGACCTTTTTTGAGACTTCGTGACATAGGTTTGTGCGTATTAGTGCTTCGGACGACGGCTGATGATATACTTGTTGCTTGCGTGTTTTTTCGTGCGGGTCTTCTTGCCGAGAGCCGGCTTGCCCCACGGGGTCTTCGGATGCATGCCGATCGGCTGACGTCCTTCGCCGCCTCCGTGCGGATGGTCGACCGGGTTCATGGCGCTGCCGCGCACTGTCGGACGGCGGTTGAGCCAGCGGGCGCGCCCTGCCTTGCCGATACGTTCCGAACCATGTTCGAAATTGCTCACTTGTCCGAGCGTCGCATAGCACTCCTTGCTTATCAGGCGGATTTCTCCGGAACTCAGTTTCACCTGCGCCATATCGTTATCGAGAGCCATCAGTACCGCCGCGGTGCCGGCGCTTCTCACGATCTGGCCTCCTTTGCCGATTTTCATTTCGATATTGCAGATAGTCGTTCCGGCAGGAATGTTCTTGAGCGGCAGACGATTGCCGTTCACGATCGGCGTGTTTTCGCCGGACACTATCTCCTGTCCCTGCCTCATGCCATCGGTCGCAAGCACATAGCGTTTCTCGCCATCCGCATAATGAACGAGCGCGATGAGCGCCGAACGGTTCGGATCTTTTTCGATGCTTGAGATACGTCCGGGAACATCCATCTTGTCCTGACGGAAATCAACCACGCGATAGCGGCGCTTATGTCCGCCGCCCTGATGGCGTACGGAAATCTTCCCGCCGGAACGGCCGGCGTGCTTCGGCAGCGGAGCAAGCAGTGATTTTTCCGGATCCCTGTCGGTCACATGATCAGGCTTGACGACCGACATGTTGCGGCGGCCAGCGTGATTCTTTTTGTAGATCTTGATCGCCATAATGATGTTTCCTACATTCCGCCCTTAAAGAGTTCTATGGACTGTCCCTTCGCCACGCGTACGATCGCTTTTTTCACGGCGCTTTTGGAACCGACACCCTTGCCGAAAACGCGTTTCTTCGCAGGCAGACGGACAATGCGGACCTGTTCGACAGTGACGGCATAGGCTTCTTCGACGGCCCTTTTCACCGTCGTTTTGGTGGCTTCCTTCGTCACGACGAACACAAACTGGTTGAGCGCGTTGAGCGCATAGGACTTCTCCGTGATACGCGGACGAGACAAGATCCTCATCGCGAGCGGACTCTCTTTCACGGCGAGCGCCTTCTTGGCGACAGCAGGCTTCGAAGCAGCCTGGGCAGGGGCTTTGTTTGATTTCTTTTCAGTTGTACCGCTGAATACTTGCATAGTGGCTCTGATTATTTCACCGCTTGCTTGTCCCACGTCGCGAAACGCCCTTCCAGATTCCTGATACCGGCCTCCGTCAAGACAAGGTATTCGCGATCCAGAAGCTGCATCACGTTGAGATTCTCGGTCGGCGTATTCTCTACTTTCGGAATGTTGCGGCTCATGACGGTACAGGCGCGTTCATCTCCGGTCAGGCAGAGCACGAGGCTTTTGCCGGTGATGCCGAGCGCCTGCACGGTCGCGGCGAACAGCTTGGTTTTTTTCTCGGGATAGCTGAGCGCATCGATCACGATCATCTTTCCGGAGCGCAGCTTCTCGCTGAGCGCTATCATGACGGCTTTCTGACGCATCTTCTGATTGGTGTCCTTGCTCCAATTGCGATCTTTGGTCGGGCCGAACGTTATGCCTCCTTTGCGCCAGATCGGGCTGCGGACAGCGCCGGCACGAGCACGTCCGGTTCCTTTCTGACGCCATGGCTTGACGCCGCTTCCGGCACGTTCGCTGCGATTTTTGGTATGGGAAATGGTGTGACGAGCATTGGTAGTCTGCGCGACATAGACCTGGTGGAGCAGTGTGTCGTTGGCGGGAACGCCGAAAACGAAATCCTTGATATCGATTTCCTTCACGTCCTTGCCGGCTATATTTTTTACGGAGATTGTTGCCATATCAGCGGTTATTGCTTCACGCTCATTATCTTGACGATGCGCCCATTCACTCCCGGCACCGCTCCACGGACAGCGATGAGCCCCTGTTCCGGATTGACATATGCGACCGAGAGGTTGCGGACCGTCATATTCTCGCCGCCCATGCGGCCGGCCATCCGGCGCCCCTTCACGACGTGTTCCGGAAATGTCGCGCCTATAGACCCCGGCTTGCGCATATCGTGCTTGCGTCCATGGCTTGCCGGAGCCCCCGCAAAACGATAACGCTTCACGACTCCCTGAAAACCCTTTCCCTTGGTCACGCCCGTTATATTCACGCGTTCCCCGACTTCGAACAGGGAGACATCCACTGATCCGTCGACAGGATACTGTTCCAATTCCTTGGAATACGCCTCACGATCGGCGCCGGGAGCGACAGCCGTATCGATACGGAATTCCTTGCGGACGGTTTTCTTGGCATTTTTCTTCGTTTCGAGCTGTACGGCGAGATAGCCGTCCTTCTCCAGCGTGCGATTGAGTTTCACCTTGTTTTCTTCGCAGACAATCAGCGTCACGTTCAACGCGCCCTTCGTCTCATCGAAGATCGTCGTCATGCCGAGTTTTTTTCCGAGAAGAAATTTCATCGCTGTGATTATAACCTGAATGATTCTGTTGCAAACAAAAAACCGACCTTTTCAGTACAGCCAGTTCCATCACCTGGCCCGTTCAGTATCCCCGCCCGCAACGCTTCGCGTAGCGATGCGGGCGAGCCGCCTCATCTACACTAAGCCTCTGCTGTCCAATATCATTGGGCAAGGGACTTAAACAAGTACTCTCTATTGTTAGGGATCCTCATGGAGAATCCGATGCTCTCTACATTTTAATTTCGATATCTACGCCGGCGGGGAGATCCAGATTCGTGAGATTTTCGATCGTCTTGGCCGTCGGATTCATAATATCGATCAAACGCTTGTGCACACGCATCTCATACTGATCGCGGGAATTCTTATGCACGAACGTGGAGCGATTGACAGTCACCTTGTGGATTTCCGTCGGCAGCGGCACGGGACCGGTTATGACGGCACCGGTACGCTCGGCCGTCTCGACGATCTTCCTCGCGGACTGGTCGATCACCTTGTGATCGTACGCCTTGATCTTTATTCTGACACGCAGATTCTGCGCTATTTCTGTCTTTTTCATTGCGTCAATATATACGGACTCTGTGCCTCCCCTTTTCAAGAGAACAGTCGTAGAGAATCCCGCTCAACCGGGACTCCCCACTCAATTCGCTCGAAACGTTACTTCAGGATCTTGGTTGCGACGCCGGCGCCTACGGTACGGCCGCCTTCGCGGATAGCGAAGCGCATGCCTTCCTCCATGG
>JBAQCV010000047.1:0-11234 GCA_049294475.1 Candidatus Moraniibacteriota bacterium | reverse complement strand
TATCTCATCCACGATGTGTTTGTGCAAATCTTCAATCTTTTTTCCGCTTGCTTCTTCCAACTCCTGTACCGAACCGAACACTCTCATCTCCCCGCACTCGCACTTCCATATCGGCATCACGCTCGCCCAGTAGCGCTGGCGACTGATGGACCAATCGCGCGCGCCTTCGAGCCATTTGCCGAAGCGACCCTCTTTGATATGTGCCGGCGACCAGTTGATATTCTTGGCCAGCTCCAATACCCGGTCTTTTATCTTCGTCACGGAGACGAACCATGAGGATGTCGCATAATTGAGGAGCGGCGTATCGCAGCGCCAACAGTGCGGATAGCTATGCTCGTATTTCTCCTTCGCGAAGAGCAATCCCTTATGCGCCAGATACTTGATGATTTCCACATCCATCGCCTGCGGATTCTCCTTGGGCTTCACCGGCATCCCCGCGAAATCAGTCACTTCGTCTTTCATCGTGCCGTCCATCTTCACGTGCTGCACGAACGGCAGATTCTCCTGCTTCCCGAGTGCCATATCGTCATCACCGAATGCCGGAGCGATATGCACCACGCCCGTCCCGTCTTTCGTCGTCACGAAGTCCCCGGCATAAATCTTCCAACCGTTCTCGCGATGTTCCAATTTTTCATCTTTAGAATAGTAATCGAACAGCGGTTTATATTGTTTACCAACCAATTTTTCTCCTTTATATTCTTCAATGACCATATATCCCTCATCACCAAAAATGGTTTCCAAAAGATCTTTGGCAACAACAAATCGAACAATTCCACCAACTCCTTCATCCTTCTTTTCAATCGTGACATATATAATCTCTCTACCTATGGCAAGCGCCACATTTCCTGGCAGCGTCCACGGCGTTGTCGTCCAGGCCAAGACGAATGTTCCCGGCTCATCGACAAGCTCGAACTTCGTGACTACTGACAAATCCTTCACGTCCGCATACCCTTCGGCCACTTCCGACTGCGACAATGTCGTCTCGCAGCGCGGGCAGATGTGCATCGTGCGATAGCTCTCATAGATGAGTCCTTTGTCCCAGAGCTCCTTGAACACCCACCAGACAGATTCCATATAGTCGCGATCCATCGTCCTGTAGGCGTTGTCCATATCAGCCCAGCGTCCGAAACGGCCGATGACTTTTTTCCATTCCGAAGCATATTCCAACACCTTGGAACGGCAGATCTCGTTGAATTTCTCCACGCCTAAGCTCTCGATCTCTTTCTTGTGCGTGATACCGAGCTCTTTTTCCGCGATGTTCTCGATCGGCAGACCATGACAATCCCAACCCCACTTGCGCTCGACGTGAAAACCTTTCATCGTGAAATAGCGCGGCACGGTATCCTTGATCGCACTCGCCACGATATGCCCATAGTGCGGTGTTCCTGTCGCGAACGGCGGCCCGTCATAGAAAGAATACCGCTTCGCTCCCTCGCGATTCGTTACCGACTTCTCGAAAATCTTCCGATCATCCCAAAACGTGAGGATCTCCTCCTCCATCTTCGGAAAACTCACCTGCGAATCGACTTTCTTGAATGACATAGTTTTGCGGACTAAAGAATCAATTTCCTGATTGCCACACTACTGCCGTACAGGAGCCTTTCTGCGGATACCAGCCGGTGGCCGAACGGCCGGGAGCTTCATTGGTAAGAATACCATGGAGCTGTTCAAGTGTGTCCCCGTGCGAGACGACAATCGCCTTTTTTCCGGCGCATTCTTTTTTCACGTCATCCAGGAAACTTTTCAGGCGCCCTCGGATATCGATGAAGCTCTCAACGTCGTCCGCCGGATCCGGACTGATGCGCTCCTCCGCAGCTGGATATTTTTCCAGAAGCTCCTGCTGCGATTTTCCGTTGAAAACCCCCATCCCCGCTTCGCACAAGCGATCATCGCATCTGACCGGGAGCTTCACCGTCGCAGCGATGATCTCGGCCGTTTCCTTGGCGCGTCGTATCGGCGAACTGAAAATGATGTCTGCGCCTGCTGTCGCGAGGAACTTCGCCGTTTCGGCGGCCTGCTCTCTGCCGCGCTCCGTCAGAGCATAGGTCTCTATTTCCGGCAGGGAATTCAGGATGAAGCGGACGTTGTTCTCCGCTTCCCCGTGCCGGACGAGATAGAATGTGATCTTTTCAGACATGTTTTTCAATGTAACAGGCGATAGGCGTCCACACCGACCGCGATGATGAAAAACAGCGCCGCTGAGCCGACGATCTTCGCCGCGAAACAAACCAGCTCTTCATCCCAGCCGAGCTTTCTGTTGTATTTTTTTTTGTATTCTTTTTTCATTTTTACGAATCCTGTCTATCTACACAATTATAATAAGAACCTTCGACCGGATTCATGGCAGCTTGCCTCGCAAACTACATCTTCTCCGGCGCGGCGATACCCATCAGGCCGAGCGTTTCCCGAAGGACGATCTGCACGGCGCGAATCAATCCCAGACGTGCCGATGACAACGGTCTGTTTTCGGCATCCAGCACCCGACATTCATCGTAAAACGAATGCAGCTTGTCAGCAAGTCTCATCGCGTACTGCGGAAACCTATGTACGGAAAAATCTCGCGCCACCGTCTCGACAAGTTCCGGAAAAAACAGGAGTTCGCGCAGGAGTTCGCGCTCTTTCTCATGCACCAGCAGAGCGAAGTCTACGTCAGTCTGAACAAAGCCTTCTTCTTCAGCTTTTCGCAAGATGCTCGCGAGCCGCGCATGCGCATACTGCACATAGAAGACGGGGTTTTTCTGCGAGCGCTCGAGAGCCAGACCGAGATCGAAATTCATATGTGTCTCCGGCGCATACATCAGGAAAAAGAATCGCGCCACGTCATGCCCGACCGTTTCGATGAGTTCATCAATCGACACAACATTTCCGGCGCGCTTGCTCATACGTACTTCGACGCCATCTTTCACTACCTTCACCATCTGCACCAACATAAAGTCAGTTTTCCCTGTAAAGCCAAGCGCCAAAGCCGCGGCCTTGAAACGTGACACATATCCGTGATGGTCTGCTCCCCAATGCTCAATAATATGATTGAATCCACGTTCCATCTTTTGCAAAATATACCCGCAATCAGAAGCGAAGTATGTTTTCACGCCATCTTGTTTCACCAGGACCCGGTCTTTATCATCTCCAAACTCCGTCGTCCGGAGCCAGAGCGCTCCGTCCTGCTCAAAAGTAAGACTCCTTTCTTTCAGGATGAACAGAGCCTTGTCAACATAGCCGTCCTCAATAACTTTTTTCTCCGATGTCCAAACATCAAAATGCACCCGCATCTTTTCATTCACCGACTTCTTGATCATGTTTTCCAAAACCTCCCTGGCCGCCCATTCCCCTGTGTCTCTCACTGTTTTTTGCTGATTATCAGCTGCTAGCTGCTCGATGTATTCACCCCCATATACTGCTTCGCTATCTTTCAAAACGCTGTGTCCTAATTTCATTACCTGCTCACCAGCATCATTCACATAATATTCGTTCGTCACGTCGAAGCCGGCCTTGCGGAGTACGCGTGAGAGAGAATCAGCATAAAATCCCCCCCGGCCATTCCCCACAGAAAGCGGTCCGGTCGGATTGGCGGAAATGAATTCGTTATTCACTTTCATGCCGGCACCGATTTCGCTCGTACCGAATCGGTTTTTTTCTTTCAAGACTTTTTCCACTACCGAAACCATCTCTGCCTGCGAGAGATAGAAGTTGATATGTCCCGGACGCACGACTTCCACTTTTTCACATGCTCCTGATTCCTGACTCCTGATACTTTCAGCGATCATCTCTGCCAATTCCATCGGGCTTTTCTTGGCCTGTTGTGCCAAAACCAAAGCGATATTCGTCGTATATTCCCCGAAGTGCTCGTCTTTCGGCCGTTCCACGCGGATCGCAGGCGCGACGGAATCCGGCAGCGTCCCCGCCGCCTGCAACCCGATCAGAGCTTCCCGGATTTTTTTCTCCAGCATCGTTTTCATATTCCCTATCGTAGCGCAAAAAAAGCAAAAACGGAAGATTCAATGGCGCTCCACGGCGATTCTCGCACGAAATGTCGCGGCGTTTTTCGGAAACTCCCTGCCCTTACGTAACCGTGTACGTTCCTCTTCCGGAAGCGAGGCGATGGCCTGGCACTCCGTACCGCAGCAGCCGACGAACTTCTCTGTGCAGGCGACGCACTGGATGAACAGCAGATTGCACTGTTCATTCGGACAATTCGTATACTCATCGCACGCGCTTTCGCACTGATAGCATCGCCCGAGCACATCTTCGGTGATGCGCTCTCCCAAACGCTCATCGAAAACGAAGTTCTTGCCTTTGAATTTCGACGAGAGCCCCTCGCATTCTATTTGGTGTTTGTAAGCGATGATGCCTCCATGCAACTGATAGACATTCTTGAAACCGTGATGCTTCAGATAGGCGCTCGCCTTCTCGCAGCGGATGCCGCCCGTGCAATACAACAGCACTTCTGCATCTTCTTTGCCCTGCAATGCTTCCTTTACCATCGGCAGTTCTTCCTTGAATGTAAAAGCATCCGGACAGAGCGCCTTGTCGAAACGCCCAACTGCCGATTCATAATTGTTGCGCATATCGACGACGACCGTTTCCGGATTTTCCATACGCTCGTTCCACTGGCGCGCCGAAAGATGCGTCCCGACATCGGTCACGTCATAATCCTCCGGCTTCAGGCCGTCCGCCACGATCTGCTTGCGTACCTTGATGGTCAATTTCCAAAAGGCATCGTCTTTTTGCTCGACGGCGACTTTGAACGGCACGCCCTGAAATTCCAATCGGGCATACAAAGCTTTTCTGAACGCTTCGAGATACGGTTCCGGCACGCTCATCTGCGCGTTGATGCCCTCGGTAGAAAGATAGATCCGCCCCAAGACGCCGAGCTCCATCCACTCGGCGAACAGTTCATTGCGCAGTACCAGAGGATTCTCCAGAATCACATAGCGATAGAAAGAAATCACCCTTCGTGCGAAAGGTTCCCGCGCGAGCCGCTCGAGCGCATCTTCTCTGCAGATATGATTCCGTAATTTATGCGGTGTGTTGTCCATACATTCAGTCCCTATCGTAGCGCATAAAAGCCAAAAATGAAAGGGTTCGCGTGTTGAAAAGACTTCAAAAGTTTTTTAGGGAACCGCCTAGCGAAACTGCTTCGGTATGGTTCATCTAAAAACTTTTGAAGTCTTTTCCGATATTGATTTTGAATGACGACTGGAAATTGCCATCTCCTCTCGATTTCGCTAGAGTGGGGGTACGCCTATGACAGTCATCGCCCAAAACAGACGCGCCGGGTTCGATTATGCCCTCGAAGGACGCTACGAGGCCGGTTTGGTATTGACCGGCTCGGAGGTGAAGTCCGTAAAAACCGGCCACGCCAGCCTCAAAGGAAGCTTCGTGACGGTCAGGGGAAACGAGCTCTATCTGACCAATGCCCTGATCCCCCGCTATGCCCATGCACACAAGGATACCGTGCATGAAGCCACCCGTCCCCGCAAGCTCCTGCTCCGCAAACGGGAAATCCGCGCTCTTATCGGAAAATCCCGGACAGAAGGCTTGACATTGGTGCCTATCCGTCTGTATACTAGGAAACAACTTGTCAAGTTGGAGTTTGCCGTCGGTAAGGGGAAAAAGGCGTTTGATAAGCGCCAAGACATCGGCAAACGCGAAGCGAAGCGGAGAATGGAACGGACGATGAAAGCGTAGACAGTCGCGTCGATATCGCTTATACGATATGGACGGGGTTGTTTAGACTCGACAGGACGCACTTTCAAAATATGCAAGCCGACCTCGATAGCATGGTCGCAAATCTCGCTATCACGATGATAAATGCAAATTTCATCACCAAAGCCAAGAATGCATTCGCGCAAGCGTTTGTTCCCTCTTTCGCTTCTGCTCTCGCTTAATCGCGAGTAGCCATCAGAATCCCGATTCTCGATACGGAAACTCTGGTGTCATATGATCGGGACGGCCGGAGAATTTCTTTTTCTTTCTTCTCCACAGCTGTATTGCGAAAGAAAAAAATGAAGGAGTTTTTTGTCTGCTTTCTACCTCTCTCATTCACACAAAGCATGCTAAGCTTGTAGAATATTTTGGAAAAACGTTTCTGGACATGGGTGCAATTCCCATCAACTCCACACAATTTTTTGTAAAAAGAAACAAAGTGAGACGAAGACGCCACAATCGGCCGAAGCCGAAAGCACAGATCAAGATACGCTCGCGGGTGAACGAGTTGATTCTCGTGCCTGAAGTGGTGGTCATCGATATCGAAGGGGTCAACCGGGGTACGATGGATATCGCGGCAGCCATTGCGCTGGCTCGCGAACAAGAAGCGGATCTCGTGGAGGTCTCCCCGCTCGCCAAGCCGCCGGTATGCAAAGTGACTGATTTCGGCAAACTCCAGTACCGCCAGGCCAAACAGGAGCAGCAGCAGAAGGCCAAGCAGAAAAAAGTCGAGACCAAAGGCATCCGCATCGGTTTCCGCACCGATACGCACGATCTGCTTTTCAAAAAAACGCAGGCGGAGAAATTCCTGACCAAAGGAAACAAAGTGCGCGTAGAGATAGTGCTCCGCGGGCGCGAAAAGGCCATGCATCAGAAAGCCAGAGAAAACCTCCATCAGTTTCTCCGCAGCATCGCGATCCCGCATCGCTTCGAAGAAGAGCTAAAAAGGGGCCCGATGGGCTTTACCGCTCTCATCGTCGCAGAATAATTTTCAAACTACTATATGCCAAAACTCAAAACCAGGAAATCGATCGTCAAGAAAGTGAAGATAACCGGACGCGGCAAGCTGAAGACGCGCGCTACCGGTCAGAACCATTATAATTCGCGCGCTACCGGCAGCCAGGCCCGCTCGAAACGCAAGGATAACAGCGTGTATCCGGCCGTCGCGCTGAACATCAAGAAAGCGCTCCCGTACCTCATATAACCAGCGGATCAAGAACCTGGAACAAGGAATCAGGCGCCTCTCTCCATCCCCCGTCCGTGATTCATAATTCCTCATTCATCATTCAATTTTCTTCATATGGCCAGAATCAAAAGAGGCATGATGACCAAGAAGCGTCATAAGAACGTTCTCAAGGCAGCCAAAGGCTACCGCTGGGGACGCAAGAAGCTCTTCCGCAAAGCAAAGGAGGCTGTCATCAAGGCCGGCACCTATGCCCGCCGCGACCGCCGCGCCAAGAAGCGCAGCTTCCGCAGTCTCTGGATCACCCGTCTCAATATCGCTCTGCGACTGCATGGAGTGATGTACCGCGAGTTCATCGCTCTCGCGAAAACCAAGAGTATCGTGCTCGATCGCAAAGTGCTATCTGAACTGGCGGTGGAAAATCCGGATGTTTTCAAAACATTCATGGAAAAAGTGCGCTGATATTCGTCCCTTCGCCAGCAAAAAAACTCCCTGCCATACGGCAGGGAGTTTTTTGGTATCATCTGTTCCGCTTGCGCGCGTATGCCGCGATCATGATGATCGTCCCCATCAGCAGCACGCCTGACGCGTCTATCAGCACATCGCTCAGCTTCGCCCCGCGATACGGAACGAAGAACTGATGCAGCTCGTCCGAGACGCCGTACGCGACCGAAAAAACAGCCGCCAAGAGCACTATCCTGCTGACCGCGCCCCAAGGGAACAGCGCAAAAGCGAAACGCACCGACAGCAGCATCAGTACCGCATACTCTATCACGTGCGCCCCCTTGCGTTCCATATAATACAGAAGCGTCGGTTCATACGGATATTCGCTACCATACAGGGAAGAAAAAAAGAAAATCACTCCCATCCATGAGAAGAGCGACAGTCCGCGCAAAAGAAGCAAATGAGAGAGTGGGGATATCTTCATATGCGTCATTTCTTGTGTATCCGATCTCCCAGCGCCCTGATAAGCTCGAAAAAAACATAAAACGGCAGCCACAGCCACAGGGTTTTCTTCAGGAAATTGTCGACAAACGCATTGAGGTTCATATATTCGGACTCCGGAAACAGCCGGGAGCTACTTCATAGATGACGTCTTTTTTCTCGATGACGATTTTCCAGTTCTCTTTCTCGGCGACCGCCTTGAGATTCTGATTCGGATTGAAGGCGATGGGGTTCGTGACGAGCTGGAGAAAGCTGATATCCGATTCCGTATCCCCGATTCCATACGAGTCATCGAATGTGAGCTTGTGCTCGTACACATACTGTTCTACCACATGCCCCTTGTTCTTGGAAGGCTCGAACTCGGCGACGCCGGTGTAGCGATCATGCTCGTCTATGGAATAGATGCTGCCGAACGCGCTGTCGAATTTCAGATACTGGCGATTGTATTCCTCGACCACCTCGATCGGGGATCCGGAAATGACCACCAGATGATAGCCCTCGCCGCGCAATTTCCTGATCAGCCTTTCCGCAAAGATATAGGTGCGCTTGGCATGAAACGGGACGAGTATCTTGCTCGCTTTCAGCACGTCTTCCTTCTTGCAGCCCTGTATATACTTCGAATACAATGCCACAAGCGCCTTGCGATAGTCCTCATATGTCCCTTCATGTTCCAGCCAATTCGTATAGACTTCCGTCAGCGTGTTGCGCGCCTCAGCGGGGAATATCTTCATCCACGACAGTTCGTTGATGAGCTCGAAATGAAGATTTTTCCGGAAAATCGTCCCATCGATATCGAATATGGCTATCTTATTTTTCTTTTTCGCGGTCATATCTTCATTGTACTCGCTATTCCGTAGAGAGCAATACCGGCGGCGACTGACACGTTGAGCGAATTCTTTTTCCCGCGCATCGGAATTTCGATGACCACATCGCAGCGCTTGAGAATCTTCGCATCGATACCGCGCACTTCGTTGCCTACTATGAGAGCGACGCTCGATTTCGGATCATATTTCCGATAGTCCCTGCCCAATTCACATTGCTCGAGCGCCACGATTTCACATCCTTCTTTCTTCAAGGCGGAGAGGGTTTTCCCGAGAGAGGCTGATTTTTTCCAGGACATATGTTCTTCCGCCCCCAAAGCCGTTTTCTTGAACGCTTTTTCAGCAGACGTGAGGTACGGCGAGTCCTTCTTTGGTGGCGCAGGTGTATAACCAGAGAGGATGATGCGCTCCACCCCTGCACCATCTGCCGTCCGAAATAGCGCCCCGACATTCAAAGCACTTCTTACATTATGAATTACAAGTACTAGCAACTTTGCATTCTTCTCTTGAGCCATATTTCAATAATGAAAAATGTAAATATCAAATATCAAAATAACAAAACAAAATGTAAAATTGGAAAAGTATTTTTACTTTTGAATTTTAATCTGTCATTTTCCATTTTGATTTTTGAATTTTAATTTTTGGCCCCCCCACATTACTCCTGTTCGCTAAAGAGTTTTTTTCCTTCGTCCCAGACGGCCGGATAGTCCTTTTTCACTTTCATCCAATACCACCATTCTCCGCCCCAGAGGTAGACTTCCGGAAAACCAACGCGCTTCGCATAGTCGACATTCTCGCGGAGCTTCGTCTCGTCCATCGTACGGAACTGCTCTGCGAGCGGAATATCGGCTATCCAGCCCGACGCCCACGGTTCGGCCTGCAGTTCGATCACGATGAGGTTGTGCTGCCTCGTCAACGTCCGCACCAGCCATTCCTTGGCGCGGAAAAAATTCGGACCGATCGGATAGGTGAAATAGCCTCCGGCTTTCGGACTCCAGATATGGCGGTACATCGTCGTGCCGAATACGTCGCCGCGCTTGGCCGCGCTCACCCACAGCGACAGCTCGCCGCTGTCCGTGAGCAATACCTTGCGGGTCGCATCCAGACTTCTGACGAACGCTATCTCCTGGTCCAAAAAACTCCTGTCGAACGGCGGACAGACGCCGAAGAAAACCAGAAATGGCTCGTTCTCCACCTGCCACATCGATACGGTGGGATCATCCTGATACCGCTCTACCGTCTTGCCCATAAAATTCAGCAGGGCAGACCGCCTTTTCTCCTCATCTCCATGCGCCCACGCGGGGATATGACACTCCGGCCAGCGCGGCACGCGTTGCCCGATGGTGAGGATGACATCCGCTCCGCGCATCTGCGCTTCCGCAAGCTGCCAATCGAGATCGCTCCAATCGTATTTCCCCGGCTCTTTCTCCACAAGATCCCAATAGACCGGGAGGCGCAGCTTCTTCACGCCGACATCATCGAGCAGCGCGAGATAGGTTTCCCTCCAATCCAGTCCGAGATCCGCGGCATAGCGCGATGAGAACGTCATGCCGAGCGCCACATCCTCGCGCGGATCGGGTCCGGGCAGATTGAAATAACCGAACAAGAGCAGGATTCCTCCGGCTGTCGCGCACAGCGTCAAGCCGATGACTTTGAAAAAATGTTTCCAGTGCGGGTAAGCGGATTTCATAGGAGAAGCAGTTTGACGCCGCCCGTAGCCGCAAGCCACAGGCCGAGGCCGATGAGCGCTATGGCGCATACTTTCTGAAACCAGTCCCAGAAAAACAGTTTCTCGCCGAATACCTGCGGATAACGGAGAGAAAGCGGCAGCGCCAGAGCCAATAGGAACACGTACTGCATGCCGGACAGCGCCTGCACGAAAGAAACGGGCCCCAGAAACGCCGCGTACGCGATGAGAAACGTCGCCGCGCCGCCACATATCTTGTTGGCAATGAATACAGCGCCGGCATGCACGGCTTCCCGTGACGGAGTCGAGAGCCGATGCGACCCGGCAAAAATCTGCTCGCGGAATACCGGCACCAGAAGCAGGGAAAGTCCTCCGGCAAACATCCCGATCCGCGACCACACGAGACCGCTTACGAAATTCGCGTCCGCATATCCGTATTTCAGAAGCAGAAGCGATACGCCCATAGCGATACCAGCTATGATGACAAAAACAGGAATGCTCTCGCCTGGCTTGAGCGGCAGATCAAAAGAGATGAGCAGCCCGCCGCCGATCAGGAGCAACAGCGCCAGAATATGCACCACGGTAAATGCGGCTTCTTCAGAAAAAACTCCCGGGACAAAAACGGCTCCGAAAGCGACCAGAGAGACGACCGTCCCGACCAGCGGCGCTATACGCGAAATCTCATGCCGCTGTACGGCGACATAGAAAGCCACGAGCCCGTACAAAAACAATACCCCCGACAAGAGAAACAGTCCCGTCGTCCGATATCCGAAAAATTGGAATCCGAACGGGATGAAAAACAGCGTGAACAGGCTGAACAGGGAAACGAAAAAAGCATAGGTTGCCGGCGCCTTGATAGGCCCAGACAAGATATATTTATCAAGCAATGCGG
>JBAQCV010000046.1:0-22359 GCA_049294475.1 Candidatus Moraniibacteriota bacterium | reverse complement strand
GGTATGGGTATTTTGTTCAGCAAGGCGCTCGAAGCCATCGGACGCAATCCGGAGGCGCAGTCGAAGATCCAGTTGACGATGTTTCTCGGCATCGCCTTCACGGAAGCCATCGCCATTTACGCGCTGGTCATCTCCCTGATGATCCTCTTCAGCTAATGTATGGAAGCTTTGGCGAATCTTGGCATTGATTGGAAACTTCTTCTGGCACAGGCGGTCAACTTCCTCGTGCTCTTGTTCATATTGCGCCGTTTTGCGTACAAACCGATGCTCGATTTTCTCGAGAAGCGGAGCACGCGCATCGAGCAGGGGTTGAAAGACGCGGAAGCCGCCCAGACGAAACTCGCCGCGATGGAAGCGAAGGAGAAAGAAACATTGTCTGTCGCCCGCAATGAGGCGCGAGCTATCATAGATGCAGCGGAAACATCTGCCAAGAAGCGCGATGCGGAACGTCTCGCGGAGACGGAGGCGCAAACGAAGCGTTTCCTCGAGGATGCGCGCATCAAGATCGAGGCAGAGAAACAGAAGATCCTGGTCGAGGCGCGGCAGGAGATCGCCGAAGTCGTCGCGCTTTCCGTAGAGAAGATTCTGCGTGAGACAGTCGATGCGAAGGTGGGCAAGAAAATCATTGAAACACGCATACGGCCATGAGACCGACGGTATCACAATACGCACAGGCCCTGGAAGAGCTCGCGACGCATGCGATGCCGAAGGAGGTGTCTGCCATTATCGGGAATTTCATCGGATTGCTCAAGCGGCGCGGAGAAGGACAGAAGCTGGACGCGATCGTGAAGCGGCTGGAAAAAATCGGCTCGGAAAAGGCAGGACGGATAACGGTGCTGGCCGTGACGGCACACGAAGCGACAAACGATGTGAAGGAAACACTGGTCGTCAGGGCGCAGCAGCTGTTTCCGCGGAAAAAAATAGATCTGCGATATAGCGTGGACGCCGGTGTCATCGGAGGAGTGCGGTTCCTGACAGACGAAGTCCTGTATGATGCGACGCTTGGCAGCGAAACCCAGGCATTGAAACATTCCCTTCTAAAAGCGTAACCGCATATCCCTATGAGCAATCCTCTCATCCAAGAACTGAAGAAACGCATCTCGGATTTTCATCATGAGCCGAAAGCGGAGGCGATCGGCACGGTGCTCGAGGTGGGCGATGGCGTCGCCCGCGTGTCCGGGCTTTCGGACATCATGGCTTCCGAAATGGTGGAATTCGAGAACGGTACGTTCGGCGTGGCGCTCAACTTGGAAGAGGGAGAAGCGGGTATCATGCTGCTCGGGGAGACGGAGGATATACGTGAGGGAACGATCGTCAAAAGCACGGGAAGGATTCTCTCGGTGCCGGTCGGCGACGATATCATCGGTCGCGTGCTCTCGCCGCTCGGGCTGCCGATTGATGGCAAGGGGGATATCGAAGCGAAAGCGCATTATCCTGTGGAAAAAATCGCTCCGGGCGTCATCACGCGCCAGTCGGTGCATCAGCCGATCCAGACCGGTATCAAGGCTATCGACGCGCTCATCCCGATCGGCCGCGGCCAGCGCGAGCTCATCATCGGCGATCGTCAGACGGGGAAAACCGCGATCGCTATCGATACGATCATCAACCAGCGAGGACAGGACGTGATCTGCATCTATGTGGCGATCGGACAGAAAGAGTCCAAGGTAGCGAGAATTGTCGCCGAATTGGAAAAAGCCGGGGCGATGGCATATACGACCGTAGTCGTCGCGGGAGCGTCCGATCCGGCCGCACTCTCATTCATCGCGCCGTATGCCGGGTGCGCTCTCGGCGAATATTTCATGGATCAGGGCAAGGACGTGCTCGTGATCTACGATGATCTTTCCAAACACGCCGTCGCCTATCGCCAGATATCACTCATCCTTCGTCGTCCGCCAGGGCGCGAAGCCTACCCGGGCGACGTGTTTTATGTGCATTCGCGCCTGCTCGAACGCAGCGCGAAACTGAATCAGGAGAACGGCGGCGGATCACTCACCGCACTTCCGATCATTGAGACGCAGGCAGGCGACGTGTCGGCATATATCCCGACCAACGTCATTTCCATCACCGACGGCCAGATCTATCTCGAGAGCGATCTGTTCTACAAGGGCATCCGCCCGGCGCTCAACGTCGGACTCTCGGTATCGCGCGTCGGTTCGGCGGCGCAGATCAAGGCGATGAAACAGGTGGCGGGGACGCTCCGTCTCGATCTCGCGCAGTTCCGCGAGCTGGAGGCCTTCGCGCAGTTCGGATCGGATCTTGACGAGAAGACGCGCTCGCTCATCGAACGCGGCCGTCGCGCCGTCGAGCTGCTCAAGCAGCCGCAGTATTCGCCGCTTCCGGTGGAGCAGGAAGTAGCCGTGCTGTACGCGCTTACCCGCGGCTATGCGGATGATATAGCCGTGGAACATGCGAGTCGTTTTGAACGCGAACTGGTCGCGTATCGTGCGAGCGATGGGCAAGAAGCGCTGGAGGGCATTCGCACGGAGCAAGCGCTGACAGAGGGCGTGGAAGCACTGCTGAAGAAACACATAACCGTATTCAAAAAAGGTTTTTTGATCGCTTAACCTATGGCTAGCGCACGCGACATCCGAAGACGAATCAAAGGCGTCAGATCCACCGGCAAGATCACCCGGGCGATGGAGATGATTTCTGCCGTCAAGATGCGCAAAGCGGTGCAGTCCGTGCTCGCGATCCGTCCTTTTGCCTTGGGTGCCATCGAGCTGCTGCATCAATTGACCGTCGCGACCAAAGGGGATACGCACCTGCTGCTGACCGAACGGCCGGTGAAGAAAGCGCTGTATGTGGTCATCGCGAGCAATCGCGGACTCTGTGGCGCGTTCAATACGCAGATAGCCAAGCGTCTGCGCGCCCTTCTCAAGGAAGATGCGGGACGGGAGCAGTGCTTCATCACCATCGGAAAAAAAGGCGATATGACCGTGCGCCGCGTCGGAGGAGATATCATCGCGTCGTTTCCGGATGTGCTGGCGGCTCCGACCGCGGAAAGTATGCGCCCGATAGCGAAGATCATCGTCGCTGAATTCGAATCGGGGCGCGTTGATCGCGTCGTGATGGTCTATACGGATTATATCTCGGTGCTGGTGCAGGCGGTGAAGGTGCGCGCTCTGCTTCCGGTAACGCTCAAAGATACCAAAAAGGCTTTGAACGAGATGAAAAAAACCGATACTCCGGACAATCAGTATCTGCAGGCGGAGTATGTCATTGAGCCGTCGCCGAAGAAAGTCCTGTGGCGGATGATCCCGCGGCTCATCGAGATGGAGCTCTATCACGCCGTGCTCGAGTCGAACGCCAGCCAGGAAGCGGCGCGGATGGTGGCGATGCAGAACGCGACCGATGCCGCCAAAGATATGGTGTCCGACCTGACGCTCGCCTACAACCAGCTCCGCCAGGCGAAGATTACCCAGGAAATCGCCGAGCTTTCCGCCGGCATGGCCGCGGTCTCACGGTAGTGAGATCCCGAGCATAGTCGAGGGGTGCAGCCCGTCGCTGAAGCTTTGGCGGGCAGGCATGAATTGTGAATCAAGAGAAAAAATATATGAAGAAGTATGAGAAAAAATTAAACATTATTCCGAACGAACGCATCATCAAGCGGATTTTCTGGCTGCGCGGGAAGAAGGTAATGCTCGATAGTGATTTGGCGGAGCTTTATGCTGTTGAAACAAGAGCATTGAATCAGGCGGTGAAACGAAACCGGGAAAGATTTCCGAAAGATTTTATGTTTCAGCTCACTTTTGAGGAGGCACGATTGTTTATGGGTTCAAGGTCACAAATTGTGACCTTGAAAAGAGGTGCAAATATCAAATATGCTCCATTCGCTTTCACCGAGCAAGGCGTGGCGATGCTCTCGAGCGTGCTCAAGAGCAAACGGGCGATCCAGATCAACATCCATATTATGCGCGTGTTTACCGAGTTGAGAGAGATGCTTCTGACGCACAAGGACTTGCGTGAAAAAATAGAGAAGATGGAGCAGAAGTATGACAAGCGATTCAAGGCGGTGTTTGATGTTTTGACACAATTGTTGAAAGAAGAATCTGAGCCGATGAAGAAAATAGGTTTTCGGGAAAAGAAGTGACACAAAAGCACTACCGCGAGCGTAGTCGAGGGATTTATAAGTAAAAGATAGACCCTTCGACAGGCTCAGGGTGATTCCGCTCTAGCAAAATCAGTTCTTTGGAAAAAAGGCAAAAAGAAACACCCTTTGTTTTACGAGCGGGGTGTGGACGCTCATCTGTTTTAAGCTTTCCGTTTGTTCTTCTTGCGCCTCTTGCCCTCAGTCAGCTGCAATCGGTGCAGCCGCCTTGAGATGAATAATATGCCGGCTATCACAATGGCCAGCAAGAAGATGAGGATGACAATGTGTCTGATGGACATCAGAAACTTTTCGCACTGGTATTCAGCACACCAAGTGCGTAACCCCTCAATGATGTTAATGATCGTGATACTAGCGAAAAAGGCTAGTATCATAATCGTAATCATCAAAACAAGAAAAGCGTTTATCTGATTTTTGTTCATGGTAACGTCTCCTGTCTGGAAAAATTGGTAAGGTACAACCGGTTATGATAGCATAAAAAAATAAAAAAGTCAAGAGTACATAACGACATTAATTCAGATTTTCCCTTAATCAAGCACACATATGAGTACGAGAGGAAAGATCATCCGGGTTATCGGGCCGGTGGTGGATGTCGAATTCTCATCGAAAGATGAGTCCGCCTCGGGCGGATCACACAGTGCATTGCCGAAAGTCTATGACGCGCTCGAAGTGAAAATCGGTCCGCCAGCTGGCGGAGGCGTGTTGGTTGTGGAAGTACATCAGCACTTGGGCGGCAATCGCGTGCGGGCGGTCGCGATGGGGACGACGGACGGCGTGCGCCGCGGGATGGAAGTGACGGCGACTGGCGCTCCGATTTCCGTGCCGGTCGGCAAGGCTGTGTTGGGCAGGATGTTCAATGTTTTGGGAGACACTATTGATGGTCGGCCAAATGTGGAGGCTGCCAAGAGAAGTCCTATTCATCGTAGCGCTCCGGCATTCGATGAGCAGTCGACGAAGGCGGAAGTATTCGAAACCGGTATCAAGTCAGTCGACCTTATCTGTCCGTTTATGAAGGGCGGCAAGGTGGGCCTTTTCGGTGGCGCCGGTGTGGGGAAAACCGTGGTGATCCAGGAGCTTATCAGAAATATCGCGCAGGAACACGGAGGATATTCGGTGTTCGCCGGTGTGGGAGAGCGCACGCGCGAGGGCAACGACCTCTATCATGAGATGAAAGAATCCGGCGTACTCGACAAGACCGCGCTCGTCTTCGGCCAGATGAACGAACCGCCGGGCTCGCGCCAGCGCGTGGCGCTCTCCGCGCTCACCATGGCGGAATCATTCCGCGACGACGAGGGCAAGGATGTCTTGTTTTTCATCGACAACATTTTCCGTTTCACGCAGGCGGGGTCGGAAGTTTCGGCTCTCCTCGGACGTATTCCCTCGGCGGTAGGCTACCAGCCGACGCTGGCCGAAGAAATGGGCGGACTGCAGGAGCGCATCACCTCGACCAAGAAAGGCTCTGTCACATCCGTACAGGCGGTGTACGTGCCGGCGGACGACCTCACTGATCCGGCACCGGCGACGACCTTCGCGCATCTCGATTCGACGGTGGTGCTCTCTCGCGCGCTCTCGGAACTCGGCATCTATCCGGCGGTCGATCCGCTTGACTCGAACTCGACCATCCTCGATCCGCAGATCATCGGCGAGCGCCACTACACCGTGGCGCGCGGCGTGCAGAAGGTGCTCCAGCGGTACAAAGATCTCCAGGACATCATCGCCATTCTCGGTATGGAGGAACTTTCCGATGAGGACAAACTGACGGTGGCGCGCGCCCGCAAGATCCAGAAGTATCTCTCGCAGCCGTTCTTCGTCGCGGAACAGTTCACCGGAAGCAAGGGCAAGTACGTGAAACTCGAGGACACGATCGCCGGGTTCGAGCGCATACTTTCCGGCGAGCTCGATGATATCGCCGAGCAGGCGTTCTATATGAAAGGCTCCATCGAGGATGTGATCGCGGAAGGAAGAAAATAAAGAAATTTTCAATTATCAATAATCAATTTTCATTAAATGATCAAAATTCAATTTTCAAACAATAGAAAATTGAAAATTATGTCATTGTAAATTGATTGTAAATTGGAAACTGTAAATTGAAAACTATGGGATCAATAAAGTTCAAAATAGTTACTCCCGAAAGGACAGTGATCGAACAGGAAGTCTACCAAGCGACGCTGCCCGTCATAGGCGGCGAGGTGACGGTATTGCCGAATCATATCCCGTATATCGGCGCTATCAAGGCGGGGGAAATCATCCTGCGCAAAGAGGCAAACGGCGATGAAACAAGCCTCGCAACGTCAGGCGGATTCGTGGAATTTCATGACAATACGCTGGTGATTCTCGCGGATACGGCCGAACGTGCCGAAGAAATCGATCTGGCTCGGGCTGAAGAAGCGCGCAAACGGGCTGAAGAGCTCAAACAAGCACAACTGCATGTGAATGATGAGGAGTATGCCCGTACGGCCGCGCTCATCGAGAAGGAATTCGCCCGCGTCCGGGTAGCGCGCAAGCATCATAGCAAGCGGGGCATCACGCTGGGCAACGGCGGGGTTTGAGATTTTCCGATTGTGCGATAGAATAACGGTGTCGGTGGTCATCATTTATCGTGCCAGAAACTATGGAAGAAATGCTGCGGTCATCCCAGAAGGTGTGCGTCGTCGACGACGATGACAGTATCCGGGATATCTATACGACGAAATTCCGGCGCGAAGGGTTCGTGGTGGTGATGGCCAAGGACGGCGAGGAGGCGCTCCAGGTCATCAGGCAGGAGCGGCCGGATGTCATCCTGCTCGATATCCAGATGCCGGTGCTCGACGGCATCGGCGTGCTCAAGGTGCTCAGAAGCGACGAGACTCTCTCGAGAATCCCGGTCGTCATACTGAGCAATATCGACAGCGAAGCGATGTTCCATGAGATCGGCGAGCTCGGCGCGGCGCAATACTATCTCGTGAAGGCGCTGTCCACCCCGCAGAAAGTGGTGGATCTCACGCTCGAGGCTTTGGCGGGTCGTGAGGGGTGATTGTTTCGTGGGAGTCGAATTGCCCCGATGATTGTTGCGTAAACGGGCTTATACGAGCCCGTTTTTTTGTTTGAACAAAAGCCTCGTTTGAGGTAAAATGGGAGAGTGATGCGTAAATCTGCGTATATGAAAAAGGCGTACAATCCGAAGTCCATCGAGCCGAAATGGCAGAGAACGTGGGAGAGAAACGGCCATCCGAAGCCGAAGGGGACGAAGGGAAAATCCTATATCCTCGATATGTTCCCGTATCCGTCCGGAGACGGCCTGCATGTCGGGCATGTGGAGAATTATACGGCGACGGATATCTACGCGCGCTATATGCGTTTCCGTGGCTATGACGTGCTGCATCCGATCGGATGGGACGCGTTCGGGCTGCCGGCGGAGAATTTCGCCATCAAGACCGGTGTGCATCCGGACAAGAAAACGCATCAGAATATCAAAAACTTCACGCGACAGATCAAGTCACTCGGTATCTCGTATGATTGGGATCGCGAGATCGATACGTCGAGCACGGGGTATTATCGGTGGACGCAGTGGATGTTCCTGTTCTTGTACAAGAACGGGCTGGCATACAAGAAAAAAGCGAAGGTGAACTGGTGCCATTCGTGCCAGACGGTGCTCGCGAACGAGCAGGTGGCGGAGGGGAAATGCGATCGGTGCGGCAGCGTCGTCGTCCAGAAGGATCTCGAACAATGGTTTTTCAGGATTACGGATTTCGTCGAAGATTCACGCTCGAAAAGCGGCAAGAAAATCTCGGGTCTGCTTTCCGGTCTGGAAAAAATCGATTGGCCGTCATCGACCAAGGCGGCACAGACACACTGGATCGGCCGGAGCGAAGGAGCTGAAGCGGTATTCCCCATCGCTGATACGGACGAGGAAATCTGGGTGTATACGACGCGCATCGACACGATTTTTAGCGGCACATATCTCGTGCTGGCGCCGGAGCACCCGATCGTCACTGCGCTTCTCAAAATCAAAAATCAAAAATCAAAAATCAAAAATATTGAAGAGGTCAGGAAATATATCGAACAAACAAAGAAAAAAACCGATTTGGAGCGGACGGATCTCAACAAGGAAAAAACCGGAATCGCGCTGGAAGGGGTGTTGGCCATCAATCCGGCGACGACAGAAAAGATCCCCGTGTGGGTCGCGGATTTCGTTCTGGGACACTATGGCACGGGAGCGGTGTTCGCCGACGCGCACGACAAGCGCGATTTCGATATGGCGAAAAAATATGGTATTCCACTGAAAGTATCTATCAAACCTGCCGATGAGGAACTGTGGAAGAAAGCGGAACGATTGGAAGAGTGTTTCGATGGAGATGGCATCCTCATCAATTCCGGCCAATTTGATGGGCTGTCATCGGCTGAAGCCCGGCCGAAGATCACCGCGTGGCTTGCCGCGCAAGGTATGGCGAAGAAACAAGTGAATTATAAAATGCGCGACTGGCTCATTTCGCGGCAGCGGTATTGGGGGGCGCCGATCCCGATCATCTATTGTGATGTGTGCGGCACGGTGCCGGTGCCAGAAAAAGATCTGCCGGTGAAGCTGCCAACGGATGTGGATTTCCGCCCGACAGGCGAGTCGCCTCTGGCGCGTTCGAAAAGTTTCCAGAAAGCGACGTGTCCGACGTGCGGTTCGATCGCGCGCCGCGAGGCGGATACGATGGATACGTTCGTGTGTTCGAGCTGGTACTATCTGCGTTTCGCTGATCCGAAGAATACGAAGAGATTCGCCGATCCGAAGAAATTGGAGCGATATCTCCCGGTGGATTTCTATATGGGCGGGGCGGAACATACGGTACTCCACCTCCTGTATGCGCGTTTTTTCACCAAGGCTTTGGCGAAGTACGGCTATCTCGGATTCGACGAACCGTTCGTGAAGTTGCGCCATCAGGGGATGGTGCTCGCGGAAGACGGACGCAAGATGTCCAAATCGCTCGGCAACGTCGTGAATCCGGATGAGGTGGTCGGCGAGCTCGGCGCGGATACGCTGCGTCTCTATGAGATGTTCATGGGGCCGCTCGAGGATATGAAGGGATGGAATATGGGCAGCGTGATCGGTTTGCGGCGGTTTTTGGACAAGGTCTGGAAGCTGCAGGAGAAAGTGACGAAAGATGGGCAGTCGGTGGCCGGCGATAAGAAGATTCAGGGTTTGCTCCACCGGACCATCAAGAAAGTGACGGATGATATCGAAGAGTTCAAGTTCAATACCGCGATCAGCGCCATGATGATTCTGGTGAATGAAATGGAAAGGTGTCCGAAGCTGTCAGTCGTCGAGTATCAGTCGCTTGTTCTGCTGCTGTCGCCTTTCGCGCCGCATATCGCGGAGGAATTGTGGCACGGGATGGGAAATAAGAAGTCGGTCTTCCTTGCCGCGTGGCCGAAATATGATGCGCGTCTGTTGAAATCGGAAACGGCCAACGTGGCTGTCCAGATAAACGGCAAGCTGCGCGCCGTGCTCGTCGTGGAAACGGGCAGCGATGAAGAGACAGTGAAAGCGATGGCATTCTCTGATCCGAAAGTGATGGCGCATATCGGAGGGAAAGAGATCCGCAAGGCGATCTATGTGCCGGACAAGATCCTGAATCTCGTGGTCACCTAAAACACATTTTCGATTTGATTTTTTATCTTGCAACCTATGTGCGGCATCGTAGGCTATTTCGGGAAAAGACCGGCGCAGGATTTCCTGCTCGAAGGGCTCAAGCGGCTCGAATACCGCGGCTATGATTCGGCCGGTATCGCCGTCCTTCAGGATAAAATATCACATCGAAAAAATAAAAAAGAAGAAACGCGGATACGGATCGTACGATCTGTCGGGAAGGTGGCGGAGCTGGAGAAAAAGCTGAATGGAGGGGTCGATGGGACGATAGGCATCGCGCATACGCGCTGGGCGACGCACGGCAAGCCGTCGGAGAAAAACGCGCACCCGCATACGGATTGCGGCGGCACGGTGGCGGTCGTGCACAACGGGATCATCGAGAATTATCGCGAGCTGAAATCGGCTCTGGAGAAACGCGGGCACCGGTTCCGTTCGGAGACGGATACGGAAGTCGTCGCGCATCTTCTGGAAGCGGAAATGAAGAGGTTGCCGTTCGAGGAGGCGTTCGTGAAGACGCTCAAGCAGCTCCGCGGCGCGTACGGCATCGTGGCGATCTCGGCGAAAGATCCGGGAGTGATGCTTGCGGCGCGGCAGAGCAGCCCGCTCGTGCTGGGCATCGGAAACGGCGAGATGTTCATCGCGTCCGACGCGTCGGCGATGGTCGGCGACGTGAGACGGATCGTATACCTCGACGACGGAGAGATAACCGTCATCGGAAAGGACGGATATGTCGTGAAGACGAATACCCGCCGCAAGAAAGAAAAAGAGGAATTGACGCTCGAGCGGGACAAGACGGTCGCCGAGCACGGCGGATATCCGCATTTCATGCTCAAGGAAATCTTCGAGCAGCCGAAGAGTTTCGCGGATGCGCTCCGCGGACGGCTTATCTTCGAGGATGGCAGGGCGCGGCTCGGCGGGCTGCGAACGGTGGAAAAACGCCTGCGTTCGATCGATCGCATCATCATCGTTTCTTGCGGGACATCGTATCATTCCGGACTCGTGGGGGAATATATGCTCGAAGAATATGCCGGCATCCCGACAGAAGTGGAGATGGCATCCGAATTCCGCTATCGCAAGCCGATTCTCGACAAGAAAACCGCCGTGATCGCCATCTCGCAGTCCGGAGAAACCGCCGATACGCTCGCGGCCATCCGCGAGGCCAAGGAAAAAGGCGCCCTGACCCTCGGCATCGTGAATGTCGTCGGCTCGACGATCGCCCGGGAGACGGACGCGGGGGTGTATTGTCATGCGGGGCCGGAGATTTCCGTCGCCTCCACGAAGGCCTTCACGTCGCAGCTGGCGATCCTCTCCCTCCTGACGCTCTATCTGGGACGGCAGCGCGGACTTTCTCTCGTGATGGGCAAGCGTATCGCGAAGGAGCTCTCCCTCATTCCGAAACACATGGAACGCGTGCTCACACAGTCGAAAACGATAAAAAAGTTAGCCAAAAAATATGCGAAGCAAGCGCACTATGTCTATCTCGGGCGGAAATACAATTTTCCCGACGCGCTCGAGGGAGCGCTCAAGATCAAGGAGATCGCCTATGTGCCGGCGCAGGGATATCCGACGGGAGAGATGAAGCACGGGCCCATCGCGCTCATCGATCCGTCCGTCGTCTCGGTGATGGTGATGCCCCGTGACAGCGTCTATGAGAAGAACGCGAGCGGGATGGAAGAGATCCTCGCGCGCGGGGGCAAGGTGCTCGCGATCGCGACCGATGAGGATGCCGCCATCGCCAAGAAAGCGACCGATGCGATCTTCGTCCCGAAGACGCTCGAGATGCTGACACCGCTTCTCGCCGTCATCCCGCTGCAGCTCTTCGCGTATTATGTGGCGGTGGCGAGAGGCTACGACATCGACAAGCCGAGAAACCTGGCGAAATCAGTGACGGTGGAATGATAATGGAATTGAAAATGTAAAAATCAAATATCAAAATTATACGATTAAAAATGCAAAAAGTGGCGACTGGAAGGGAGTTAGAATTGATGTTAGAATAGATACATTGTCTGTTTTGAAAATTTTGAATTTTGCATTGTCATTTTCCATTTTGATATCTCCATTTTTATTTTGCTATTATGAAATCAGCTATCGCACAGTTTTTGCCGCTCGATCGGCCGCTCATCATCTTCGATCTGGAGACGACTGGATTGACGCCCGGAGAGGACAGGATCATCGAGATCGCCTATGAGAAGATCCTGCCTGACGGGGAGATCGTGGCGTACTGCCAGCGTATCAATCCCGGCAAGCCGATACCGGAAGGGGCGAGCCGGATCAACGGCATCTATGACAAGGATGTCGCACAGAGCCCGAGTTTCGCCAAGCTTTCCTATGAATTGTGGAGCATGTTCGACGGCGCGGATGTCGGAGGGTTCAACATCACCGGTTTCGATCTGCCGTTCCTGCGGGGCGAGTTCGCGTCTGTCGGCAAAAATTTCGATTTCGCGTCGAAGAAAGTGCTCGATGCGAAGATCCTCTATCACAAGATGGAGGCGCGCGATATGTTCGCCCCGCGCAATCTCTCGGCGGCGTACAGGCACTATTGCGGCAAGGAGCATACGACGGCGCATACCGGAGCGGGCGATGTGCGGGCCACGATAGAGATTCTCGAGCAGCAGCTGGAGCGCCATCCGGAATTCCGCGACTGGGGTTATCTGGCGGATCTCCATGGCAACAAGAAGCTCCTCGAATCGGCCAAGACGGAACACGCGCCGCTTGTCGAGACCGGATCTGCCGGGACTTTATTTTGAAAAATTTTTCATAATACGATCGCATGGATATTTTTGACGCCATCATACTCGGTATCGTAGAGGGCCTGACGGAATTCCTGCCGATTTCATCGACGGGGCATCTCGTTCTCGCCGCGGAACTCCTGCGCCTTCCGGAAACGGAATTCCTGAAGACGTTCCAGATAGCGATTCAGCTCGGCGCGATCCTCGCCGTCGTCGCCCTGTACTTCCGGAAACTTTTCCTGGATCGGGAAATCATGAAGCGCATCGCCGTGGCGCTTCTGCCGGCGCTCGGCATCGGATTCCTTTTTTATGCGTCGATCCGCAGGCTCTTCGAATCCCAGATGACGGTGGTGGCGGCGCTTTTCATCGGCGGTGTCATCATCATCCTTTTCGAGATGTCGCGCAAAGACAAAGAGGGAACGATCGAAGATCTCGCGACTCTCCCATATCGGAAGGCGTTCATTATCGGTGCATTTCAGGCGATTTCCGTCATTCCTGGCGTATCGCGAGCCGCGGCGACGATCCTCGGCGGACTCTGGCTCGGGATGAAGCGGACGGCGATCGTAGAATTCTCATTTTTGCTGGCGGTACCGACGATGATTGCCGCGACAGCGCTCGATCTCGTGAAAAACGCTTCCCTGTTTTCTTCCGCGGATTTTCATTTGCTGTTCGTCGGGTTCCTGGTAGCGTTCCTGGTAGCTCTCGCCGCGATCAAATTCCTGCTCCATTTCGTACAGACCCACACCTTCATCGCATTCGGAGCATACAGGATCGTGATAGCCGTCTTGTTTTTCTTTTTTGTCCTGTCAGCGTAGGGAGCGGAGGATACCAGCAGTATAAATAGTAGCAATTCTGGAATATGGCACTGCTGTATGGAAAACCGGTCGCCGACAAGATGCTCGCGGAAACGCAGGCGCGTATCGCGGCGGCAGGCGTCACCCCTGGCCTCGCGGTGATCCTGGTCGGGGATGATCCGGCCTCGCATATCTATGTCGGCCTGAAGGAGAAAGCGGCGGGACGCATAGGGATGCTGTTCGAGAAGCGCTGTTTTCCCGCGGACACTGCAGAGGATGATATCATCGCTGCCATCGGAGTATTGAACCGGAGAGGCGATATCCACGGGATCATCGTGCAGTTGCCGCTTCCTGCCTGGTTCGATACGGATCGTATCATCGCGGCTATCGCGCCGGACAAGGATGCTGATGGATTCCATCAGGAAACGCTCGCGCGCCTGTCTGCCGGGGACAAGAATGCCTATCCGGTGCTGCCTCTGGCCGTTCTGGCACTTTTGCGCGCTACCCGGGCACCGTTGGCCGCAATGAGCGCGACAGTGATCGTGAATTCCGCATTGCTCGGCAAGGTGATGACGCAAGTTTTGCGCCTCGAGGGGATGTCAGCCGAGTTCATCCTGCCAGCGCATATCGTCGCGGAACAGACGCGTCTGAAAAATGCCGCCATCGTCGTTTCCGCGTGCGGCATACCGGATCTGCTACAGGGCAGTATGCTGCGCCACGGCGCCGTCGTCATCGATGCCGGTATCGTGCGCGTAGGCGGTATGGTCGTGGGCGATGCGGATCAGGAGAGTGTCGGCGCTATCGCCTCGTTCCTCACTCCGGTGCCCGGCGGCGTGGGCCCGGTCACGGTCGCGACGCTCCTCGCCCGCGTCACTGCCGCGGCCCTCCGGAAAAAGGGCAATCATTGATCTTACTTTTTATGCAATTGCACGAAAAGTAAGATTGTCAGGATGTGCGATATTTTTGAAACAAGAAATCCCGATACTGGGTCGGGACTTGTGATTGTGCCGGGAGAGAGACTTTTTACCCGCCTCTGGAGGGGAACTCTCATGATATTGCTATCGTTTTGTGGGCGAGGAGAGACTTGAACTCTCATGCTGTTGCCAGCATTGGATTTTGAGTCCAACGTGTCTACCATTCCACCACTCGCCCATTTCGTGTCCCGTGTGGCCGCCTCAGGCGGCTGAATCTACCCCGCCCGTATCACTGCGTAAGCAAGCTTACTCGTGAAACGTTTCGGGCAGGCATTCCACCCGCCTCGACTCGCCCGCCCAGATGTCGAGGCTGGCTTCGCTTGTCGACGCGACGCGAGCCATCCCGGCGTATCCGATTTTTCTTTTTCCTGAGCCACAGGCTGTCACAAGAGCGCAGGAGCAGGATAGAAAATTGATAATCGTTTGTCAATGGACTATAATAGAAAGGAAATATGGCAAAGATCATCGGGTTCGTCAATCAGAAGGGCGGGGTGGGGAAAACCACCTCGACTATTAATGTCGCCCGCTATCTGGCCGAAGCGGGGAAGAAGGTGCTGCTCGTCGATCTCGATCCGCAGGGCAACGCGTCTTCGGGGCTCGGCATCGATGCCAAGAGCCTGGAGAAAAACCTCTATCATGCGATGATTCTCGGATTGCCGGCGCAGGAGATCATCCTGCGGACGGAGACGGAGAATCTGCATATCGTTCCGGCGGCGCAGGATCTGGCGGGCGCGGAGATCGAGATGGTGCATATCGAACACCGGGAATTCCGCCTCTACAACGCGCTGCGGCCCATCCGGTCGTACTACGACTATATCCTGATCGATAGCCCGCCTTCTCTCGGGCTGCTCACGATCAACGGGCTCGTGGCTTCCGATGAGGTGGTCGTCCCGGTGCAAACGGAGTATTATGCGCTTGAGGGATTGAGCCAGCTCCTCGGCACGATCGAGCTCGTGCGCGAACACTTGCAGCCGAATCTTCGGATCGGCGGCGCACTCCTCACGCTCTATGACCGGCGCAATCGTCTGGCGCACCAGGTCGTATCCGAAGTGCGCGCGCATTTTCCGGGGCCCGTGTTCGAGAGCGTCATCCCGCGCTCCGTCCGTCTCGCCGAGGCGCCGAGTTTCGGAAAATCAATCCTTGATTTCGACGCTTTTTCCAAAGGAGCCCGCGCCTACAAGGGAGTCGCCCGGGAGATCCTGGAAAGAGATGAACAGGAAAAGAAAACGTTAAAAGTATTGTAAAGCAAAAATATGGCACAGCAATACGGGTTGGGCCGGGGACTCGCCTCGCTCATACCGCCGAAGAAAAAAACCGCAGACACAGCGGGTTCGTCGCCTTTTCATACGGCTTCAGTGCCGCGCGTACATCCCGTTTCCGCCTCGCCGGCATCTCATCCAGGCGGTCCTGCGTCGCAAACCCTCGTGGCTCCTACTGTTCCGGATCGTTTGCATGGCGAGGCGCTGGAGATTCCCCTCGAAAAAATCGCGCCGAATCCGCATCAGCCGCGGCTGCACTTCGACGAGACGAAGCTCGATGAACTCGCGCAGTCGATCCAAGAACACGGCATCCTGCAGCCGCTGGTCGTGAGTCAAGTCGGGGATCGTTATGAGATCATCGCCGGCGAACGGCGGTTCCAGGCAGCGAAACGCGCCGGACTGAATACGGTACCGGTCGTCGTACGCAGCGCCACCGATCAGGAGAAACTCGAGCTCGCCATCATAGAGAATATCCAGCGTCACAATCTCAATCCGATCGAAGAAGCGAAAGCCTACCTGCGGCTGCTCGACGAGTTCGGTATGCACCAGGAAGCGGTGGCCAAGAAGATGGGCAAGAGCCGCAGCGCGGTCGCCAATACCCTGCGCCTGCTCCACCTGCCGATCGAGATACAGCGCGCCGTGGCGGAGGGCAAGATAAGCGAAGGGCACGCCAAGGCGCTCCTCGCCATCGAGAATCCCGAGAAGCAGCGCGCCGTGTTCGAGCTCATCATCAAGGAAGAGCTCACCGTGCGCGAGACGGAAATGAAAGTGCGGAGCGTCTCGGTGAAGACCCATACGCGCAGCACGATGACGCTTCATCCGGACATCATCCGGCGCACGGAACGCCTGACGCAGATCCTCGGCACGAAAGTGAGGATAGCACCCTCGGGTAAAGGCGGCAGAGTGGTGATCGAATATTATGCGCCGGAAGACCTGGACAACCTCCTCAAACGCTTGGAAGAATAAGGGGGGTTGACAGTATGCGGCGAATCCTTCTCTTTTTGATAATTTCTGCTAGTATGGGAAGCAAGGGAGCAGAGTCTCTAAAACAAAAAATATGAAACAGACTTTGATAAAGATAATCATCGTGCTGCTGGCGATACTCGGAGTCGTGTTCTCCGTCGCGTATTTCATCAAGAAAGATTTCGGTGGCGGTTACGGTAGCAAGAATACGAAACTGTCATCATCGCAGGTGGCAGAGCAGAAACTCCTGGTGGACTCTGGACAATTGGTGGCGGACGGGAAATATTCCGAAGGACAAAAAATTATTTCGGATCTTTTGGCCAAAGGGCCATCTTCCGCACGTTTGATTCTGGTACTCGCCGGGTACTCCCTCGAAGAAGCGGACATGCGCCATACCAACACTTCTTTGGCGCAAGCGGAAGTGCTTCTCGCGGGCATTGCTCCATCTGCCGCAGACAACACCTATTATCATGATCTGGCAGGGATGCTGGCCTATCAGAAAGGCAACTATGACGAGGCGCTGAATCACTATGCGCAGGCGCTCAAACTTGAATCAAGAAATTCCACAGTCTATCTGCACCATGCCGATGCACTCGTGAAGAAAGAATCCTACGATCAGGCAGCCAGGTTCTATCAGAAAGCGCTGGAACTTGGCGGCGCAGAGACGCAGAGCCGGGCGTACATTGGGATGGCGAAGGTAGCGCTCATAATGAAGGATGACATTGCGAAAGCGGAAGAGTATCTGGAGCAAGGACTGGACAAGGCACAGTACCGCGATACGCGCGCGAAGATTCTCTCCTTGCATAGTATGATACGAGTGAGTCAGAATAACGCGGAAGGAGCGAAGACGTACGCACAGCAGGCGATCGATGCGTCGCCGCAGAGCGAGCTCGGGTATCTGGCTCTGGCGCGCGCTTTGTTCGCCATCGGCGAGCAGGAACAGGCGAAGAAAAGCCTGAATGATGCGCTGCAAGCGAATGTGTATGGAGTCTCGTACGTTTTGAATAAAGGACAGGCAAGCCAAGATCCATTTCTGGTGTTTATGCGGGGGCATATCAAGCAGTAGTCAGATATTTCACCTGTTTCATTTCTATAATTACAGTATGAAAAACAAAAACATAGCCATAACCATCTTTGTTTTCAGTCTGCTGCTTGCTCCAGCTGTGGCGTTTGGTGTTAGCGACCCGCCGCCGGAGGAACCGACGCCACCGCCGACATCAATGCCGCTCCCGCCTCCTGATCCACTCTGCGCTGTTGTGCAGTGCGATGGGAGTTTGCTGGTGGCTCACTGTCCTCTCCAAGAATCTGATTGTCCTACAGATCCTGGACCAGGTCCTGTCTGCACGCCAACCGCTGAATCCTGCGGAGCCTGTACGGCACAGCAAGGCGTGGATGAGGATGAAGAAAACGGATTCACACAGACGTGCACCAATGGCTGTTCCTCGTATCAGAAAGCCTGCACCACCTCTCCTGCTCCTCCGCCGGTCTGTACCCCGCTCCCAGGGTGTGTCCCTGTGCGTGCCGGAAACGGCGGAGCCATCACAGGATATCCCGGTACATGTTCCGTCACCTGCGGTGGCGGTACGCGGACAGTGACCGATAGCTGCGGATCGCCTCTGCGGACCGAGGCCTGCAACATTTCCCCGTGTAACAATCCAGGCTTGCGCCCTCCAACGGATGCAGTGCATCAATAATACACACCAACACCCGCTCTTGCGACTACAACTGGCAAGAAGTGGCTCCGTAGCAACAGAGTGCAGAAACAACAACTATTACATCGAGATTCCATCAACATTATGAAAAATAAAAATATCTTTACGCTCATCTTTGTGCTCAGTATACTCTTTGTTCCGGCTGCAGTTTTCGGTGCGGGTGGCGGAGAGGGGGGCGGGCTTGAGTTTTCTGATGATGCGTTCCTGATTGATGGCCCCGTTGATCCAAATGTAGGAGGTTTCATAGGGATAGGAGGCGGAGATGGGTATTGGGTAGCAAATTATGAGACTGGTACCTGGGTATGGCGCACAGGAGGGGGAGGGGGCGGCGATGGTGAAACCTGTGTTCCTACGATCGAGTCTTGTTCTAGTGCTTGTGCCAAAAAAACTCCGTCGAGCACCACTGAAACCCAAACCTGCACCGACGGATGTCAGACATATGAGAAAGTCTGTGCCTCTACCCCTCCACCATTCTGCGTGCCTCCACCAAGCTGCGTCCCTACTGGTATCAATACGTACGGAGCGTGTTCTGCAACATGCGGCGGCGGCACACGGACGGTGACTGATAGCTGCGGAAAAGTGTCGAATGAATCCTGCAATACCCAACCATGTGGAAGTATCTGTGTCCCTGATTGCAGCCAAACCAACCGAGTCTGTTCCGGCCAAAAGTTTACCGATGCCAACAGATGTGGTACCGACAACTGCACCGGCACCCGTTCCTGCGACTACAACTGGAAAGAAGTGGCTCCGTAGGGAGGAGAACGGAGAATATAGAATGTAGCATATATTCAGACGAAGCTTCTCGCCCTACAGCGAGGAGTTTTGTTGTTTTTGACAGAAATCATAGGGGGATGTAGTCTATAGTGGTACGAGTGAAGAAATCAAATGCTATGGGAAAAAAAACAGAGAAAAAAAACATCACAATCGATGAATTGGCAGGCATGGTTGCTCGTGGCTTTGACCATATGGAACAGCGGTTTGACGGACTTGCAACAGATGTGGCCGTACTGAAAACAGATGTGGCCGTACTGAAAACAGATGTGGCCGTGTTGCAAACCACTGTTAACCGTATCGACACCCGAACACAAAATCAAGTAGACGCGGTCTACGAAGAAACATCTTCCCTGAAAAGCGATGTGAGAACAGCGAAAAAAGATATCGTTCTCATCAAGGCCCATATTGGGTTGGCAGCATAAAGAAGTTGCTTCGCAGGGAGTAGAATATAGAATGTGGAATAGAGAATATAGAATAGAGAATCAGGAGTCCCTCCGCCAAGGCTCTGGCGGGCAGGCAGGAATAAGGAATAAAGAATATTCCCTGTTTCTTCTTCCTCTGGCGAGCGGTATCGTGTGCAGTATCACTTTCGATATTTCATGGGCATGGCCGCTTGTTTTCGTGGCGCTGACGCCGCTGCTTATTTTTCTGACGCGCGCGCGGCAGAAGTGCGGTACGCGAGATGCGTTCGCGGGAGGATTTCTGTTTGGTCTGATATTTTTTGGTGTCGTACTGTTTTGGTTCTTCGACAGCCATCCGCTCGATTGGGCGGGGGTCGCCGATCCGCAGACTTCTCTCATTTTCGTCTCTATCGCGTGGGCGGTTTCCGTGATTGTCCTTTCGCTGTTCACTGGAGCGTGGGCGGCGGCATTCCAGGTATTTCGGCGCAGCACTTTTTTTGACATCACGCTCGGCGCAGCGCTCTGGGTCGTGTTCGAATGGCTCCGCACGTTCGGATTCTCTCTCGTCTCGTACGGCGACGGCACGTTCTGGGGCGCGCATTGGACATTCGGGAATCTCGGCTACACGCTCGCTGACAGTCCGTTCTTGCCGTGGGCATCTGTCGGGGGGATGTATCTTTTGAGTTTCATCATCGTAGCGGTCAATATCGCGTTTTTCCTTTGCGTGGAGAAAAGATTCAGATTGTCGCAGCAGACGTATATTGCCGCTACAATCCTTGCGATCCTCTTCATACTAGCGACAACTTTTCTTTCCTTGTCTTCTCTGGGGCATCCTTCGTCCCCGCGTATTTCCGTGGCGCTTCTCTATACCGACTTTCCTTCCGGCTTTTCCGTCTTCGCCGATGAGAGCAGAACGAGGAGAGAGGTATTTCTTTCGCTGCTCGCACAGATCAGAGAAGAAAAACAAAAACCTGATCTCGTTGTTTTTCCGGAAGACACACGTTTCCTCGCATCGTTTTCTCCGATGAGCCGGAAGGCACTCCTCCAGAGCGTGAGCGGAGGAACATCGATGACCTTCGTCGATTCCGCACGCACGACTATCGACGGCAAGCCATTTTCTGTCCTCTCCTACTACGATGAGAACGGACTCATAACGGGAGAGTACACGAAGTTGCTTCTGGTCCCGCACGGAGAATATCTCCCGTTCTTTACGGGAGGCATGGCGCGTCTCTTCGGCAATGGTGCGTGGGCGGATGCGTTCATGAAAAGCCGCGAGTATGCACGCGGTGAATCACCTGTTGTCGTGCGTACCGGGCAGGGGAATTTCGGCTCGCTCTTCTGTTCCGAAATCCTGTCCGACGTACTGTATGGCACGCTCGCGCGTGACGGCGCGGAAGTCCTCATCAACAACGCCTCGCTTTCTTTCGCACATGGCTCGATGCGTCTCGCCAGACAGACGCGCATACAGGCACGGATGCGTGCCGCAGAGACTGGGCGTTTTTTCCTCCGTGCCGCCAATGCCGGTACAGCGCTCGTCATCACGCCGGATGGCACCGTAATAGCGGAATCGGCTCGCAGCACGGGCGTGTTGTATGCGGATATTGCCCGTATCGCGACGCAGACACTTTTCACACGTCTCGGAAACTGGATGTTGTGGCTGTCTCTCATCATCTGCGCGTATGGCATTGTGCAAAAAAGAAAGACAGTGGGGCGAGGCGGGGGTGGTATCAGCCGGACTTGACCCAGCACCCATGCTCTCCAGAAATGTTCGTAACCGCTTGTCTGAGCCGAAGAGGCGACTGCGTCTCACGATGCCATATTGCCATTGTTGTTTCCTAGCATTGGTGCTGGGTTGACAGGTTTTGAACAGATGTTCCATTTTTTTGCCATTTCTGTTATGATGTAATCAACAGGGGAAGGATATAATATAAAACAAAACCATGCTCACCCGACTTGTACACGATCATCTCCCGAGGATCTTCATCGCATCGCTCTTCATCCTAAGCGCGATCCTCTTCATCATCACCTTCAATCAGCAGGTTGATGCCATCGGCACGACCGTCATCGGCATGCCACTCGCGCTTGCCGCCATTGTCCTGGCCATCACCATCAAACTGGTATGCGGCACGATGATCCTCGCCAATTGGCAGGTCAAGACCGCCGCCTCCATCCTGGTGGTGTTCATGGTTCTTGCCACACTCATAGAGCACTCCAATTGGGGCGATGTGCAGCTCTACAACCTCCTCCAATTCTTCAAGAATGTAGCTATCATCGGCGGGCTTTTGTTGTTGGCACGATCCAATGATCACCATACTGGTGAAGAGAGCAGTCAGTAAGAGTAACACAAACAGTATGAAAAACATTAGTCTCATTCTTTTTCTTGCAGCTTTTTCTAGTCTCACTTTTGCAGATTCTGCCTTTGCACTTGGTGGAGGCGGTGGTGACGGAGGAGTTGGGGGTGGAGGCGGGGGCGGCAGTTTTCCCCTCCCATTTTCCCTCTCACCTGCTCCTGCAACGAGCGGACCATTTCTAGTGCCCGCTTCCGGTCCGCCGAGCGGCCCTATTACTATGTTTACTACCAATCAGGATGCTGGTGGTCAACCAAACAATCCAAATAATCCTGTTACCACACCTCAACCAGGACAAATGGTTCCTCCTGGTTACTTTAATGGGCCTCCTTCTGGCGTACCAGGCCCAACCTCGACCGGACGATGGGTGGCTACTGGAGTGAGTGCAGACGGTTCACGTACGACTTGGACATGGGTAGAACCTAGTGGTGTGTGCACCCCCACATACTCCAGTTGTGTCTCGTCCCCCAACAGCTGCGGGATGACCAACACGGGTCAGAGGAATAGCTGCACTAACCGCTGTTCTGCTGTTACTTCTGCAGAGTCTCTCTGTTCTTTCCCGATCGACGGCGGCTGGTCAAACTTCGGATCCTGTTCCGCCACAGCCTGCGGAACGACCGGCATCCAGACAAGGACCTGTACCAACCCTGCTCCTTCTGGCGGCGGAGCGAATTGTGTCGGCT
>JBAQCV010000045.1:0-4192 GCA_049294475.1 Candidatus Moraniibacteriota bacterium | reverse complement strand
TCGGAAACGCCGAAAATCCAAGCGCCAGCCCAGATCACGAATGGCGAGGTTGACATTTTGGCTGTCAATGAATGCGAAATTGTTTGCTGTTTTTTTCATATTATTTTCCTTTTAATTTCTTCGACAGCTTCTTTTTCTCGCTTTTCAATTCTTTGAGCCAATATCGACCATTTTCCTGAACTGGTGAAAATGGTTATCCACCGCCTGGCCGCTATTGAGACAGGCGCGCCGTCGCCCATTGACGGAATGCCGTGGCAATGGCGCTTTTGACCCGATACCCGACCGAAATGATGAGGTCGAGATTGTAGTACTCCAGCTCTCTGGAAACCTCGCGCCGGCCTTCTTTTTGAACTGTTAGGAATTTCCTAATAGTTGCTTCTTCCTTTAATTCAGCCTCTTCATAGACGTTTTTGATGTGTTCATTGATAGTGGGCACGGCCACTTGAAACAGCTCGGATAAAGATTTCTGCGTCAACCATACCGTCTCGCCATCAAAACGGACATCGATCTTGGTCTGTCCGTCTGCGGCCTTGTAGATGATGATTTGCGACTTTCCCTGTTCCATGGATATTCCTATTACGTAATGAGTTACGTATCCTTCCCATCCATTCTCCCACAAAAAAATCCGCCTGTACAGCGGATTTTCGGGGATCATTCCTCGTCGAGCATGAGGGGTCGAGCGGGTCTCAGGACGGCCCGGGGGTCGGTTTTCCAGGCATCGGAGACATCGGCGTAGAGCTCGAGCTCGTTGCCGTCGGGATCGAGGATATAGAGGCTGTGCGTGACGGTATGGTCGGCCGATCCGATGATGGTGACGCCCTGGTCTCGGAGTTCCCGATAGGCGGCGCGGATATCCTCTGGGCTGTCGCCTATCTTGAACCCGATGTGATACAGGCCGGGTGTCGGCGCGTGCTTCTTGATCGGTTCTCCTCCCACCTCGATGAGCAGCAATTCATGGTGCGTGCGTCCCGCAGAGAAGATCGCCATCCCCGATCGGCGTTCGATCTCGTGGAATCCGAGAGTATCGCGATAGAAATCAGCGGATCGCCCGAGATCCGCTACATACAAGACGACATGCCCGAGTTCCTTGATGTGCATAATTCAGATTTTCTCCAAGAGTCTCACGAGGAGGCGGACCGGGGCGCCGGCGGAACCTTTGGACAGGAATTCGTCAGGGAGCGTCGTCATACGCGGCGCGATATCGAGATGCACCCACGGATACGCGTCATCGACGAACTGCTTGAGAAATGCGGCCGCGGTAATCGCTCCGCCCCAACGTGTCTTGCCGACATTCGCCACATCACCGAATGTTCCCTTGATTTCGGCATCATATTCGTCCCACAGCGGCAGCGGCCAGACATAGTCTCCGCTCTCTTCGCCGAGATGGCGGAACGTCTGCTCCAGTTTTTCGTCCTGTGTGAAGAGTGCGGTCGCACGTTCCCCGAGCGCGACGAGCGCCGCGCCCGTGAGCGTCGCGACATCCACGACGAGCGACGGCTGGTAGCGTTTGGCATACGTGAGCGCGTCAGCAAGGATGATCCTTCCTTCGGCATCGGTATTCTGCACTTCGATCGTCTTGCCGGACATCGAACGGAGCACATCTCCTGGCCGATAGCTCGATCCCGAGGGCATATTTTCCACTGCCGGAATGAGCGCGATGATATTTTTCTTGAGTCGCAAACGTGCTGCCGCGGCAAGCGCATGAATCACGGCCGCGCCGCCGGACATATCCATATTCATCCCGAGGATAGCATCGCTCGGCTTCAGATTGATGCCACCCGTATCGAAAGTCACGCCTTTGCCGACAAGTACGATCGGCCGTTCTTTTTTCGAACCGCCAAAATATTCGAGGATGATGAAGCATGGCTTCGCACTCGATCCCATACCGACACCGAGCACGCCGCCCATCTTGAGACGTTTCATCGCCGCTTCATCGAGTACGGAGTATTTCACCGGGAGCCCCTTCACGGATTGCTTCGCGTGTCGTGCCAGAATTTCCGGCGTCATCTCTCCGCCAGGCATCGTCGCGATGTGCCGCGAGCGATTCACTTCTTCACCTATAATAGTTCCGCGCTCGATGCCACGCCTGATGTCTCGGCCGGAGGCGTTTACCACGGTGACTGTTTCCACTTCCGAGAACCCTTCTTTCGGCTTGGAAAGGAAATCTCGGAATACGAAATCCGCCATCAGCAGATTGACAGTGATCAGTTCGGCGAGTTCGCTCTCTGATATCTCCACACTCGGGAAGCGGAGTTGCTTGAAGTCGATGACGATCGTCTTGTATTTCTTGGCGACCGCTTCGACAACCATACGCCGCACGAGAAGCATCAGCTTGCGCCGTGTCATTGCTTTGTCACCGATGGAAAAGAAGCAGCTATGCCGGCCGGCCTGCGAGACGATGATGCCGTCCTTGCCATTCACGTCAAAACGGAACGCGAGTGCGCCCTTCTTCTGCCAGTACGCTCCATTTTCCCGTGAAATCCGGATATCCATAAATATTGGTCATGCTACATCGAAGAAATACTATCCTAGCACATTCCCCCGGAGAAGTCATCTCCCCCTTCTTTATCATATCGCTTTTCTCTTTTTCGGTTTCGACGCCAGGAGCGCTTCTGCGGTAATCCAGATGAGCAGAGAAAGCCAGGCGTGATCATCGATCAGGTCTTCATCGATATGCATCGATGGCTTGGCACCCGGGTAGGCGATACCCTCTTCGTAACGTTCCCCCGCGAATTCCTTGCCGGCATCGAGCGACATCCACGTATCGGCGAACATCCGCACCAATTCAAGAGCGCTTTCCGCATCAATCCTTTTTTGGATATTCTTGTCGATTATTGTCTTGTTTGCCATAAATCTATTTTTCGATCACGCTATAGTCTGCCTTGTCGCCGCCGACCCGGACGTAGTCCTCGCAACCGTCAATCCAGATTTTCTCACACTTACAATAAGTGAGTTTTTTGCGGGTATTCCAAAAAATCTCATCCCCGCAATGAGCGCATTTATAGTACGTCTCTTTCTTTGTCTCGTCAGCGATTTCCTTTGGCATAAATATCATATTAACAGGAAGTAATCTAACGGGACTTTCACCACATTCGCATCCTCCAGCAACGTGAGCGCATTGCGACAGATCACTACGCCGTATTTGGCTGATCCGACTTTTCTCATCGTGCTTCGCGCTTGCGTACCGAGCTTTTCGCCAATGCCGACCTCGATCGGGATAATATTTTTACCGGCGATAGTCAGAATAAAATCAGCGCCGGCTTTTGAGTTATCGTAATTCAAAGCGCCGCGGCTATTGGCAACGAACTCCCTATACAGTGTCATAGCAACGATATCCTCCATCAAACGGCCTTTCTGACCGGAAAATATCTGCTCGTTACCAGCAACTGACAGGAGTGCCGAGCGCATCGCGCTGGACATAAACTGATATCGGGACGGCTTTCTGACTTTCTTGGCATTCGAGCCGTAAGGCATAACGCGGATAAGCAGCTCCGCCTGCTCCAAAACCTCGAGGATATTGGAAATCGTACTTACAGTGGTCTCAAGCGTTTTAGCGAGTTTTTGAATGCTCACGACATCGGACTCGGCCAGCAGAAACAAGACTCTCTTGATATGTATAAGAGTCTTAGGATCAAAACGACCCAGACTTTGTACGTCCTGATTGATCACCTTATCCAAAAGCAGAGTGATGGTCTGATATACCCGTGTCTCGTCCTTTATTCGGATGGCGAACGGCAAGGTACCGATCTTCAAATACTCATCGACATAATGACGGTCTATGGACGCCCATGCGCCCACCACGCGCTGCTCCATGCTTTTCAGCTTTTCGTATGCGTCTTTGGCAGACTCGGCATTGAACAAGGCTTCTTTGATATTTCTCTTGAGATTTTTGACTGGAAATTTTCCGTCGCGAATCATCAAGAATTCAGAGAAACTGGTCGGGAAGAGCTTCTGAAAAATAGAACGGCGGATGACATCCGGGTTAGTCTGCAAAGAAACCGCCGACGAACCGCTACATGTGACAAACACCTTATTCGATCGGTCATACACCGACTTCAGTACCGATGCCCATTTGGGATCATATTGCGCTTCATCAATAAAAATAAAGACTGGCTTGGTGAGTTTCTCAAAACTCTCACCAATAATTTTTTCGTACGCACTCAAAACCTCCTTCAGCGACGAGCCGAGCACA
>JBAQCV010000044.1:0-12453 GCA_049294475.1 Candidatus Moraniibacteriota bacterium | reverse complement strand
GCTTGGGATCGAGCGTGTTTTTTTCCTTGGCCAATACCGCGGGACTCGTCATCCCCCCGACGAGCACTATGCCCGCCAGCATGCCGCAGAATATCGGCATTATTTTCCTGATCATATGTTTCCGCCTCCTTTCATCCCCTGCTTCCAGTATACTCCTCCGTGTCAAGGCGGTCGGAATCCGGGCGAAAACAAAAACACGACTCCGCAGAATCGTGCTTTCGCTCAATGTGCCCATACGGGGGCTTTTCTCGCATTTCTCGCCCGGATGGGAACCGGTCGCTTGAAAAATACTGATGCTGGCTCCGCCTACTGAACACTATTAGAACCTCTATACAAGAGGATAAGGAGTCAAAGTTTTACTACTTTGGGCTAAAGAAGTTTATGGAACAAGGTGCGTAAGATTTACCCTACCCTGCCATTCACTATTTTAAGAAAAAAAGAAAAGTCTCGGCAGCTGTATAACAACTCCGAGACCAAGTGTGAGCCTTCATTGCGAAAGCTCCTGTTCCAAAGCCTGATAGACCATCGGAACGCTGATTCCCCTCATACACTGCAAAGCATTGGGGTTCGTACATTTCTCTGGCCGCCCAGCAAAGCACGGAGCACAATCCAGGTCGAGGCTGATTTTTCTTTCCCTGCCATAGCCGTAGGTCTCATTCTCTGGTTGTGCCCCCCAGAGTGAAATGGCCTTCTTTCCGAGTCCCAGAGCAACGTGCAGACCGAAAGTATCAGCCGAAATCACGAGCGGGATACGGCCAACCAGTGAGATGAACTGGCTCATCGTATTTCCATAGCTTGTAAAGACGAGGTTGGCGAGTGGTTCCACCTCGTTCAAGCCAGAGATGAAACCATAGGCATCAACATCTTCCAGCCCAGCTAGCACCAGCAACTTCCACTCGGGATGGTGCTCTTGGCACAGCTTGGCCAGCTCATAGAAATACCCAGGTGGCCACCGCTTGGCGCTATGGTGCTGGCTACTGCCGATGTTGAGACCAACAAGCACATCTGTTTCCGTGATGTCCCTTGATTCAAGAAAGGCTTGCGCCCACTTGTCGTCTTCCGGCCTCGTCGCTAAGTCGTAGGACTGTTCCTGCCACTTCAATCCTGCTGTTTCCAAGAGGATTTGTTGCATCGACTTCCTATTTTCCCTCCTACGGAATCGGTCATTAGTCTGCAACCAAAGAAACTCTTCTGCGGAACGCGATACCTGAACTAGATTTCCCAGCTCGTTTATCGCGAATCCTCTTTTCTTCAGGAGCAGGTCGCTCACAAAGGCAAGATACAGAGGGTTGGACTCAAAATTGATGATTTGGCTGTAAGTTTGCGCTCCAAGAATCATCAAGCTTTCCCAAGTTGTGGGATATGCCTTGTCAACGCTCGGGATGTTTTTCTCCACGAGTTCGACAGACTGTTCGCTGGTCAACCATTGAATGCGAGCATTTGGGCTGCGCTTCCTGATTTCCTTGGCAACCACACTTGTCCGCAAGGCACTCCCCAGCCCGCCAGCCTCGACAATCAGGACATTTTCTTGAATCGGGGCATAGAGATGACAACCTTCGCAACCCTCTACCAGCCCCGCCTTTTGCTTGCTGCAAGGCTTATAGCCCTGCCATTCTCTACAATCGGTTCGGAAGACTCTCATTTCAGCTTCTCCTCGTAATGTGAAAAAACTTGCCGAAAGTTACGCTGAACTTTGACAAAATACTGTAACACGAGTTTACTGGAAAGACAAGATGTAACATTACGATTTATGAAGATTGACTTTCCGCTGCCAACGGATAACCAGTTCCATCAATACTGCTCAAAGTGTCACTCAGAAAGCATCAATCGCGTTTTCGAAGGAGAGAAGACTTTTTACCTCTGCGACAGCTGTGGCGATAAATCCCCTCGCCTTATTGTCATTGACCCCAAGACAGTCTGGTGGATGGACGAGACCACTAAAGAATACTGGCACGAAAGCGTGGGTGTTTTCGTGTTCAATAAGGATGGTAAAGCTCTGTTTTTTGAACGCACTATCTACCCCTTTGCTTTCGCTATCCCAGCAGGACATCTAGATACTGGAGAAGATGCAGAAACAGCTGCAAAACGAGAATTGCAGGAAGAAGCGGGTATCGAAGATCGTAGCGTAAAGCTTTTTTCGGAAGAAGATGTCATTGGTGATGAGTGCCGCCGTGGTGCTGATAATCATAAATGGCATCTTTACACTACCAAAGTTGAAAATGTTGGCGAGATAAAAATAAACGACGAAGGCGTAAAGCCTGTTTGGTTCACTCTGGAAGAAGCACTGAAAAAAGAACTCGTCTATCCCGTCAAATACTTCATTGAGAAATACGGCGACAAACTTCTGGCATAAGAGGTTCGAACGTCCATTGCGGGTAACAAAAATAGAGGCTCAAACAAGCCTCTATTTTCTTGACTCCGGAGACTGGACACCATTAGAACTTATTCAATAAATTGAATAAATATCATTTTATTTTTTTAAATAAAAGCTCACCAGAAATCCAAAGAATAAAAGGAACAACCGTAAACATCCAATCATATCGAATTTCTATACCTGCTATCAGTACGGGTGATACTACGATTTGGAATATGTTAAATAGTAAAAAGATTATAATCCAAAAAAAGAAAAAAGCTTTTAATCTGAAATTCTTTTTGATAGTATCAGAAATCGTAAAAAATCTTCGATATGATTGAAAGATATAAAAAAGAAACGCGGCCTCTAACATAAAAAGCACTAAGAGCCAATTTGGATTAAGATTGATCAGAAAAACAAGTTGATATCTGATTAACAAAAAAACCAAATATGAATAAATGTAGTAAATACGATAGCCCCATATCAAATATTTATTGAGGCTAGCAACTTCATTATTCTGAGACGGAAATAGAATCTTGACGAAATGCATATAGCCGTGCCAGTATCTTATTTTTATATTTTCATCTTACTACAAAAAGTTCTACTATCCTATCCGGGTCACAAAAAAACAAGGCTTGTCAAAGCCTCGTTGTGTTTGCTCCGTCGATAGGAATACTCGCTGCTCGTTTCACTGCGCTCTATAGGGCTTCCGCCCTCTAGCCCTCGAGGACTCGGTCACCCCAAACGGGAAACTCCCGTTTCCCGACCCCTTCCCTGTTCGAATCCTATCACCCTGAAATATAAAATGAAAAACGCACCCAAAAGGGTGCGCGTTTCATTTATGCTCCGGCGATAGGATTCGAACCTATGACCTGGGGATTAACAGTCCCTCGCTCTACCGCTGAGCTACGCCGGAATGCGTTGCTTAACAAATTCTCTACCCCGAAAACTTTTCAACTGTTTTTCCCTCTGTAACGCCTCTTGTCTCGTTGAAAATTCTTCAGAATAGATTACAGCCCACTTGCCATCAAAACGTGCGGTATATCCCTTAAACGTGCCGTTATTATGAAGCTGTAACCTATTCTCAAGATTGCTGGTTTGCCCAATATATATCTTTTCTTGTGTTTTATTATAAATGGCGTAGACAGTATACATATCTCATACAGTCTCTACCGCTGATCCGCCAGCTGGCGGAACGCCGGAATACGGTATTTTGTTTTACTTGCCGGGCAAAACACATTGATTATACGCAAAGATGGCGGTCTTGGCAACCCTCTGCCCGTCTGGCTCGCCTACTCCGCGAACAGCAGCAGCGTCATGATGCCGATTCCCAGGAGCATCGCCACGAATTGCGCGAACGACTTGCGCGTGGTCGTAGTCTTGTGAAGCTCCGGAATCAGGTCGGATCCGGCGATATAGAGGAAACTCCCGGCGCCGAAAGCGATCACCATGCCGAGAAAACGGTCATCTACCGTGCCGAGCGACAGCGCGACGATGGTTCCGAACACCGCGGACAGAGCCGAGAGGAAATTGACCAGGAGCGCCTTCGCCTTCGAAAATCCCGCGTGCAGCAGTATGCCGAAATCACCGATCTCCTGCGGAATCTCATGCAGGACGATGGCGATCGTCGTCGCGATACCGATCTCGATGCTTATCAAATAACTCGCGCCGATGATCACGCCGTCGATGAAATTGTGCACCCCGTCCGATGCGATGACCAGATGCCCCACCGGCTTGATATGCTCATGCAGCGGATCCGCCCCTTCGCGCAGGTCCGTCTCGGCGGCGGAGTGGGCGTGGTGCCAGTGCAGGAATTTCTCAAACGCGAAAAAGGTCATGATGCCGAGGAGCGCCAGAAGCGCCGCGACCGACGGCTCGCCGAGCATCTCGAAACTCTCCGGCAGAAGATGAATGAGCGCATCGCCGAAGAGCGCCCCCGCAGACAGGCTCACCAGAAGAAACAGCGCACGGTGCAGCAATTCTTCCTTGAGCGAAAGCACGAACGCGCCGATCAGCGACACCGCGCTCACGAGCAGAACACTCAGCAATGCGAACAATGTTTGAGATTCCATAAACACGCTAGAAAGGCCGCATACCGGGAGCCGCTTCAGTAATCCCTCAGCTTCTTGATGTTGCTGTGCTCGCGGATCTTCTCGAGCGCCTTGGCCTCGATCTGGCGGATGCGCTCGCGGGTCACGCCGAATTCCTGCCCGACTTCCTCGAGCGTGTGCGTCACGCCGTCCTCGAGTCCGAAACGGATGCGCAGGATCTTCTGCTCGCGCGGCGTGAGCTCATTTAAGATGTCCGAAATGTGCGTCTTCAGGAGTTTGCGCGAGGCCGACTGGTGCGGCATCACCGTTTCCGTGTCCTCGATGAAATCGCCGAGCACGCTGTCGTCCTCGTTGTCGCCCACCGATGTCTCGAGCGACACGGTTTCCTGCGAGATCTTCTGGATATGGCGGATCTTGTCCACTTCCAGGTTCATTTCCGCGGCGATCTCCTCGGCGAGCGGCTCGCGGCCGAGCTCCTGCACCAGGCGGCGCGTGATCTGGGCGTACTTGTTGATCGTCTCCACCATATGCACCGGGATGCGGATGGTGCGCGACTGGTCGGCCAGCGCGCGCGTGATCGCCTGACGGATCCACCACGTGGCATAGGTCGAGAACTTGTAACCCTTGCGATAGTCGAATTTTTCCACGGCGCGGAACAATCCGATGTTGCCCTCCTGGATGAGATCCAGGAGCGAGAGATTGTGCGAACGGCCGACATATTTCTTCGCGATGCTCACCACGAGACGCAGGTTCGCCTCGGTCAGGCGCTGTTTCGCCGCGAGGTCGCCCTTCTCGATGAGCTTCGCCAGACGCACCTCCTCCTCGCCGGAGAGGAGTGCCACGCGGCCGATCTCCTTCAGATACATCTGCACGAGATCCGAGGTGCTCTCCTCGCCGAGATCCATCATCTTGTCCTTGGCCTTCGCCGGGGTTTTTTCCCTGGCCTTATGCCGGTCTTTCTTGCCGAACTGCTCGCCGACCTTGGCGGTCTCGATCTTGAGCATCTCTTCCGATCCGACGACGCGGATGCCGGACGTCTCGAGGTGTTCATACAGGTTCTCGAGATGGTCGAGATCCTGCTCGACATCGGGGAGGATATGGATGATCTCGTCTTCCGTGACGAAACCGCGCTGCTTGCCGCGCGCCAGGAGTTCCGTCACTGCGTCCTGCTTCTCCTGAATATACTCCTTGCTGCGCACGGTCTTCTTCTTCGCCGGCCTGACGTGCTTCTTGGCAGCGCGACGCTTCTTGGCTGCCGATCTTTTCACGGACTTTTTCGCATGCCTCTTCTTGGCAGCATGATGCTTGCGGACAGCCTGTCTCCGGGCGGCCTTCTTGACAGTCCGTTTCGTCTTTTTGGCTGATTTCATGATCTTTTTTGACATAACTGTTATTGAGCGGATACCTCATCCTAGCAATTTTCCTATGATCTGTCCAAGGAAACCGCCGTGAATCGCGCCACGAGCTTCTTCTCCAGATCCTTGTCTTTCCGCTCCCGCGCCTCTCCGATAGCCTGTTCGAGCGCGACCAATTTCTCGCGCCTTGTGATTTCGACTTTCAGGCTCTCCGCGTATCCCTTGGCCATCCCGAGCATCTTGCCAGTGCGCTCCGACGGCGCGACATCGATGAAATCCGGCAATTCCAGAACGCGGAAAGAGAGCCTCGTCGCCTCGCTCCGGAGCGCCGCATCATCGATGAGCGACAGGGGCTCGCGATCGCCTGCCTGCACGAGAAAGAAAAACAGCGGATGCTTCTCCAGAAACGCCTTCGTTTCGCTGTCCATCAGGAGCCCGAGAAGCGCCTCTCTCACCGTATGATCAGCGTACATCATCCCTACCAGTTCTTCGCGCAGCATCTCGGAGCGCTTGCCGAAAGATACGGCGGCACGCGGAGGATTCTGCCGCCCTGCGCCTGGCGCAGCATATCGTTCGCGTCGTTCCCGTGCCAAGAACGCCGCATTGACGACACCCATCACGAGCTTTTCTTCCATCCGTATCGCTTTCGCCAATTCCTTGATCCAGTGCGCCCGCTCGATCGGATTCTTCACGGACATCAGGAGTTCCGCATATCCGTCGACTATCTTGCGTTTGCCATCGGACGTCGTTTTGTCATGCTGAACGAGACTCGTCTCCAAGAAATATTGCAATGCGGGCTGGAACTGCGCGACCGCTTCGCGGAGCTTCTCCGGATTCTCTTTACCCATATCGGCGGCATCCTTGCCGGATGCAAGCGCGATGACCGACACCGACAGTTCCTGCTCAAGCGCCAGTTCCGCGCTCTTGCGAGCCGCTTTCTGCCCCGCCGCGTCCATATCGAAAAACAGCCTCACCTCGTTGCCATATCGCTTCATAATCGTCAGCTGCTCGGGCGTGAGCGCCGTACCGGACACCGCGACCGTGTTGCCGATACCTGCCTGGTGCATCGCGATCACGTCCATATTGCCCTCCACCACGACTGTCGCACCTGCCTGCTTCATCGCCTGCTTTGCCTGAAACATCCCATAGAGCACGCGGCTTTTGTGGTACACGGATGTTTCCGGCGTGTTGATATATTTCGCCTGCGATTCATCGCCGCCCGGCGAAACCCGCGCCGAATACCCTATGACGCGGCCGAGAATATCGAAGATGGGAAACATAATGCGATCCCTGAATCGATCGTAATGCCGAGAATGAGGAATTGGGAATTGGGAATCATGATTCGAATGTTTGGAAAGCCCTTGATTCTTGATTCCTGATTCTTGATTCTTCCCGATGACGAGGCCGGCCTGTTCCAGCTCTTCCGCCTTGAACCCCTTGCCCGTCAGGAATTCGAGCAGGTGCCGCCAACCATCCGGCGCGTAGCCGAGACGGAATTTCCGGATGCTCTCATCCGAAAGCCCGCGACCTTGCAGATACGCGAGCGCCTTCTCTTTGCCGGCGCCGTCCCACAGCTGCTTCTCGTAGAATTTCGTCGCGAGCTCGAGCAGATCGTAGATGCGGTCCTTGGTCTCCTTGTTCTTCGCTTCGCCCTTGTACTGCGGCAGCTCCACCCCGGCGCGCTCGGCCAGCATCTTGAGCGCTTCGCGGAACTCCAAGCCCTCCATCTCCATCACGAACGCGAACGCGTCGCCGCCCTTGCCGCAGCCGAAACAGTGCCACATATTCTTCTCCTCGTTCACCATGAATGATGGCGTCCGCTCCTGATGGAACGGGCAGCAAGCCTTATAGTGCGCGCCGGCCTTTTCCAGCCGGACGTACGAGCCGATAAGCTCGACGATATTCAGCCGCGCCTTGATTTCATCTATCGTCCCGTCTGACATACTTTTCCTAAAAATATACGTTGCCCTCCCTTAGCATAGCGCTAAATAATGAAATAATACAAGAAAATGTCCCTTTGTCTTGCTTCTGTCAGAATTCCCAGAACATCCCATTGTACACAATTTGTAACGGTCGTTACAAATTGTGTACAAGCTATAAGGCGTCAAAACGACGATCCAACCCTGTTTATTATCCGAGGGCAAACTTTTTTTTGAGCCATTCGTCATCCTCAATATCTTCCGCCACCATATATAACATCTCTTTCCCAATCATATATTGCGATTTAAGGAGCGCGACAGTTTGCTCGCATTCATATGGGTACACCCAGACACTGTCCTGAAGGCGCACAAATCCAAATGACTGCATATCCAGTCTCAATCGATCCCGCACCAAACGATTCTCTTCTTCAATATCAAAAACAAGCACCCGCCATTTCCCATCCCAATGCCATTTTTTTAACGACTTTTCTTTCAATGTATATTTCAGCAGCTCGCGTTTGCCTTTGTCTGTCAAACGAATGATTGCTTCACCAGCCGTATGAAAAACCACCACCATTTTCTTATCCACAAGACGCTGTACGGCCTTTCTCACATAGGCTGGCGACTGGTAACGACGAGACAATCTTCTGTGCTGCTTCTTTATCGCATGTACCGCCTGAAAAATATTCGGAGCGACGAGGGCAATACTCAAGATCCCCGCCGCCCCAACCGCACCCAATATGACCCTCCCAATAAGTCCGTACGGTAACTTCATTCTTTTTCCTAATACATTTTTTGATTGCATATTTATTTTCACTCCATTCCTACATACTGCTATGTTCTCGTGCATGTTCATATATACCATACTTTCCCTCTGTACACAATTCATAACGACCGTTATGAATTGTGTACAGAGGCGTTGGGGTGCGGGAGTGGTCGAGAGAACGAGAGGAGATGCCGGAAATAATGAAGGGGCTGAAGTGAGGTGGGGCTGAAGTGAGGTGGCGAGATGTTTGTCGCACAAAAAAATAGCCCGAAGCCGACAATGAATTACCCTGCGGCAAGCTGTATACTCACTCCGCTACGCTTCGTATCGGCGAGGTATCTAGGAGCTTCGCTCTAGATTAGACTGGGAAACTGACGATTTCTCAACCTCTTCCTTAGCGGAGACCCCGCGGCAGAGCTACGAGAAATTAATGATGAAAGGCAAATCTCCCGATGGGACGGGAGACGCTGGCTTCTCAGCTGTCATTCGGATCACTGTTTATTGCCGACGATGATGAGGATGTCGGCTGCCGGGGCGGTTTCGCCGGCAGGGAGAGTACCTATGATGCCGGCAAAACTGTCGGCGAGGCTTTTCGCGAGGTCCGCATTGTTGCCAGATAGGTCGATGACGATGTTGCCCTGGTAGTCATTCTTCGCGGCCTTTTCCTTCGCCACTACTTCGATATCGGAAAAGGCGGCTTTGATCGCTTCTTCCATCGTGTTCGTCACGCCGACTTTCGTCGAGCCATTGTACAGAGCCATCTTCACGCTCTGTGTCTCCGAGGCAGCTTCCGCAGCGGTCACATCGGTTTGTGCCGCCGGTTGCTGTTCGGTCTGTACTGCAGGCGACTGTTGAGCGTCTGCCGGCTGATTGACATTCACCGTCGTCACGTCGACGATCTTCCCCGTACTCGGACGATAGAGGATAGCACGGCCGCTATTGGTATAGATGAGCACCTTATCGCCGTTCTCGGCCTTCTGAAAGAACGGCTGTTCGGCGAGCTTGTCCCGATCAGTGACGGTCGCGAGCGTCGGCGTCTCCCCTTCCGGAAGTTCCATCATCGCACCGATAATCTTCGTCAGACTGGCCACTTCATCGGCTTCGCTGTTCACCGGTGCAGAATGCGTATACTGATAATAGAAATAACCGGCAATAGCCACAGAGAGCGCGAGCAAAACTGCCAACACGATAATCACGGAAAGTGCGCGATTTTGTTTTGGGGCCGGAGCTTCAATAGTAATTTCTGTTTTTGCTATGCGAGCCATTGATTTCGAAACACAGAGTTTATATCGCTCTCATTATACAGCACGGGAGAAGCTCTCGACAAGAGGAGGAGAGAATGCCCCCTCTAATACTGCTCGTCGATTTTCTCATAAATGAAACGGGAGATGTCGACGATGGATTTCTTCAGCTCATCCGTGTCCTTGCCGCGCGTCATTATGCACGCCAGGTACGGGTGATTGGGGAAGTAGACAATCCCGCAGTCATGCAGCTGCCGCTCAATATCCCCCGTCCCTGCCTCACCGAATTTATGAGAAACAGAAACATCTTCCGGCACCCCAGCCTTCAGGGCGCCTGAAAAGTCCGTCTCGGTGAGAAGTTTCAAGACTTTCTCTGAATATTCAGACGAAAGATAGGAACTATTGAAAAGAATCCGAAAAAAACTCGCATATTCCTTTACCGTAAGTTTCGCTCCGGTCTTTTCAAGCGTATCCCTGTCCAATCCGAGCATCCCGAACAAGCTTTCAAAATCTGTTTTCGGCAACGAGTTTGCCAATAAAAAAGCTGCCTGATTGTCCGAATATACGATCATTCTCTGTATCAGCTCCTCGACAGAATAGACTTCACCAGAAACAAGCTCTTTCTGCGGGACGATACTCTGATGAATAGGCCCGAAATCTCTGGGGACTTCAAAGCGAATCACATCCTTCAGGATGAATGGATCCCTTTCTGCTACATGGTAGTACGCCATAAGTATCGGGACCTTGAGGAGTGAGGCCGGAAAGAAACCCGCCTGGTCGTTGATTCCAAATGTAGGTCCATTGTTGAGATCGCGGAAATACACTGCCGCATCCGTGAGACTCTTATCCTTTTTCAGCCCGACAATGAAACGATCAAGTTCATCGCGGAAATTCTCCTTGCGCGCATCGATCGATCCTTCCGCCACCTCACACTCGAGCAAAGGATTGATATACTGGTAACTACCAATCTGCCTCACCTGTTTCGAAGCATTTTCTGCCACCGGAGCAGACTTTTTCTCCATCAGCGAATACAAAAAAAAACCAGCAATGACTCCGGTAGCGAAAATAGCGAATACTGATACGAGGAGACGAAGATTCATACCATCCTATTCTATCACAGACATCTTACAACACACTATCAGACGTATCAGAAACGGGCGGTTCCGCCGATACGGATGGCGATGCGTCAAGAACCTGACTCTCCTCCGCAGATACAGGCACGCTGTTTTCACCGGCCGCCGGAACAGCGATCGGTTCAACAGGCACTTCAACCGGGAGCGGCGCTAGGAGGCTTTCTTGTACGTCTTCCTCTTGACTATCCCTATCCGAAACGGATGTGGAGGTGCTAGCTTTTTTCACGGCGATAGCGACCCAGCTGAACTGGAGATCTTCCGGGGCTTTCTTGTTGAGAACGATCGTGAATCCATCAGCGCTTTTCTCTGTCACGATGTACTTCATATCCGCATCGAAGACCGTATCGAGATAATCTTTCTCTACGAGAGCGACATCTGCCTTCAGATCGGCATCCGCATCGCCACCAAGGAGCGGAGATCGGTCATTGGTCAGCGTCACGGCGACGATCGGCTGCCTCCCATAGGCCGTATCGAACGACACGCGGACTTTCTTCGCTCCCTTCTCGATGACCGCGAAGCCGGCCGTATCGCTTCCGAACGTCGGCGCTTTTTCAAACATCACACTACCTCGGAACAGGGTATCTCCGAGGAAGGTGGCAAGTTTCGCGAAAATCGTCTCGCCGTCGAACTGCGCATCGCCGCCGATACGGAGCGCTCCGGCCACGGACAACTTGCCCAAGATGCTGCCATCGAGCTGGACAGTGATCGAGTCAGCAGAGAGTTTTTTCATCGCGATAGCCAGCTGTTCCTTCATAGCTCCCGCCGTGGATGATGATGCATCGGCAGTTCCTGTGGCATTCAGGCCGGCGTATTTCTCTTCCAGACTGGAGATCTGATTCGTCCAGATGGCCAGACCTTCGATAGAGTCAGCCTTGATGCTCTTGGCGAAGATCTGATCCGCGAACAGGGTAGGAGTGATTATTCCATCGGATGCCGATACCCGACCGGTAAAGATTTCTGAAGCAGCGGTGTTATTCTTGGCGTTTTCATCACGAACCTGCTTGAGATAGGTGAGAATTTTTTCTTCACGAGTCGGTTCTGCTGTAGCCAGACGGACAGCGGCACCATCAGCCGAGAGAGCATCGGCAGGAGAGCTATTCTCCAGTCCGGTGATTACCAGCTGATCAGTAGTGTTCTCATTATTCGTCCGAGTCATAGCGAGCTCCACCGGCATACCGGAGTAATCGGTCAGATTCACAAATACCAGTACGGTAGTACACAATTTTTTGTTCACCGCTTCCACATCTTCTCCTTCACAGACTGTCCAATCAACAGCATCAGAAAGCGCTTGGCCGATCACTCTTCCCGCCTGACTGGCAAACATACCGTAGCCAGCTCGCGAAGAAGCAGTGACCCGATCGCCGGCATAAATCTGCCCATTTTCATTGGTCACTTTCACGGGAACACGACCGACCAAAGCAACCGGGTAGGCATTGTCGGTCGTCGGCCCAAGAATGATTCCCGGTTTCGTCGCCACAATACCAATAACATCGCGCTGATAAGCAGATGTTGAGCGCATCACTCCTGCTTCTTGGTTTGTATCAATAGAGACAATCTCCCCAGCATTAAGACTTTCATTAGAATAGTAGCGCTCCGCAAGGTCAGCGCCCTGGCCAAGACCGAGCACGTCTTGCG
>JBAQCV010000043.1:0-45839 GCA_049294475.1 Candidatus Moraniibacteriota bacterium | reverse complement strand
GGTCAATGCTGTCAATATTAAAAACGGGGATGATCTCAGTCGTCTTTCAAACAGCAACACGAGTCAAGCCCCCATTATCGTAGGCGATATGAGTACGCTCAAGGCAGAAGTGCAGGTGAATGAAGTGGATATTTCAACAGTTTCCATCGGTCAGAAGGTGATGATGATCTTTAGCGCCATCGATGGACTGATGGTTTCCGGGAAGGTGGAAAAAATGGACGCACTGGGCACTATTTCACAAGGGGTGGTGAATTTTAACGTGACCATTGGTCTGGATATGCTTGATAAGAGGCTCCGACCCGGAATGAGCGCTTCCGCGAAGATCATCACCGATGTCAAGCAGAATGTTATTACGGTACCGAATAGCGCGCTGAAGGTTCAGGGGAATAGAACCTATGTTGAGGTCTTGAATAGCAGTACGGGGCTGCCAGAGCAACGGAGCAATATTGAAATCGGCGTGGCCAATAATACCGATACGGAAATTGTTAGCGGAATTAATATCGGAGACGATGTGGTGACACAAACGATTGATCCGAATGCCGTGGTGGCCCCCACCCAAACTGGTGGCGGATTCAGAATTCCAGGTCTTGGCGGTGGCGGCGGAGGACGAGGAAATTAATTGAAGTAATCGTAGTCTCAGGCATTATGATGATCGTATGCAAGGACTTAACCAAAGTCTATGAAACCGGAGAAGTAGACACAACTGCCTTGGATGGTATTTCATTTACCGTGGCCAAGGGAGAGTTTGTAGCTATCATCGGCCCTTCCGGATCGGGCAAGTCAACACTTATGCATATTCTCGGGGCACTCGAAGTACCCACCAATGGCACTTATTTTTTGGATGGCAAAGAAGTATCAAAACTCAACGATGATGAACTATCAGAACTGCGCCAGCAAAAGATAGGGTTCGTTTTTCAAGCCTTCAACCTTTTGCCGCGGACGACCGTTCTCAGGAATGTGATGCTCCCGCTCCTCTATACGAAGACTACAGAAGAGGAACGTGAAGCTCGAGCACGGGAGTGTCTCAAGTATGCTGGTTTGGAGGAAAGTAAATATAACAATCTTTCCAATCAGCTGTCCGGTGGGCAAATACAGAGGGTGGCTATTGCGCGTGCACTTATTAACAATCCGGCGATTATTTTAGCTGACGAACCAACGGGCAACCTAGATACGAAAACGAGTCATATCGTGATGCAGGCCTTTCAAGAATTGCATCAGAAAGGACACACGATTATCCTGATTACCCATGAACCAGAGATTGCCGCATTTGCCGAGAGAGTCATTACCCTCCGCGATGGCATAATTGAAAGTGATATACGGAAAAAAGCAACATCATGATTGTCACCGATATTCTCAAAGAAACATTTTGGTCCCTATCGGCCAACAAAGTCAGATCGGGTCTGACTATTTTAGGCATTGTCATTGGCATTGCTTCGGTGATTACCATGGTGTCTATCGGTCAGGGTGCCCAAGCCTCAATCGCGGAGAGTATCCAATCTATCGGTTCCAATCTGATTATTGTCCGGCCCGGAGCCCAGCGGACTGGGGGCTTGAGTGGTGGGGCTGGTAGTGCCCAATCACTGACGCTCGAGGATGTCAGTGCTCTCAAAAGCGAAGTGCAAAATATCAAGGCTGTGGCTCCGGAAGTATCACGGCGTTATCAAGTGACAGCCAAAGGCACTAATACCAATACGCAAGTGGTAGGAACAGTTCCCGATTACCTGACGGTGAGGAATATTACCATGGGTTCGGGAACATTTATCACAGACCAACAAGTAAAAACTTCATCGAAAGTTGCGATTCTTGGTTCGGCAGTGCGAGATGATCTTTTTGGAGTAAGTACCAATCCCATCGGACAAATTATTCGCATCCGAAATGTTGACTTTGAGGTCGTTGGGGTAACTCTGTCCAAAGGAGGAAGTGGCTTTTCCAATCCGGATGATTCCATCTATGTTCCGCTGTCGAGTGCTCAGCATTTTCTGGCCGGAGATATTTTTGTATCGACTATCAGTGTGGCCGCTAGCGACCAAAGTTCGATGGTAACTGTACAACAGCAGATAACGAGCCTCTTGCTTCAAAAACATAATATTTCTGACCCAACGCAAGCGGATTTCAGTCTTATGAACCAAGCGGATATCATTGCTACCGCATCCAGTATCACCGGTACTTTTACCATGCTCTTGGCGTCGATTGCCGGTATCTCGCTACTTGTTGGAGGTATCGGCATTATGAATATGATGCTGACAACGGTGACTGAACGGACTAAGGAAATTGGTTTGCGTAAGGCAGTCGGTATTCGCAAAGAGTATATTTTGTGGCAATTTTTATCAGAGGCGGTAGCCCTCACTTTTTTTGGTGGTGTGATGGGAGTGGTTCTCGGTTGGTTGGCTTCACTGTTGATTACACAGTTGGCCGGCCTGGCTACGGTGATTTCGCTTTCCTCCATCCTCTTGGCGTTTGGCGTATCAGCTGGAGTAGGTATAGTTTTTGGATTCTATCCGGCACAGAGAGCGGCCAACTTTAGTCCGATGGAGGCACTGCGGTATGAATAAAATAATATGTGATAAAAAATGTAATTAAGTAAGAAAAAATATATGAGTAACAAGTATATAGCAGTATTCGTGATCGCATTGATTCTCGTGGGTGGAGGAGCGTTTTATGGTGGTATACAATATGATAAAAGTGTCGCTGCCAAAGCCAGGGTTACCGCGCGAACTCAGTTTGGTAGTGGTACCGGCGGCAATGGGCAGGGAGGACAATCGCGCAGAGGAATGATGGGAAGCAGAGGACAAAGCGGCGGCGACTTTGTCTCTGGAGAAATTCTCTCAAAAGACGATAAGAGCCTGACTCTCAAGACCGCAGATGGCGGATCAACCATTGTCTATTTTTCTGATACCGCTAATGTCCGGAAAGCAGAAATAGGTAATCTTTCCGATCTAGCGACGGGGCAACAGGTTACCATCAATGGAAAAAGTAATTCTGATGGTAGTATAGCTGCTGACACCGTTTCGATTATGCCTCAGATAGCTAAATAAGTATGGTTGCTGAGCTTCATAATTCAAAGTAAATAAGTTCTAATATTTTCTAGTTCCATGAGAAATGAAAAAACTCCCTATATACTTAACTTTATATAAAGAGAATGCGAGTGTTAAATTCTCGTGTTTCGAAATCATCTTACTTTGTGATGGCTGAAAAACGAGGCTATAAAGTGACAAATTTTGATACCATTATAGAAGAGCTGAATGAGTTGCTTTGTAAACAACAGCCTCCAAAAATTACCAGTTCATGGATAGTAGAAAATGCACCTCGTATATACCACTTTTTCTGGAAAAACGTACGGAGCGATATCGGCGACATTGATTGGGATAAGATAGTCAGCCACTTAGACAAAGAGCTTCAGAAGAAATGGAGTGGCAACCGTAGCCGTACAAAACGCCAATGGCAAGCATTGAAGTGGTATAGAAATCGTAAGGAAGTTAATCTGGTGCTTAAGAAATACAAGGGTAAACTTTACACTTTCCTATCTCCTCAGGACTATGAGGATAGAAAGATAAGAAATGCTATAAGCATCGCGCTTGTTAGGATCACCCAGAAAGGGAACCTGTACGCAAAACAAGAGATCCTATCATTGTTACGCTATACGGTTGAATACTGGATTGAGTGGATACCCGGCTTATCCCCATGGAAAGGATACGAATCAGAAATCGAGGAACAGCTGGAAAGTTGCATCCGGCGCTATCGTTTTACGGGATCCTTCATGACCTATCTTTTCTGTAGTCTCGAGTACAGAGGGAGAGGGTTAAGGCGGCTTTGCTCATATTCACTGGATGACGTCATGCCTCTGGGTGAGAAGCGGAGGGTGGAGAATGTGGTCCAAGACTCCGAGACCAACCAGATATCCTTCTATAAGCCATATTAGGCCTATATATGAGACATTCAGCTGTCTCATATGGTAAAATAAGACAGGGTCTGTCCTGTGTCTCATTTGTCTCATTTTATCCTCAAAATCGCGACCCGAGCACTCCAATTCGCTCGTCGGCCAAGACCTCCAAGAAATCCCTCAACGGCTTGATTTCTCAAAGTTCTAGACCGATGACGCCCGCCAAGTTTTCAATAAAATTTTCAACAGTAAATTTCTCGAAATAACCCTATGAAAAATAACTTTGAAAATCCAATCAACAGTTTTGAAAGACAGGAAAAGGAAATTAGCGAAACCGACCTGTATCCTATCGTTAATGTGCCGTTGCAGCAACGCTACGATAGAATTGCCTCGCAGTGGAATACAGAGGTATACGACGGTATACGACGCGATGATTTAATCCCCCTGTTGATTGATTCATCGGAAATGGGGGATGGGATGGTCGCTCTTGATGCAATGTGCGGAACAGGATTATTGTCCGTTGAATTACAAAGGCGGTTTCCAAAGTCAAAAGTGTATGCTCTTGATTTTAGTCGAGGAATGCTCAATGCCGTCGAGGGCGAAGTGCATAAAGTACAATCATCCATCCTTGCAATGCCATTTCCAGAACACAGTTTTGACAGAATCTTTTTAAGATCTGCAATGTATGATGTACCCAAGCGCGCCCAATTAAAAGCGCTGCAAGAGATTCGAAGAATTTTGAAGAAAAATGGAGTCTTCACTTTGCAAACATACTATACGACTACAGAAACTCAAGAAGTCTTGAACAATATTGTGAATATCAAAGATCTTATGTCGGGGCAGTATCAGGATATGGGCAAGGAATTCCCAAGATATTTCGCGACAGACGATGAATTGAATAAATGGTTTACTGAGGCCGGTTTTCAATGTAGCAAGTCACAAAATTTTGAAGGCGTGATGAAGTATTTGCAAACCAAAGAAATGACTGAACTTGGGCAATCAATGTGGGTTGAATATATTGAGAAGTTACCAAAAAATAAGCAGCACGCGATTAAACTGCGGCGTGAGGATAACGGGAACCTGGTCTATAATTTTCCTGGAGCTGTTTATAGACTTTCTTGAAGAAAAAATTTGTCGTTTAGACTTCCGGCATAATTTCAAGAAATACCAAAACATATGAAGATCGTGAATCACATCATAGAGCTGACGACCAGCGCGACCATGGATTTCATCGATATCACTGACAAAGTGCAGAGGAAGATCAAGGCATCGAAAATCAAGAACGGCGTCATCAATATCCAGAGCCTGCACACCACGCTGGCCGTCATCGTGAACGAGGCGGAGCCGCTGCTTATCGAGGATATGAAAGTGCTCTTGGAAAAGCTGGCGCCGAGGACGTACAAGTACATGCATGACAATTTCAAGATCCGCACGGTCAATATGAACGCCAATGAGCCTGTCAACGGCCATTCGCACAATAAAGCGCTTCATCTGCCGACCTCGACGATGCTCAATGTGATAGGGAATAGTCTGCAGCTGGGGACATGGCAGCGGGTCTTCGTCATAGAATTGTGCAGCTCGAGACCGAGGAAAGTGGCGCTGCAGATCATCGGCGAGTAGGGCGTGTGATATAATCCAGGGGATAGAGTATTAATATTACCGGTGATTATGAGTACGTTCGAAGACGGTTCGATGGGGCGGCAGGAAAGGACGGAAGAGGAGAAGCGAGAAGCTCTGCGGTTGTCTGCGGAGGCATTGGAAAAAAGCAAGGCGGCGTACCATCTCTATCTCGAGGCGTATCAGGCCTGGCAGGAAACGGGTACTGCGGCAAATGGAAAAAACGCAGTCGACGATATGTGGCTGCAATACACGGAGGCATATAATGACTATCTGGCAATATACCGCACAGGCACCGGGACGCATGGGTATCAGGAGAAGCCCTCTCCGAAGCGGCACGAGTGATGTGCTTGGACTAATTCTGTTGAAATCATAATCATATGGAGAACGGGCTGCCGAAACAGGAAGTGTCAGGAGAAAAGACAGCAAGTGGAAAAACGGCGAAGGAAGCGGCGCATGCCTTGATCGCGAAGATCCGCACAGTGGATATCAGCAGGCAGAACAAGCGGCTGATTATTTTCTGGGTCGCCGCCGCCATTGTTGCCGGAGGACTGTATTATTTCAAGGGCCTGTTCATCGCAGCGACTATTAACGGCAGTCCGGTGAGCCGGTGGAGTGTCGTGTCAGAGCTTGAGAAGAAGGCGGGGAAAAATGCTTTGGATACGATCATCACGAAGAAGCTGATAGAAAGCGAGATGAAAAAATCAGGCGTTGCCGTGCAGAGCGGAGATATCGATACGGAAATGAACGCCATAGAGACGCAGATAGCCGGGCAGGGCGTCACGCTCGAGCAGGCACTGATGGAACAGGGCATGACGGTGGAGGAATTGCGGGAACAGATCATGATCAACAAGGGACTCGAGCAGATTTTGTCCGACAAGCTCGTGGTAAGCGATGAGGAGGTCAACCAGTACTTGAGTGCCAACAGCGCGCTGACACCGAAAGGGACGAGCTCGGATGACCTGAAAAATCAGGCGCGAGAACAGCTGAAAGGACAGAAATTCAACACGGAAGCGGCGAAATGGGTGAGCGATCTGCGCGCGGCAGCCGATATCAAATATTACACGCAGTACTAAAAACTTATTTCAAGCGGAAAAACTCCAAGGTTTTTTAGGGAACCATGTGGCGAAATCTCTTCGGCGCGGTTCATCTAAAAACTTTGGAGTTTTTTTAGCAGACACATTTTTTTAACGAGCGAGTACGATGCCGAAAACATTCTTGGCGCCGGAGCGTTTGAGGATCTTGGCGCATTCTTCGAGCGTGGTGCCGGTGGTGGCGACATCGTCGATGAGCCAGACTGATTTGCCCCGTATCAGCGGCGCGTTTGCCGCGACGAGAGCGAAGGCGCCCGCGAGATTGCCGAGGCGCTCTTCGCGCGTATGCGTCTTCATCTGCGGTCTGGTATAGCGGATACGGCGCAGGATATCGGTTCGCACGGGGATGCCGAGTCCCGGCGCGAGCGTATCGGCGAGGGTTTTCGCGAGCAGTTCGGACTGGTTGAATCCGCGGAAGCGCAGGCGGCGCGGATGGAGCGGAACAGGGATATAGAGATCGGGGAGCGGCAGGCCGATTTCCGCGATCCTTTCTCCGAGCCAGACGCCGAGCGGCTGCGCGAACGCCGGGATGAAGCGGTATTTGCAGGTATGAATGGATGCTGAAACGAGGTGGAATCTATAGATAGAGGCAGCGAAGAGTCCATCGAGGAAATTCTTTCCGGAACAGGCGAAACAGGACTCGCCTCGCGGCGTGGTGGCATGGAGACAGGTCGGGCAGCGCTGGCGCAGGCGCCGCGGGAAGATATCCAGGCATGTTCGGCACAGATGCTCCCGAGGCGCGCCGCAGCCGAGGCAGCTGATCGGGAACAGCGTATCCAATACGCCGGCGCTGATTTTTCTGAGCACGGGGCGGATCTCTAGGCGCACACGATGGAATCGTTTTTGATAGAGAGGCGGAGCGATTTTTTCTCCGGAGCATCGAGGAGCGTTTCCGCGATGCTTTTTTCGACGAAATCCTGGATGTTTTTTCTGACGAGACGGGCGCCTTGTTCGGGGGCGAAACTTTTTTTGGCTATGAATGTGACGAGAGCGGGAGCATAGGCAAGCTTGATGCCCTGGGCCTTCAGGCGCTTCTTCAGCGTATCGAGCTCGAGACGCGCGATGTCGTGCAGGGCCTCCGGCGTGAGGGCGTTGAACACGATCGTGTGATCGAGACGCGCGAGGAGTTCCGGGCGCATCTCTTTCTTGAGTTCGGCGAGCACCTCGCGCCTGATAGCCTCGAATCGTTCGTGGAGACCGCTGGCATCCATATGTTTCGCGAAACCGATGCGCGCTGTCTGGGTGAAGGATGCCGTTCCGATATTGGACGTGAGGATGATGAGGGTGTTGCGGAAACTCACTGTGCGGCCCTCGGCATCGGTCAGTGTCCCGTTGTCGAGGATCTGCAGGAGGATATTCCAGACATCCGGATGTGCTTTCTCGATCTCATCGAATAGGATAACGGAGTACGGCTTGCGGCGTACGGCTTCGGTGAGCTTGCCTCCCTCGCCATAGCCGACATAGCCGGCTGGTGCGCCGAGAATCTGCGCGACGCTGTGGCGTTCCATGAATTCGCTCATATCGAGACGGGTCAGCGCGTCCTGGTCGCCGAAGAATTCTTCCGCCAGGATTTTCGCGGCGAGCGTTTTCCCGACGCCGGTGGGCCCGAGGAACAGGAATGACCCAAGCGGGCGATCGGGATCGCCGATGTTCGAGAGCGAACGGGCGAGCGTCTTTTCGAGAGCGGCACCGGCTTCTTTCTGTCCGATCAGGAGGCGGTCGAGGGCTTCATGCAGCCGGGTGAGTCTTTGGCGCGGGTTCTCTTTCGAGAGCTTGGAAAAAGGGATGCGGGCCATCTGCGAGACGGTTCGCAGGATATGTTCTTGTGTGACCGCGATGCGCTCGTGTTCCGGGTTTTCCTGTCGTTCTGTCTTGAGAGCGGAAATTTTTTCGGCCAGCATTTTCTGGCGCGTATGCCATTTGGAAGCGTTATCATATTCCTCATTCTTGATGAGGGATTCTTTCAGTTTGGTCGCGACCCGGAACTCTTCCTCGAGTTCGATGAGCGTTTTGGCGGCGAGCGATGTCCCACGCCCCTGTTTGGCGAGCGCCGAAGCCTCATCGATGATATCGAGCGCCTTATCCGGCAGGAAACGGTCCGGGATGTAGCGCACGGAGAGATCGACGGCCATATCGATGACTGCTCTGGAGAGAGCGATATGATGGAAATCCTCATAACTTTTTCGGATATGCCAGAGGATTTCCTTGGTTTCGTCGAGTGTCGGTTCGGCGATGAGTACGGACTGGAAGCGCCGGTCGAGCGCCGGATCTTTTTCCAGATGGCGCTTGTATTCGGCGAATGTCGTGGCGCCGATGCACTGGATTTCTCCCCGTGAGAGGGCCGGTTTCAGTATGTTGGCGGCATCGAGACCGCCTTGGGTATTGCCGGCGCCGACGATGGTATGGATCTCATCGATGAACAGGATGGTATCGCGATTCCTGGCCGCTTCGCGGAGGATTTCCTTGAGACGCGCTTCGAATTCTCCGCGGAAATTGGTACCGGCGACGACCTGCGTGAGATCGAGCGAGAGGATGCGTTTGCCGATGAGCGTATGAGGCGCATCGCCGCGCGCGATCATTTTGGCGAGCGCCGCGACGAGCGCGGTTTTTCCGACACCCGGTTCGCCGATCAGCAGCGGATTATTTTTCTGCTTGCGGGTGAGAATCCGGATGATGCGATCGAGTTCTTTCGCTCTGCCGATCAGCACATCGCCGCTATATGCATCCGATCGCGCCATATCGATGGCGTACAGGTCGAGATACGGTGTCGCATTGTTTTTGGCGACCTTGTTTTTTGTCAGGAGGTTTTCCGGCATATCGAGCATTTTGGAAAGTTGCGGGAAATGATCGAGATTCAGGTGCGACTCGAGCGTGGCATGTACCTTGTCATCGTTTATGCCGAGCGTGAGGAGGATGTGATCGATGATTTCACTGTCCGATTCGAAGAGGGCATAGACCAGGTGTTCTGTGCCGACATACGGATAATGGAACTGGTTGGCGAGGAAATAGGCGCGCCGCAGGATATCCTTGAGCAGGGATGACAGGGGAATGGTATGCGTGGCCGGAAGTACCTTGCCGTGAGCCTTTTTTCTGAGGCACAGTTTGGCGAGGGATTCCTTTTCGAACCCGATATTTTCGAGGAGAATGCTTCCCAGGCTCGTGCTTTCGAGGAAAATGGCCATGAGCAGGTGCTCCGGCTCGATCGCCTGATGACGGGCATAACGGGCGATATCCCGGGCCTCTTTCAGGCTGTGCCGGGCGTGCAGGGTCAGCTTTTGGCTGAAATTCGTTGCGAACATACGTACGGATGATGAGTGCATCCATTGTATTTTTTCTCAAGGATACTGTCAAACGGGACAAGCAGCATCGGTGATCGACAGCTGACGCTTGTGTCTCATGCGCGATGGCGACCGTCCGGTCACGCGCGGTGATTTTTGAATGCTTGTAAAAAATATGGTATACTGAAAACACATTCGAAGACAAACAAATAGAAATATATGGCATTCGGTTTCGGAAGACCACGTTTCTTGGGTATCGATTTCGGTACGGCCTCTATCAAGGCGGTGGAGCTTGCCGTCGAGAATAATCGCCCGGTTCTCGTGAATTACGGACAGGTGAGTCTGGCGGATCTGGAAAAAGGGACGCCGCCGCAGGGACGTTCGTATGATGAGGAGATAGTGCTCCACCTGAAGACGCTGTTGGAGCATATGAAGCCGAAGAGCCGTTCGGCCAACGTGGCGATGCCGGCGTTCATCGGGCTGATTTCGCTTATCGAGTTTCCTCCGATGGAGGAAGCCGAGCTTCAGGAAGCCGTCCGTTTCGAGGCGCACAAATATATCCCTTCTTCGCTCGACGACGTGGCGCTCAGCTGGGAAGTCGTCGGCATGCGCGATGTCCCGGAGAGCGGGAAACGGATGGAAGTGCTGCTCGTCGCCGCGCTCAACAAGGAAGTCGCACGCTATGAACGGTACATCGCCAGCGCGAAACTCACCCTTGATTTTCTGGAATTGGAGACATTTTCCATCGTGCGTTCCATCGTCGGTCGGGAACCGGGACTGACACTCCTCATCGATATCGGTTCGCGAGCGACGAATCTTCTCCTGGTCGAAGACGGCCTGGTGAAAGTAAGCCGTAATCTGGATGTCGGAGGCAGGGATATCACCCGCGTGCTCGCAGAAAGCCTCAGTATCACGCTCGACCGGGCGAAGATATTGAAGAGAAGCGGCAAGGACTTCCTTATGGCTCCGGAAGCGGCTTTGACGTTTCCATCGCTTCAGATGATCGCGAGCGAAGCGAAGCGGATGCTGGCCTCTTATCAAACGAAGCATTCTGGGGTACAATGCAAGGGGGTGATACTTTCCGGCGGAACCGCGAAATTTTCCGGGCTGGTGCAGTATTATACGAATCTCCTGAAGCTTCCCGTCACGCTCGGTGATCCATGGAAAAACGTACAGTACGATCCGAGGCTTGCGAAAAAAATCCAGGGATTCGGACCCTCATTCGCCGTAGCGCTCGGGCTGGCTCTCCATGGCACCGACACGATTCTCCGGAAAAAAGAGAAGAAAGGGCAGTACACGCCGCCGAAAAAGAAATTTTCCCTGAAAGAGATTTTCCTGAAAAAGATATAGGTGCTATACTTTCATCAGGTACGCGCGCGGTTGGCAACATCATAAACATTAAAACACAAAGCGATGGCTGGAATGAATCTTTCCTCATCGAAGATCGAGCAAAAAGAGGGACGGAGCGGAATATTTGATGGGTCTTTTTCTATAATTCTCACTATTTTTTTCTTGGTAGTCGCCAGTTGGGTCGGTATGCGCTGGTATATCATGACCCTGAATGACAAGCTGGCAAGTATCGACAGCGTGATTGCGGAGAACTCTTTGCGTTTGCAGGGAAAGGATGTCGATCGCGTGGCAACTTTCGATTCCCGTCTATCGCTTATTGGAAAACAGCTGCAGGGCGAATCCGCCGATTCCCAGAAGCTTCTCACCCAGTTGGAAGGATTGACCGTTCCGAACGTCAGACTGACGGAATACCGGTATGATGTGATGGAAAAAACCGTTGTCGTGTCCGGAGAGACGGAAAACTTCAAGTATGTCGCGCAGCAGATCATCAGTCTCAAGTCGGAAAAGCCTTTTACGAATGTCACGGTTGATTCGCTCAAGCGGACCAAGGAAGGGCGGATCGCGTTTTCCTTCAAGGCCAAGCTCGATTAACTCATAATTTTTTCCAAATCATTATGCGGCTGAAAATACTCATCGTGCCTTTTCTCGTGGTCATGATACTTGTTCTCGGTATCGGATATATCAAGCCTGATCTCGAAACCATACAATTGAAAAAGGCCGAGGTCGTCGCCAAAAATGCCCTAGTGGCGAATATAGACACCGTTCTAGCCAATATCGGTTCCCTGAACAAGTCTCTCGATGAAGCACGGGATTCCGAAAAATTCGCGTATCGTTATCTGCCGGAAACCCTCGATCAGGATCGCGTCATAGACGCCTTCAATTTTCTTGCCACGCAGTCCGGACTGGTTATTACGGAGATGGATCTGAAACAGCCGCCGGCTGCGATCCGCGAGGAAGCGCTGCTCACTCCTGCCGAGAGCACATTCGTGACCGGAGCGAATGCGGCTCCAGGTTCCGCACCGACGATCGTCCCCGTCGTGACGGCCAAGACATTTATTCTTACGGGGAGCGTCAGGGGATCGTATGAGAACATCAAAGCGTTTTTCGACCGTCTCGCTCACATAGAACGTTTTCAGAAAGTTCGCCTGTTCTCTATCGGCATCGATGCGCAATCAGTCTCTCCCGAAGGCGTGGTGAATACGTCCGATCTGAAGGGGACGTTTGCGGCAGATTTTGGCTATCTGCCTACGAAGCCCGTGATTTCAGCCCTCGACATACCGATTTTCTCGCGCTCGAACTTCGATCTTTCCGGTCTGAACACGCTGACCAGTCGGATCACTGATGCTGTCCCGGTGCTTGAGAAAGGCCAGACCGGCAAGCCCAACCCGTTTCAATGATCACCTGCGGCATACGATGACGGAAGGATATATTTTATATGAAGCGGGCCACTATGCCGGACGCATTGTCGCAAAAAACCAAAGATGAGACGAGCGGAACTGATGGTGCGGCCATAGCGGCACCGGCGCAGGCATTCGGAGTGCCATCTCTTCCGGAGGCGCCAAGAGAGATAGACAAAGCCGTTCTCGCCGTCATTCCTGAGGATACCGCGAAAAAGTACGGCATGGTGTCGTTCCGCAAGGACAAGAACACCCTGTCCGTCGCCATGGTGAATCCGCAGGATTTCGAGGCGCTCAATGTGCTGCGTTTTCTCGCCGAGAAAGAGCATGTCAGCATCGAGATATATGCCGCTTCGAAGAAAGTCTTTTCTGACATCGCGAAACACTACACCGGGACCGACATAGCCTTGAAAGAGGCCATTTTTTCGCTGAAAAGGGATTCCGAGGAGATCACGGAATTCAAAGAAGAGAAACAAAAGAACAAGGATGCGGAAGTGTTCCAGGACGCGCCGATCACCAAGCTGGTAGAAGTGATCGTGAAGCACGCTCTCGATGGCCGGGCCAGCGATATCCATATCGAGCCTATCGAGGGGAGTTTCCGCGTGCGTTTCCGTGTCGACGGCATCCTCCGTTCCCAGCTGGTCTTTCCGATCGAGATAGGCCGGGCCGTCATTTCGCGCATCAAGATCCTCGCGAATCTCAAGATCGATGAGAAACGCAAGCCGCAGGACGGACGCTTCCGTTTCGAGGGCGAGGAGGGAAATGCCGTCGATCTGCGCGTTTCCAGCCTGCCGGTCATCGACGGAGAAAAAATAGTGATGCGCGTGCTGGATAAGAGCGCCAACTCGACGGATCTCGAGAAACTCGGACTCTGGGGGCGAAACCGTTCCGTTCTCGAGCGGCGTATCCGCGAGCCGTTCGGCATCATTCTCATCACTGGGCCTACCGGATCAGGGAAATCGACGACGCTCTATGCGTTTCTCCAGATCTTGAACAAGGAAGAGCGCAACATCATCACGCTGGAAGATCCCGTCGAGTATTATGTCGAGGGAATCAATCAGAGCCAGATCAAGCCGGAAATCGGATATACATTCGCGACCGGACTACGCTCCATCCTGCGGCAGGACCCCAATATCATCATGGTCGGCGAGATCCGCGATGGCGAAACGGCGGAACTCTCCATCCATGCGGCACTGACAGGACATCTGGTGCTCTCCACGCTCCATACGAATGACGCTATCGGCGCTATCCCGCGCCTGATAGATATGGGCGTCGAGTCTTTTCTGCTTTCCTCATCTCTCCAGGTGGTGGCGGCACAGCGTCTGGTGCGGCGTATCTGCGATCATTGCCGAGCGGCATTCCCGCTTACCGCACTCCAGAAAAAAAACATCCAAGGATTGTTCGATGCGATCGCGCCAGGGGAAATCGCGGCATACGGGCTTGATCGGAAACAGGAGATTCTTTTTTATCATGGCAAGGGCTGCGACAAGTGCGGTCAGTCCGGGTACAAGGGACGTGTCGCCATATATGAAGTCATAGAAATCAACGACGACCTGCGTGAGATCATTTCCGACAAGAAAGGAAGCGAGCCGGAAGTGCGCAAGGCGGCGGCGCGACAAGGGATGTCGAGCATGAAGCAGGATGGTATTCTCAAGGCGCTGAAGGGTATCACGACGCTTGCCGAAATCGAGCGTGTGACGGAGGGCAAGATACTGGTCGATGAAGCATGAAAAAGCATATTTTTGTGGTATACTGTAGAACATAATGAATCAGGAATCGGGAATCATGAATAGAGAGCATCCGTATTTTTTTCTTTATCCATAATTCACCATTCATAATTCCTTTCCCATGGAGACATTGCATGTAGAGCAACGCCTGAAGAATCTCCTCTTGCTCGTCGGACAGCAGGGAGCGTCTGATTTGCATCTGGTCGTCGGACGGTATCCGACGCTCCGCATCGACGGGAAACTGCATCCCATCACCCAGGAGAGGCTGCTCACGCCGGCCGATACGAAAGCGCTCTCCGACGTGCTGCTGACCGAGGACAAGAAACAAGAGCTCATCGCGGTTGGTCAGACCGATTTTTCATACAATTTCGATGATCAGATGCGTTTCCGCACCAACGTCTTTTTCCAGAAGGGCTATGTGAGCGTCACGATGCGTTTCGTCATGGATCGTCTGCGCAACCTCGAAGAACTCTCCATCCCGACCTCGCTCTACGGTTTCGCGAATTATTCCCAGGGCCTGGTGCTGATCACCGGTCCGGTCGGGCACGGCAAATCGACGACGCTCGCCGCCATCATCGACTATATCAACCACAATCAGGAGAAGCACATCGTGACCATCGAGGATCCGATAGAATTCGTCTACAATCAGGACCGATGCATCATCAATCAGCGCGAGATAGGCCGCGATGCGAAGAATTTCCCGGATGCTCTGCGCGCCGTGTTCCGCGAGGATGCCAACGTGGTGCTGCTCGGAGAGCTCCGCGACCTGGAGACGATCAGCACGGCGATGACGGCGGCCGAGACCGGACACCTGATCTTCGCGACGCTCCATACGAACGACAGCGCGCAGACGATCGACCGCATCATCGACGTGTTCCCGTCCCATCAGCAGAATCAGATACGCTCCCAGCTCGCGAGCGTGCTGCTCGGAGTCATGTCGCAGCGCCTGATCCCCCGTGTCGGCGGCGGACGCATCCCGGCGGTGGAGATCATGTTCAAGAATCACGCCGTCGAGAATCTCATACGCGAGAATAAGATCCATCAGCTGGATTCGGTCATCGAGACGGGGTTGAAAGAGGGCATGATGTCCCTCGACCGCGTCCTGGCGGATCTGGTGCGCCGGGGGCTGATTACCGTCAACGATGCTTTCGTCTACGCAAAGAATCGCGAATATCTCCAGATGTTGATGAGCAAGGAATAGCATTGTGTCGTATAATAACCATATGTTAACGCGAGCAGTATGCCCGGTAGTAGAACTTCGACTGGATTCCAGAATGGGGGTAAAATATTGAACATAAGCGGAATAAGCCACATTAATTTAAATTTCTACAACTCATAAAAGAAAAGTTGTCGAAGTTTCACTACCGGGTATGAAATTCTCATTCAAAGCGAAGAATAACGAGGGTCAGGTCCGCGAAGGACTGGTGGAAGCGCTGACGTGGGAAGCGGCGGCCCAGATTCTCGAGAAAAACGGCCTGACACCCATCACGGTCAAAGAACAGCGGGATTCCCAGGCGTTCATGAAAAATCTGCAGCGGATCTTCGAGGGCGTGAGCCAGAAGGAGCTGATGGTATTCTTCCGTCAGCTGGCGACGCTGATCGATGCGCGCGTGCCTATCGTCCCGTCGCTCAATACCATCGGAGAACAGTCGGAGAACAGGTACATGCGCATCATCATCAAGGAAGTGCGGGACGATATCGAGGACGGCATGTCATTCTCCGATGCGCTGGAGAAGCACGCGGACGTTTTTTCCGTCTTGACCATCAATATGATCCGCGCCGGAGAGATTTCCGGCAGCCTGCAGAAATCCGTGAGTTTCGTAGCGGACAATATCGAGAAGAATTATCAGCTGACGTCGAAGATCCGAGGCGCGCTCTATTATCCGGTGTTCGTCCTTATGGTGGCGTTCATCGTCGGATTCCTGGTCGTGACATTCATCCTGCCGAAGATCACCGTGCTTATCAAGGACCTGAACGTCGCTATCCCGTGGTATACGGCGGTGCTTATCGGAATCGGGGATTTCATGAGCCAGTACTGGTGGGCCGTGCTCCTGGTGATGCTGGCCGGCATCGTATCCCTCTTCTACTATATCCGTTCGGAGGCCGGACGTCGCGAATGGGAAATCATCGTGCTGAAAATTCCCATCATCGGCATCTTGGCCCGCAATATCTATATCGCGCGTTTCGCTGACAATCTGAGCGCTCTGCTCAACGGCGGTATCCCGGTCGTACACGCGCTCACGATCGTGAGCGAAGTGATCGGGAATCAGGTATTCCGCAAAGTCGTCATGAGAGCCGCGGATGAGGTGAGGACAGGCGGTGTCATGAGCGCGGTATTCCTGCGTACCCCGGAAATGCCGCCGATCGTCTCGCAGATGGTCCGCATCGGCGAAGAGACTGGTTCGTTATCCCAGGTGCTGAAGAGCGTCGGGACATTCTATGGCCAAGAAGTCGAGTCTACGACGAAGAATCTGACTACGCTCATCGAACCGGTGCTGATCGTGTTGCTCGGTCTCGGTGTGGGAGTGCTGGTCGTGGGCGTCCTGATGCCTATCTACAATATCGCCGGACAGCTGTAGAGAGAGGGGTGTGACCCCGTTAGAGAAAAGCTGCTGCAAGCGACTGAAGTCACGCTGAAGGCGCAGCATTCTCTAACGGGGTTGACAGGAATGTTTACAGGCGTGTCGGAATGATGTACAATAGAAACAGTTTGAGAGGCTCTTCGAAGACTCTCAAGCGGCTAAGAAATAAAAACAAAAATAGAAGGAGGTGAATACTATGAAAAATATGAAAAAAGGTTTTACCTTGATCGAACTCTTGATCGTTATCGCGATCATCGGTATTCTCGCTTCTATCGTGTTGGTGAGTCTGAACAGCGCAAGAACAAAAGCTCAGATAGCTGCTTTCAAGTCTGCCGCATCAAGCTTGGTTCCTGCGTATATCATCGAATGTGATGAGGGGACTGCCGGTGATATTTCCGAGGCCGGACTTGTACCGCCTCCGGGCGTCGATGTTACTACGGCAGGTGCCTGTGTTGCTGATGGTTCTTTCGGTACCGTCACCGTAACTGCGGTCACGCCATATGCCGCTGCCGCCGCAACCTGTGTCGGAACGACATTGACTAATCTCGGTGCGGTGTTTCCGACAGGCTGCTAGTTTTTTGTGGGAAGCCGTACAAAAACAAAATCCTCGTTTCGTCGAGGATTTTGTTTGTTTGGCGTTTATCATGTATAATGAATATGCGGATGAAACATAACCGGTATTCACCCTGATGTTACCGGCACTCACTCGCCCTCCGAAGGCGGGCAGGAAAATACGAAAGCAAGCGTTCGTTTTGCTCGCTTCGTTTGGTAATAACAACGTATGTCGCACGCATCGAAAGGGTTTACCCTGATAGAGCTTCTGATAGTTGTCGCGCTTATCGGTATTCTTGTCGCGATAGTGCTGGTGAGTCTTGCGCGCTCGAGGGAGAAAGCGATGGTGAATGGCTTCAAAGCGCAATCGAACGCCATCCAGACCAAAGCGGTTCTCGAATGTGACGGGTCTGTAACCAACAACACGCCCGGCGCTCTCATCGCAGCTATCGGCACTCTGCCGCCAAATCTCTCGATCGTTCAGAATGGCGCCACGAATTGCGGTACGGGAGCCGATACCTTCAATCTGCAGGTGACTTCATCGGTCGTGAACGGCTGCGTGGGGATGGCGACCAGGACTGGCGTCACATTCAGCGGTACTGCCGCTGGTTGCCAGTAGGGTTTGTCTGGTGTACGATGCGGGCTGTTTTGGTCATATCAGTGACAGGAGGCCGATGAGTGTCGTTTTTTCTCAAACAACAATGTACCATACCATCGGCATGTCCGCTTTCCTATTCGCTTTCTTCATTTTCGGGCTTATCGTCGGGAGTTTTCTCAACGTTCTGGTATACCGGCTCAAGGATGCCGAGACGCTTCTCGGACGATCTTTGTGCCGCCAGTGCCAGCATCAGATCCGCTGGTACGACAATATCCCGCTTATCAGCTTCGTATTGCTGCGCGGTGCCTGTCGCGACTGCGAGACGAAAATCTCCTGGCAGTACCCGGCACTGGAATCGTTGACGGCCGTGCTGTTCGTGCTCACGGGATACTTTTTCTTTTCCCTCGGCGATATGGCGTCGTGGCTCGAAACCGCATGGCTTCTGTGTATCATCAGCTGCCTCATCGTCACCTCCGCATATGATCTGCGGCATATGGAGATCCCGCTCAATATGATCATCATCAGCGTTCTGTTGACAGGGGTGTTTCTCATAAGCGCTCTGTTGCTTATTCCGGAACCGTTTTTCGCCTCTCGGCTCTGGTACGGACTCTTGGGCGGGGCGATCGTCTGCGGGTTTTTCTTTCTGCTTGTCTGGATGTCCCGGGAAACCTGGATGGGCTGGGGCGATGTATGGCTCGGGTTCGTCGTCGGATCGGTAGTCGGACTGCCTATGATATTACCGATGCTGACGCTCTCATTCGGGCTCGGAGCGCTGGTCGGCGGCATCGCCATCGTACGCGGGAAGAAGGGGATGAAAAGCCAGATACCGTTTGCGCCGTTTCTCGTCGCCGGAGCGATACTGGCTCTTTTCTTACCAGAGGCCTTTCCTTCGTTTTTTCAGTTCCTTATTCTCTAGTTTTCTGCTAGAATAGGCTCATATGCCGCAATATACAAAAAACAATCCGCGCGCTTTCACCCTGATCGAGGTGATGGTAGTCATCGCCATCATAAGCATCTTGACCGGCGTGGTGATCGCATCGCTCGGCAAGGGGCGCGTACAGAGAGAGCTCGAGACCAATGCCCGTGAATTCGCCAGCGTCGTCAGAGAGGCGCAGAATTATGCCTTGACTGGCAAACAGATAGCAGGAAATACGGCCTGTGCGTTTTATGTGCGCTGGAGCGCCTCGGCGTATGCGCTGGAATACACCTATAAGAATGGATCGGAAAACTGTACGGCGACACCGACACCTATCGCTACGCGTACGCACACCCTCAAATACGGAGTGACGTTTGCCAACCAGGGGATTGTCGCTTTCGCGTTGCCCTGGGCCAATACCAGTGCACAGCAGGTGAATTTCCAGAAGCTGACAAGCCGCCATTCCGTATGTGTCAGTGACGCAGGAAAGATATCCGATCAGGCGGGAACCATATGTCCGTAATTTTCCCTATGTTGCATACGAAGAAACAGCCGTTTTCCGAAACGCTGCGAGGCTTCTCGATAGCGGAAGCGATGCTTGCCGCGTTCGTATTGGTCATAGGACTGACGGCGGTTGTCGCGCTGATCGGGAACAGCCTGAAGCATTCCTTCGAAACCCGCGATACGATCATCGCCGTCGGACTGGCACAGGAAGGAGTGGAGCTCGTGCGCAACATACGGGACAATGACTTCGCCGCCGGAGGCAGCGGGTTCGCTGATTTTTCCAGCGCCAAACATTGCCGTATCGATTACAATGACGCTGCGAATAGTCCGGATTGCGCCGGTTCTCCGGGGTCTGCGTCGCAGTATGCCCTTGGATACAACAATGGTTTTTATGAACATAGCGGTTCAGGGCGTTTCTCGCGCTATATGTATATCGATTATGATGACACGCCAGACAAGGAAAATGCTCTCGTGCGCAGCTTCGTGTATTGGGGAGGGCTGTTCACGCTACCGAGCAATGGCAGCGCCGCACAGTGCACCGTCGCCACAAAATGCGTTTTCACGGAAATCAAGCTGACGAGTTGGAAATAAATTATGTTGTTACCAGATACTATTCATAGAAAGCATGGGAGCGGTTTCACCCTGATCGAGATGATGATCGCGATGTTTCTTTTTGTCATCCTGATAGTAGCGGTATCGCAGATCTTCAGCGCGGCTTTTTCCGGGTACCGCGATGCGAAAGCCGCTCAGCGTGACCTGGAGACCGCCCAATTCGCCATCAATACTATCGCCAAGGAATTGCGTACGAGTACCGTCGTGAGCTCCTCGGGAAGCCAATCCACCGTCAAATTCTATGATTATTCCCAATCAACCTGTTTTCAGTACCGGGTTTCCGGCGGCAATCTGCAGGTAGCGAGCAGTGGCGCCCCATCGGATGCCAGCGCATGCGACTCTTCGAATCTGTCATCCTTCACGACAATCGCGAGCGGAATTCTCAGCGGGAGATTCTTCGTGACGCTTTCCGAACCTGCATCGGGGACGCCTCCGACAGGTGGAACGGTCGGGAAAGTCACCATTTCATTGGAAATCGGAGAAGGGAGCGCGCATCAGGCCCGTATCCAGACTTCCGCATCCCTGCGGGATTACGGGTATGTCGGCCTGCTCAATCTCAATCCCTGACGGTTTTGGGCGAATGTTTTTTCAGGAAGGCTCATTCCGGAGGAGCCTTTTTTGCTTTTCTTGAAGCCTTTTTAAGAGACGGGAAGGGTGATATAATGTATTCGTATGATGACGGAATATATGGCAAAGAAACCGACACGCAGAGAGGCGAAAAAACGCATCGATAGGCTATCTCGGGAAATCGAGACGCACCGCCGTGCCTATCATGTGTTCGATCAGCCGACGATCTCCGATGAAGCGTATGATTCGCTTCTGCGGGAGCTTGAGGCTCTCGAACGGGAATTCCCGGAGTTGCAGAGCGAGACCAGTCCGACGCTCCGTGTCGGCGGCGAGCCGCTTCAGAGCTTTCGCAAGGTGAAACACGCGATCCGCCAGTGGTCGTTCGATGACGTGTTCGATGTTTCCGAGCTCAAAGCCTGGGATGAACGTATCAAGCGGATGTTGGAAAAAGAAGGCATACGCGAGGCCGTCGAATATGTCTGCGAATTGAAAATCGACGGGTTGAAGATCATTCTCTCCTATGAGAAGGGTGTTTTGAAACAAGGGGCGACGCGCGGCGACGGAGAGGTGGGAGAGGAAGTGACGGACAATCTGCGGACGATCCGCAGCATCCCGCTCCGGTTGAATGATCCAGTTGATACGATTGTCGTGGGAGAAGCCTGGCTTTCCGGTGAGGAGCTCGCGCGTATTAATGCCGAGCGCGAAGCGGCTGGTGAACCGCTTTTCGCCAATCCGCGCAACGCAGCAGCTGGTTCCATTCGCCAGCTCGATTCCAAGGTGACCGCCAAGCGGAAACTGGATTCGTTCATCTATGATGTTGATCAGATAGGATCAGGAATCCCTGGAACACAGATTGAGGAGTTGGAACTTTTGAAAAAATCAGGATTTCAGGTGAATCCGGAATATCGCCTGTGCAAGACGGTCGATGATATCGAGTCGTATTATCAGGAATGGAACAAGAAACGACATACGCTTCCCTATATGCTCGACGGCATCGTGATCAAGGTGAATCGGAAAACATTCCAGGATGCGCTCGGGTTCACCGGGAAATCACCGCGTTTCGGTGTCGCGTACAAGTTCCCGGCGGAGCAGGCGACGACGATCGTGGAAGATGTGCAGGTGCAGATCGGCCGGACCGGTGCGCTGACACCGGTCGCACATCTCCGGCCCGTGCGTGTCGCCGGGTCGGTCGTCAGCCGGGCGACGCTTCACAATTTCGATGAGATCAAGCGGCTCGATGTGCGTGTCGGCGATACGGTGGTCATCCGGAAAGCCGGGGACATCATTCCGGAGATTGTCTCCGTGATGAAAAATCTGCGAAGCGGCAAGGAACGGAAGATGGGGGAGCCGAAACAATGTCCGATCTGCGGCGATTCCGTACGGCATGTACGGATGAAGGGTGATGAGGTGAGCGCTGCCTTGTATTGCGTGAATCCGAAATGTTTCGCGGTGGAACGGGAGAAGATTATTCATGCCGTATCGAAAAAAGGCCTCAACATCGTCGGTATGGGGGAAAAGATCGTCGAAGCGCTGATCGATCAGGGACTCGTGAAAGACATCGCCGATATTTTCGCATTGACGCCAGGCGACCTGGCTCCTCTTGAACGGTTTGCGGAAAAATCAGCTGATAAGTTGGTGAAAGCGATCGCCGATGCGAAGCGCGTGCCGCTGCAGAAATTCCTGTTCGCCCTGGGTATCCGATATGTCGGGGAAGAGACGGCGGAACTGATAGCGCATGACGCGGGGCTCGTCAGCGGGAAGAAAAAAATAAAAGACCCGCGTGACCTTTCGGAGACATTTGCGGAGCTCTCTTCCGAGGATTGGCTCGCGATCAACGGCATCGGAGAAAAAAGCGCGGGAAGTCTCGCGGAGTGGTTCGGTGATGCAAAACATCGGGCACTGCTCGAAGCGCTCGCGGCGGAGGGTGTGGAGATACTGCTGCCGGAGAAACAAGCGCTGTCCGAGCAGCCGCTGCGGGGGATGACGTTCGTGCTGACCGGGGAACTGGTTTCCTTTACAAGAGATGATGCCAAGGCTATGATTAAGGGAAAAGGAGGCGCCGTGTCTTCGTCGGTGAGCAGCAGAACCGACTATGTCGTGGCCGGAACGGATCCGGGAAGTAAGTTATCGAAAGCCCGAGAGCTGGGTGTGAAAGTAATCGATGAAAAAGAGTTCACAAAAATGCTGAGATAAAATGTCAAAGCTCAAATTACAAATGCCAAATCAAGCTCAAGGCTCCGATGTCAAAATTAAAGCATTTGTATTTTGGATTTGATTTGATATTTGACATTGGGATTTTGACATTTATTTATTATGTTGACAACGGAAGAAGTAAAACATATAGCCCTTCTGGCCCGTATCGGGATCACAGAAGACGAAATAGAAAAATCTCAGAAGGATTTGTCTGCCGTACTTGATTTTTTCCGTGAGCTCGAGACGGCTGTTACGGAGGGCATTCTGCCGATCGGACATATTACCGGCATGACTGATGTGGCGCGTACGGATCGCGCGGAGGATTTCGTCGTTTCCGGGCAGGAGATGATCAGGGAGAACTTTCCGGATGCCAAGGACGGATTTTTGAAGGTAAAATCGGTATTTTAGTGAATGTATGATCCGCGAATTGCATGACAAACTGGTCTCAGGCGAGGTGACGGCTACGGCGCTTGCGGAGCAGCATCTCGCAGCTATCGAAGAGAAGGATGGCGAGATAGGCGCATATCTGACGGTACTCGGCGAGAGCGCTCTCAAAGAAGCCGCTTTTGTCGACGAGCAGCTGAAGCGCGGCGAGGATATCGATCTGCTCGCGGGCATTCCGGGAGCTGTCAAAGACAACATCTGCGTACAGGGTGTACGGGCGACGGCCGGTTCGAAGATGCTCGACAACTATATCGCGCCGTATGATGCGACCGTCATCGAACGACTGAAGACCAACGGAGCGGTCATGCTCGGAAAGACCAATATGGATGAATTTGCCATGGGGTCTTCCACTGAGTCCAGTGCCTATCAAAAGACGAAAAACCCTGTCGATAGCAGCCGTGTCCCGGGAGGATCTTCCGGGGGGTCGGCGGCGGCCGTGGCCGCTGGAGAGGCGGTGTGGTCGCTCGGTTCCGATACGGGGGGCTCTATCCGTCAGCCGGCATCGTTTTGCGGCGTCGTGGGGCTGAAGCCGACGTATGGCCGCGTATCACGATCGGGTCTGATAGCGATGGCATCGAGCCTGGATCAGATCGGTCCGTTCGGAAAGACGGTAGAGGATGTCGCCATCGTTTTTTCCCGCATAGCCGGTTCCGATCCGAAGGATGCGACGACGGCACACGGCGGCAATGGCAAGCTCTTTGAAGATTATCTGACCGGCGATATCGAAGGATTGACGATCGGTATGCCCAAAGAATATTTTTCTGACACTCTGGATCCGCGTGTGCGTGCCGTTACTGACAAGACGCTGGAACAATTCAAGGCACTGGGAGCGATTATCCAGGAGATTTCTCTGCCGCACAGTCGATATGCCTTGCCGGCATACTATATCATCATGCCCTGCGAGGTCAGTTCCAATCTCGCTCGTTTTGACGGCATCAAGTACGGTCTCTCCATCAATGATAAGAAAGATTCGATGCGTGAAACAGGCGGGCTCCTGGAAACATATCTGGATACGCGCCGGCACGGTTTCGGAGCGGAAGTGAAGCGGCGCATCATGCTGGGCACGTATGCGCTCTCGGCGGGGTATTATGACGCCTATTACAAGAAGGCGCAGAAGGTGCGGACGCTCATCAGGCGTGATTTCGAAGAGGCGTTCAAACAGGCAGACCTTATTTTTTCTCCGACGACTCCGGAACCCGCGTTCCGGTTCGGAGAAAAAAGCGATGATCCGCTCAAGATGTATCTCTCGGATATCTATACGGTGACTGCCAATCTTGCCGGTGTTCCGGCGCTTTCGTTCCCTATGGGTACGGTCGGGACGGATGGCAAGGCATTGCCGCTCGGCGGACAACTGATGGGCCGATGGTTCGATGAGGAGACGCTGCTCCGTGCAGCAGACGCCATCGAACGCGTGCTTGTCCCTCATGATAATACACAGACTTCCTAAAAAATATGAACATCGATATCTTCAGTGTGCTGTATGGCATCTCGCAGAGCGCCTCCCGATTCTTCGCGGATTCATTCTTTATCGCGGCGCTGAAATTTTTTCTCTTCGTGTATGTCGTCGTCGTGCTCGTCGATATCATTATCCTGCTCGTATTGAGGGGTGTTTCCGCAGACCTCAAGAAAGCGCTCTTCGGTAGCGAACGGCCGCTCCTTGCGCGCTCCACGGTGATCAGTCGCTGGGAAAAAATCAGGACGCGCCTCAAGGATGCCAATCCGTCGCAGTACAAGGTAGCAGTGCTGGAAGCAGACGCCTTCGCGGATGAGATTCTCACTGGAATCGGGTACAAGGGCACCACGATGGGAGACAAACTGGGGAATATCCATGACGGTCAGCTCGAGACGAAACAGCGGCTCGTTGAAGCCCATCTCATCCGCAATCGCATCGTCCATGAGGCCGACTTCGCCATTTCCCGCGAAGAAGCCGAAAAGTGCCTCGATGCCTACCATGCATTCTTCACTGAAGTGGAGCTTTTTTGAGAGGCAGGATGGTTTCTGATGGCCGATTGACAAGAGTATTTTTTTCTGGTATCTTTCCCATACAAAGCCCTCGGGGCTTTTTTTAAGAGGAAAAGTCCGGCAGCTTATGAACAAAGCATTCACGTTTCTCGCTGAGGCCAAAGTCGAGCTCTCCCGTGTCAATTGGCCGACACGCAAGCAGCTCATCCGCTATACGCTGTTGGTCATCGCGATCAGCCTCGCGGTCTCGCTGTTTCTCGGAAGCCTGGACTTCTTGTTCAGTTCTCTGGTTGAGCGGTTTCTCATACGATAACTCACAGGAGCGTTCTGACTGTTACTCCGACAACATTATATTAGATTATGGCAAAGCAGACACAGCATCACGGACGCGCTTGGTACGTGCTCCACACCTATTCCGGGTATGAAGACAACGTTTCCCGCAACCTGAAGCAGCGGATCGAATCCATGGATATGCAGGAGCTCATTTTCGATGTTCTCGTGCCGAAGGAAAAGAAGATCAAGATCAAGGGCGGCAAGCGCGTGGTCGTCGAGGAACGCATCTATCCGGGGTATGTGCTGGTAGATATGGTGGTGACGGATGCTTCGTGGTATGTGGTGCGCAATACGCCGAACGTCACCGGTTTCATCGGCCTGGGCACGACGCCGACCCCGATCGATACGAAGGAAATCGAAACCCTGAAGAAGCGCATGGGTGTCGCTGAGCCGAAATACAAGATCGACGTACGCGTGGGAGATGCCGTCAAGATTACCGACGGCCCGTTCAAGGATTTCGACGGCAAGATACAGGAAGTCGACGAAGAAAAAGGCAAGGTCAAGGTATTCGTATCGATTTTCGGACGCGAGACGCCGGTAGAGCTTGATTTCCTCCAGGTACGGAAAGCGTAAATTTTTGTAAGTATAAGAAATATGGCGAAGACAATCAAGACGGTCATCAAGCTTCAGATTCCCGCGGGCAAAGCGAACCCGGCTCCTCCGGTCGGCCCGGCGCTCGGCCAGCATGGTTTGAATATCCAGGATTTCTGCATGAAATTCAACGAGGCGACGAAGGATCGCATGGGCGATGTCGTCCCGGCGGAAATCACCGTGTATGAGGACCGTACTTTCGCATTCGTACTCAAGACGTCTCCTGCCTCCGATCTTCTGAAGAAAGCCGCGAAAATAGAGAGCGGTGCGGCGAATCCGCTCAAGGACAAGGCGGGTACCGTGACGAAGGCGCAGATACGCGAGATCGCAGAGAAGAAGATGCCGGACCTGAATGCCAATGATGTGGAGGCCGCGATGAAGATCATCGAAGGTTCAGCGCACTCGATGGGGATCCGGGTGCAAGAATAGGGAATCACGAATTAAGAATTACGAAAAAAAACAAAAAAGATTTCCTAACATAATTCCTGATTCATTATTCATAATTCATTTTTAAGTGTGTGGGAGTCTGTTTCAGTACGGACGTTCGTACCACGTATCAAACATATGTCGCGAGGAAAGAATTATCGCAACGTAGCAGCGAAGTTGGAGGAGGGCACAGAGTATACCCCGGAAGAGGCATTCGCATTTCTGAAGGAGAACAAGCTGGCGAAATTCGACGAGGCCGTCGAAGTGCATGTGCGTCTGGGCATCAATATGAAGAAGTCCGATGAAGGGGTGCGCGCGACCGTGATACTGCCGCAGGGCACCGGCCGTTCGCAGAAGATAGCGGTGGTTACCAGCACCAAGGAAAAAGAGGCCAAGGATGCTGGAGCGGATCTCGTGGGAGGAGAAGAGCTGATCGCCGATATCAAGAACGGCAAAGTGGTTCCAGGGACAGCGTTCGATATCCTGCTCGCGACGCCGGAAATGATGCCGAAATTGGCGCCAGTCGCGAAAATCCTCGGACCGAAAGGCATGATGCCGAGCCCGAAAACGGAAACCGTCACGCCGAAGATCAAGGAGGCCGTCGAAATGCTCAAGAAAGGCAAGAAGATCAGTTTCAAGAATGATGATACGGGCAACCTGCACCAGGTCATCGGCAAGCTGTCATTCACAGTCGAGGCGCTGGCGGAGAATTATCAGGCGCTGCGCGAAGCGATCAACAAGGCGAAACCGGACAATATGAAAGGAAAACTCATCAAGTCCGTCACCGTCTGCTCGACGATGGGTCCGAGTCTCACGATGAAAATCTGATTGTGAACGGCAGGCCCTCTCGGGTCTGCTTTGTTAAAATGTAATATACGCGTATGATTCTTTCGGATCGCGACATCATCAAGGAAATCAAGGCCGGAGAAATAATACTCAAGCCGTTCAAACGCGAGCACCTGCAGCCGGCGAGTATCGATCTGCATCTCGACCGTCATTTTCTGATATTTGATACGACGAAGAATTTCGTCATCGATCCGAAATTTCCAGCCAAAAACCTGATGAAATCGGTAGAGATCAAGGGCGATGAGCCCTTCGTACTGCATCCGGGAGAGTTTGCATTGGGGCTCATCTTCGAAGAGACGGGCGTTTCGGACAGGCTTGTAGGCCGTCTCGAAGGCAAAAGCTCGCTCGGCCGACTCGGGCTCATTATTCATACGACGGCAGGATATCTCGATCCGGGCAATTCGCTCAAGATGACGCTGGAACTTTTCAACGCCGGTCGGCTGCCGATCAAGCTGTATTATAAGATGCCGATCGGCCAGATGGCGTTCGAGTATCTTTCCTCGCCATGTGACAAGCCGTACGGATCCGCAGGACTCAACAGCAAATATTTCGGCGATACCAAGCCCGAAGCCTCCAAGATGCACCTGAACTTCTAAGTGTTTGCGGAAGTTTTTTGCTTGTGATAGGCTTGCTGCCAGTAGCTCTTTCGGTCATTGTTTGACACTTAACGGAGGCAACACGCTATGCAACAGTACCTTGACCTTTTGAACCATATCATGGCAAACGGTGCTGTGAAGACGGATCGGACCGGAACCGGGACGAAAAGCGTTTTCGGGTATCAGATGCGCTTCGATCTCGCGGCAGGTTTTCCGCTTCTCACGACCAAGAAGATGGACAAGTCTCTGCGTCTGATTATCGAGGAGCTCTTGTGGTTTCTCGCGGGGGATTCGAATCTGAAATACCTCGCCGACAGGAACGTGCATATCTGGGACGAGTGGCCGTACAAGGCGTATCTTATCCGTGAAGGCAAAGTCGTTCCGAAACCCGGATCCGAGGAATGGAATACCGGCGTCGCGGCATTCATAGAGAAGGTAAAAACTGACGATGTTTTTTCCAAGGAATACGGCGAGCTTGGCCCCATCTACGGCTATCAATGGCGTAGCTGGCCGACGCCTGACGGACGACACGTCGATCAGATTACCAATGTCATCGAGCAGCTGAAGAAGTCTCCTGATTCGCGGCGGATGATCGTATCGGCTTGGAATGTGGCGGATATTGAGGAGATGGCCAAAGCCGGACTGCCGCCATGCCACTGCCTGTTCCAGTTCTATGTCGCGGATGGCAGGCTGTCGTGCCAGCTGTATCAGCGGAGCTGCGATACGCTGCTCGGCGTGCCGTTCAATATCGCATCGTACGCATTGCTCACGATGATGATGGCGCAGGTGTGCGATCTGGAACCCGGAGAGTTCGTCTGGACCGGCGGTGACGTGCATATCTACAGCAATCACTTCGAGCAAGTCGCTCTGCAGCTGTCACGAGCGCCCCTGCCGCTTGCGAGGATGTTGCTGAATCCGGCCGTGAAGAACCTGTTCGACTTCAAGATCGAAGACTTCACGCTCGAGGGCTATCAGTCTCATGGCGCGATCAAGGCGCCGGTCGCCGTATGACAAGCATGTCTTTTGCTCCCCGCTTCTCGTGAAGCGGGATTTTTCTTTGAAAGAAAGACGAAAAAGAGGTAGAATAGGGAGTATGAATATGCCAAAATCGCGTCTCAGCATCATTGCCGCCATCGCCAAGAAAGACCGCGCCATCGGCAAGAATAACGCGCTCTTGTGGCACATCCCGGAAGACTTCAAACACTTTAAGGAGTTGACAAGCGGGCATGTGGTTGTCATGGGGGAAAATACGTTCCGATCGATCGGCAAGCCGCTGCCGAATCGCATGAATATCGTTCTTTCCATAGACCAAGGATTGAGTATCGATGGCTGTACCGTCGTGCATTCTGTCGAAGAGGCGCTGCAGAAGGCGAGGGAATCTGAAACAGAAGAGATCTTTATCATCGGAGGGGCGAGCATCTACAGGCAATTCACCCCGTTTGCCGATCGGCTGTATCTGACGCTGGTGGAGGGAGAATACGAGGCAGATACTTTTTTTCCGGAATATGGCGAGTTCACGAAAGTATTGAGTGAAGAAAAAGTCGATAACGGCACGCACCGGTTTTCATTCGTAACGTTGGAAAAGCCATGAGCAAGAAAATAATCCTGGGTATCTCGGGAGAGATCGCTTCCGGCAAGGACACGGTAGGCAAATATATGGCGGAAAAACACGGGGCACTCTCGCTCCGGTTTTCGCAGCCGCTCCGGGATATGCTCGACCGGCTGCATCTGGAGCAGAATCGGGAAAATATGGCGACGCTCTCGCTCCATCTCCGCAAGGCGTTCGGAGAGGACGTGCTCTCAAAAGTGATGCTTGCCGACGCGGAAAACAATCCGGAGGACCTCGTGGTCGTGGACGGCGTGCGCCGTTTGCCGGACATCATCCATATGGAAGCGGATCCGAATTTCTATTGCGCCTACGTGGAGGCTGCTCCGGAAATTCGGTATGAGCGGCTGATACGGCGACGACAGAATACCGACGATGCCACGAAGACACCTGCCCAGTTCGAGAAGGATGCCAAACTGGAGACGGAATTGCAGATTCAGGCTCTGAAAGAACGGGCGGATTTCGTGATCCACAATGACGGTACACCAGAAGCATTGCAGGCGCAAGTGGATACCATGGTGGAGGAATTGCGGAAACAGTCGAAAGCGTAGAGGGGATGTTGAGATGGTATGAAAACGAGAAACCTATGAACACTGCCGGGAAAATGATCACGTTGTACGGCATCAATGGTATCGGGAAAACGACGCAAGTCGGGCTTTTGGTGGAGTTTTTGCAATCAGTCGGAAAGCAAGCGAGCCGTCTGAAATATCCTATATATGATCTCGGGCCGGAGGGGCCGTTCATCTACAAATATCTGCGCGATCCGGGTTTCCGCACAAACAATGAACTTTCGACGGAAGCGTTGCAAGGGAAATATGCCGATAACCGCAAACGCTACGAGGAAGAGCTGAAGAAAAGACTGGCAGTGGGGGAATGGATCGTCGCGGAAGACTACACCGGCACGGGCATCGCCTGGGGGCTGACGTGGGGCGCGGATCTCGAATATCTCGAACAGATCAACAGAAATCTATTGCAACCGGCTTTGAATATCCTGATGCATGGTGAACGTTTTGATACGGCGATCGAGGCCGGACATCGCAATGAGACGGCTGATGAGAGGATACGGATCTGCAAAAACTTTCATCTGCTGTTGGGAGAGCGCTATGGTTGGAAACAAGTCGTAGCCAATCAGAGCGTCGAGAAAGTGTCGGCAGATATCATCAATATCGTAAAAAATATCTTATGAATTTTGAGGAATATCAGAAAAAATCTCGCGTCACGGCGAAGTATCCCGATGCAGGAAGCAATTATATCTATCCGACGCTGGGATTGGCGGGAGAAGCAGGCGAAGTGGCGGAAAAAATCAAGAAAGTCATCCGCGATCAGGGCGGGCAGATAAATGACGAGACACGGGATGCTATCAAGAAAGAGCTCGGCGATGTGCTCTGGTATGTCTCCCAGCTGGCTACCGAAATCGGCCTTTCTCTGGACGATATCGCGGAAGGCAACATCAAGAAGCTTTATGATAGAATGGACAGGGGCGTACTGCAAGGTGATGGGGACAACAGATGAAAGAGGCCTTTTATGAAATACAATGTCACTATCGGAATGGAGGTGCACGCGGAGCTGAAAACGCAGTCCAAGATGTTTTGCGCGTGCAAGAACGGCTTGGGACTCGAAAAGGAACCGAACGTGCATATCTGTCCGGTCTGTACGGCGCAGCCGGGGACGCTGCCGGTGCCGAATCGCCAGGCGATCGAGGTGGTGCAACGCGTCGGGTTGGCGCTCGGCTGCACACCCCGTCTCTCTTCCAAATTCGATCGCAAGAATTACTTTTATCCCGATATCCCGAAAGGCTATCAGATTTCCCAGTATGATGAGCCGTTCTGCGAACACGGGGAGATGATGATAGGGGATAAAACTTTCCGGATTACGCGCATTCATCTCGAGGAAGATACAGGGAAATCGATGCATCCGCATGGCGCGGACTATACGCTCGTCGATTTCAATCGCGCGGGCGTGCCGCTGATGGAACTCGTGACTGAACCGGATTTCGAAACCGGGAAAGATGCGAGCCTGTTCTGCCAAAAACTGCGCCAGATACTCCGCTACCTCGACGCATCGGATGCGGATATGGAAAAGGGTCAGATGCGCTGCGAAGTGAATATCTCGCTCTATCCGGAAGGTGCTGATCGTCTGTCTGGAACGAAAGTGGAGGTCAAAAATATCAATTCTTTCCGATCCGTCGAACGGGCTATCGAATATGAGATCATTCGTCAGACGGAAGCGCTCGATGCGGGAGAGAAGATCGTTCAGGAAACCAGAGGATGGGATGAAGTGAAGCAAGCGACTGTCTCCCAGCGCAAGAAGGAATCGGCGCATGACTACCGTTATTTCCCGGAACCGGATATCCCGCCATTCACATTCACCGCGGAATACGTTGAGAAATTGCGTGCAACTCTTCCGGAATTGCCGGATGCGAAATTGAAACGTTTTCTGTCAGAATACGTTTTGCCGGAAGCGGACGCGGTCATTCTTACGGAAGATCGCGAGCTTTCGGCATATTTCGAAGCAGTAGCCAGCGAGCTTGCAGAAAAAGTCAAAGCTCAAGAAATACGTGTTCCGTTTGAGCGGGCAGTGAAGCTCGCGGCGAACTATATGCTGACCGAACTGCGCAAGCATCTCATGGAAAACGAACAGCGTATCGGCGATGTCGAGATCACGCCCGAAAACTACGCCGAACTTATTGGGATTGTCGCGGATGGAAAAATCAACTCGAGTGCCGCGCAGACCGTACTTGCGGAGATGTACCAGGGTGGCGACAATGATCCGTCGCACATCATCGAACGTCTGAATTTGGCTCAGATAAGCGACACTTCAGAGCTTGAAAGTGTCGTCATATCCGTGCTCGCCGCCAATGTGAAATCTGTGGCAGATTATAAATCCGGAAAAGAGAATGCTTTGAAGTTCCTGATGGGGCAAGTTATGTCGGTTACGAAAGGGAAAGCGAACCCGCAAGTCGTCGCTGATATTCTCAAACAGCAATTGCGATAGCGGACACAAGATTCTTTTTAATATCCATCATACTATGAGGAAAAACATATTTTTTTGGACGCTGTATGACTTCGCCAATTCGATCGTGATGATCGTGTTCTTGTTCTATTTTTCCCAGTGGCTGGTGGTTGACAATAATAAGCCGGATTGGTGGTTCAATGCGATTCTGGCCGGTTCTTCGATCCTATTTGTGATTACAGCACCGATTTTGGGACGTCGGCTCGACTACAGTCAGAAAAAATTATCGGGGGTGCGTATCACTACTGTTATCACCTTTCTTCTTTTTTCAGGTACGGCCATTGTGACGCTTTTTACCCCGGCTCATGTATTGTTAGCGGCGTTTATATACGCCTGCGGACTTTACTTTTATCTCTTGAGCTTCATTTATTATACTCCGATGCTCAACGATATCTCTAGTATGGGGAATAGGAATTTTGTTTCGGGTTTGGGTATGGGAGCGAATTATGCCGGACAAGTTATCGGACTATTGGTAACGCTTCCGCTTGCGACGGGGGCGATATATCTTTTTGGAGCTACTGGCAGGGCACAGACGCTCCTGCCTGCGGCAATCCTGTTTGGTGTTTTGGCAGCACCTCTCTTGTTCTGGTTCAAAGACGGATCACCACAATCTCGTATCGATCGAGAAAGCATCCGGGATGAACTTTCAGGCGTCCGAAAGACGTTCAAGCTCATCTTTGCAAACAAAAATCTCACCTTCTTGCTCCTAGCATACTTTCTTTTCAGTGATGCCCTTCTCACGTTCTCGAACAACTTCCCCATATTTTTGGAAAAGGTACACAACGCTTCTGACTCGGTGAAAACATATCTTACGGTTGGCATTTTGAGTCTGTCAGTTATTGGGGCGATACTCGGTGGAAGCATAGCGGACAAAAAAGGAGGGGTGCGCACATTGTTTTGGCTCTTGATATCATGGATCGTGCTCCTTCCTGCGCTTGCCTTCGCTCCTTCTTTTGGCCTGGTGGTGATCATTTGTCTGGTTGCCGGGATATTCTTTGGTCCGACGTGGGGAGTGAGTCGGGCGCTGGTCTCCGAATTTTCAGAAAAGGAGCTGGCGGCGAGCTCCTTCAGTTTTTTCATCCTGATGGAGCGTTTCGCCACGTTTGCAGGACCGATAGTCTGGAGCGTTGTCCTGACCGCAACCGCTTCACGGGGAGCGCAGAGTTATTCTTACGCTATTTTGAGCATGGGCGTGCTCGTGTTTATTAGCTTGTTTTTCATCCGCAAAATATCCCCGTCAACTTCGAGTTCCGGAGCTTGAATGCGGGGCAATGCATGATGGCGCTTCTTGTTTGATGATTTTAAGTGCTTGTTTCGGATCGGTGATCCAGTGAATTTTTGCGCCCATCTTTTCGAAACGGCGGAGCCAGGTCAGCTGGCGTGTGACGTAGTGGAGGCTTTCTTGGATAATATTCGCGCACATCGTTTCATAGGTGATTTTTTTCTGCAGGAACAGCGCGATATTCCCGTATTCCAATCCGAAACTTTCCAATCTTTTCCAGCTTACGCCGTCCGCGTGCAAGTGCTTTGTTTCTTCGACCATACCTTGCCCCAATCTTGTTTTAAGACGAATTTCAATATTTTGCTTGAGAGTTTCTTTGTTCGGATTCAAGGCTATAATAGTATAGTTGTCAGCTGGTAGTTTGTAGTGAGTAGGAAGGGAGGGGACTTGCCCGAGCTTCGCGCAAATTTCGAGCGCGCGGATGAGACGGATCTTATTATGCCGATCAATCGTTTTGGCGCGCGCCGGATCTTTTTTGACGAGCATCCTGAAGAGCTCTGCGGTGTTTTTCTTATCCAGTTTTTTACGCAGGACAGCATCAGGTTTTACGGCAGGGAATGTCGTGCCCTCGATCAGCGTCTGTGCCCAGAAGCCCGTGCCGCCGCAGATGATGGGAACTTTTCCGCGCTTCCTGATATCCGCGAGTGCCTTTTTCGCATCACGGACGAAGTGCGTGACGTTGTAGCTTCGTTTCGGACTGGCGACATCGAGGAGCCAGTGTTTCGCGAGTCGTTGTTCTCGTTTCGTCACTTTGCCCGAGCCGATATCCATACCACGATATACCTGACGGCTGTCAGCCGAGATAATTTCGCCATCGTAGCGGCGCGCCAAAAGAATGGCCAAATCCGACTTGCCCGAAGCCGTCGGTCCGACGATAACGATGGTTTTTTTGGTCAGCGGTTTCATGATTTATGCGATAGATTCCACGCCGTCGATATCTTGGATCTGCGTGAGATGTTCCGGTGTCGGGGCGATGGAGAACGTGGTTTCTATGATGGAGCCCTGTATTTTCACGGCGACTTTTTTCGATCCGACCGGAATGGTTTTCAAAAGCTGTGAGAGGTGTTCGATAGTGTGTGCCGGGGCGTCGTTCTTTACCGCGATAACGAGACCATGATCATTTCTTGGTGGTGGTTCAGAGTTGTTTGCGGCGCGCAGAGCGTTGTTTTGCAGGCGAGTTGCTTCGGCGCGGGCGAATTGGTGGAGCGTGTTCTGGGAAACGCGTTCCAGGCCTTCCGCGACGCATTTGAGCATGCCGTCCTTGTGCGAGACGCGCGCATCGACGATCACCACCTCGTCTTCGATCCATGATTCGCCGGTGTGTTCCGCCGTTCTGCCGAACACGAGGAGCTCGACCCGCCCCGTTAGGTCCTCGAGTCCGACGAAATACATCGTGCTCTGATTCTTGGTGAGGATTTTCCGGACATCGGTGATGACGCCGCCGATGCGCACATTCGCATTGTCCGGTTTTTTGTCCAGTCCGCTGATCGGTGTCGTCGTCTTGTTGAAATAGTCCTGATATTCCCTGACCGGATGATCGCTCACGTACAGACCCAACAGCTCTTTTTCCCAGCCGAGCCGCATCTTTTTGGTGACGGGAATCGAGGGGGACAGCTGGATCTCGCTCGTGGGCAGCGCCATATCGCCGAAGAGACTGTCCTGATGCGTATCGGCGATGGCCTTGAGGTTTTTGCCGTGTCGCAGGATCACGTCGATATTTTCCAGGAGTTGGTTCCGTTCGCCGAATCCTTCGAGCGCGCCGACCTTGATCAGGGCTTCTACGGACTTCTTGTTGAGATCCTTGGTTTTCACGCGTTCGATGAATTGTCCGAGTGCGGCATATATTCCGCCACGCTTGCGTTCATCGACGATTTCCTGCGCGACGATGTGACCGACATTCTTGATGGCGTTCAACCCGAACCGTATCCGTTCTTTCCCGTCTTCGCCGATGATGACCGCGAATTCGCCGAAACTCTCATTGATATGCGGAGGGATGACCTCGATGCCCATCTCGCGCGCCTCATTGACCTCGATGGCGATGCGATCGATATTGTCCTGATCGGAGGTGAGGAGTGCGGCCATGAATTCCGCCGGATAATGCGCCTTGAGATAGGCGGTCTGGTAGCCGATCAGCGCGTAGCAGGCGGCATGAGAGCGGTTGAAGCCGTAGCCGGCGAACGGCTCGATGAAAGCGAAGACCTTTTCGCCGATCGATTTTCCGACGCCGGTGCGTACGCAGCCCTCGATGAATTTCTTCCGCTGTTCCTTGACGAGCTCCTTGATTTTTTTGCCGACCGCCTTGCGTAGCACGTCCGCTTCGCCCAATGAGAAACCGGCGAGATCGCGCGCTATCTGCATCAGCTGTTCCTGGTACACGGCGACACCGTACGTGTTCCGGAGGATCGGTTCGAGTATCGGATGGAGGTATTTGATCTTTTTCGTCCCGTGTTTTCCGCTGATGAAGTCAGGGATGTATTCCATCGGTCCCGGACGGTAGAGCGCGACCATGGCGATGATGTCCTCGAAGACGGTCGGTTTCAGCTGCTTCAGATAGCGTTTCATGCCGGAACTTTCCAGCTGGAATACCCCGGTCGTACGAGCCTCCTGAAGCAGCCTGAATGTCAGCTCGTCATCGAGCGGGATCTGTTCGATGTCGATATCGGCATCCTTGATCTTGCGGACGATACGCAGGGTATTCTGGATGATGGTGAGGTTCTTCAAGCCCAGGAAGTCCATTTTGAGCAGGCCGATTTTTTCGACGGCGTTCGACTTGGTCGAAGCGGAGTATTGGGTCACGACGCCCTCGCGTGCCCCCGATACGCGCTGGAGCGGCGTGTATTCGGTCACGGGGTCTTTGGTAATGACGACGCCGCAGGCGTGCATCGAGGCATGGCGGACGAGCCCCTCCACTTTCATCGCGGCATCGATCAGTCTTTTTGCGTCAGCGTTCGATGCGTACCATTGCTTGAATTCCGGAACCTCGCCGAGCGCTTTGGTGATCGAGGTAAACATCGGGATCATCTTGGAGGTCTTGTCGCAGAAGTCGTAGGGGAATCCGAGCGCGCGGCCGACATCGCGGACGGCGGCGCGGGCGGCCATCGTTCCGAACGTGATGATCTGCGCGACATGGTCATTGCCGTATTTTCCGCGCACATAATCGAGCACGTCGTCGCGGCGGTCATCGGCGAAATCCATATCCACATCTGGCATCGATATGCGCTCGGGATTGAGGAACCGTTCGAAGAGGAGGTCGTATCGTATCGGATCGAGGTTCGTGATGCCGGTGAGATAGGCGACGAAGCTGCCCGCAGCCGAGCCGCGGCCTGGGCCGACGACCACGCCGTTTTCTTTCGCCCAGTTGACGAAATCCTGCACGATGAGGAAGTAATGGGCATAGCCGGTTTTTTCGATGACGGAAAGCTCATATTCGAGACGCGTGCGCTGTTCCTCGGTGGCAGTCTTTCCGGGAAAGCGTTTTCGCAATCCGAGTTCGCAGAGTTCGCGCAGATAGCTGTCGGAAGTTTTCCCTTCGGGCAATGGGAATTCCGGCAAGTAATTCTCGCCCATCTTTATCTTGAAATCGCACGCAGCGGCGATCTTTTCCGTATTTTCGATCGCTTCGGGGATATCCTTGAAAATGCCCGTCATCGCTTCCGGCGAGCGCAGCGACAAATCGAGCGCCATCATGCTGAAACGCTCCTTGTCGGTCACCTTCTTGTTGTCGCGGATGCACAGGAGGATATCCTGGATCTCGGCATGCTCCCGTCTGATATAATGCGCATCGTTTGCCGCGACGACCGGGATGCCGGTTTCACGGCTGATCTGGATGAGACCCTGGTTGGCGACCATCTGGTTCTCATACTCGAAGTTCGGCCCGAGCTCGAGATAGAAATTATCTTTGCCGAAGATATCCTGATATTCGAGTGCGGCCGCCTTGGCGCGCTCGTAGTTGCCATAGATCACTTCGGATGGCACCTCGCCCTGGAGCGATCCGGAGAGCGCTATGAGCCCCTCATGATGCTGGCGCAGGAGATTCTTGTCGGCGCGGGCCTTGTAATAGAATCCTTCGAGCTGGGCGATCGAGATGATCTTCATCAGATTCTTGTACCCCTGCTCGTTCTTGACGAGGAGCACGAGCTGATGGCGGCGACGGTCTTCGGCGGTGTTGTTCTTGCTGTGCAGATCATGGCAGACGTATATTTCCGCGCCGATGATCGCCTTGATGCCGAACTCCTTGGCCTTGCTCTGGAATTCCACGGCGCCGTAGAGGGCGGACGTATCGGTGAGCGCGATCGATGTCATGCCGAACTCCTTGGCCTGCGCCAGAAGCTCCTCGATCTTCGGCAGGGCGGTGAGCAGGGAGTAGTGCGAGTGGACGTGGAGGTGGGTGAACATAGTTCCGAATGTCAAAATCAAAATATCAAATGTCAAATCACATCCCAATACTCAAAACTCCAAATAAAAAAACCGCGCCGAAAATGACGAAGCGGAATTTGAAATTTGGCATTTGAGCTTTGACATTGTCGTGGATTCCCTCATAGCCCGGACGAATCGCTGGGTTTTGCAGGGAAAGTTATGTATGTAGTATATAATGAAACCATGCAACAAACAACATTTGAAAAAGAGCGGCAGAAAAGGCTTCTGGGGCATCGGTGCGTCATCGGCGTAGATGAGGCGGGACGGGGGCCTCTGGCGGGGCCGGTAGTGGCGGCGGCGGTCTCTTTGAGGAATCAGGAATTCGGAATCAGGAATCAGGAAAACACAAAGATGTGGAATCTGGTTCGGGATTCGAAGAAGCTCTCGGAAAAGCAGCGAGAGCGGGTATTTGATTTTATCCTTGAGTATTTTGATGTGGGTATCGGTATCATAAACGCGGAGACGATTGACCGGGTAAATATCCTCCAGGCGACATTTCTCGCGATGAAAAGCGCCATCGCTTCGCTCAGGAAACAGTTAGCAGTCAACCTGCCTACCGGACAGGCAGGCAGTCAGCAAAAACTGCAAGATGAAGATTTTTTCCTGCTTGTTGATGGAAATCAGGAAATACCGAATATCTCACTGAAACAGGAAGCGGTCATCGGCGGGGACGGGATAGTCAAATCGATCGCCGCCGCATCTATCGTTGCCAAGGTGACGCGCGATCGGATGATTGTGGCATACGATAAAGAATATCCAGGCTACGGTTTTGCCAAGCACAAAGGCTATGGCACGAAAACGCATATGGAAGCTCTGCGCCGCCTCGGGCCATCGCCCATCCATCGGATGTCATTCAAGCCCGTACTCCTATCGCTTCCGGAAAACGCGAACAGGCGCTTCGCCAATGTCTTGAAGCCGAAAAAACGCTCGTGAGCCTTGTCAAAAGTAAAAAGGGGTGTTACAGTAAGAACGTTAATAATTTTTTACCGATATGGCATTACCCAAGCAACGGCATACCCGCCATCGCCGCGATCGCGCGCGCAAGCAATACGATGTCACCCTGGTGAAGACCCAGGAGTGTCCCAAATGTCAGGCTCGCGTGCTTCCGCACCGCGTCTGCCCGAAATGCGGAACATACAAAGGCAAGGAAATGGTGAACACGACCCCGAAACTCAAATCCGAGAAAAAGAAAAAAACCGCCTAAGATGCGGATATCTGCCCCTCCGCTTCCGAGCCAGGGGCACGCATATGTTTCTTAGGCTTTCAAAACCAACATGGCGAATCGGCACCTTCAAAGGTCAGTAGCGATGCAATCCCTCTTTGAGTGGGATTTTCAAGGCAAGCACGATGAGAACTTCCGCGAGATCCTGAAGCGCAACATCCTCGAATTCGCGCCCGGGCTGGAGGACGCGGTTTTTTCCGGACACCTGATGGAGGGGACGCTTCGCGAACGCAAGACGATTGATCGGCTTATCGAGAAATGCGCGCCGGAATGGCCGCTCGAACAGGTGACGGTGATAGATCGGAACATACTGCGCCTCGGGATCTATGAGCTGATGTTCGGGAATTATGACGAGGTGCCGCCGAAAGTCGCCATCAATGAGGCTATCGAACTCGCCAAGACATTCGGGAGCGATAGCAGCCCGCGTTTCATAAACGGCGTGCTCGGCACGATCTATCGCGAGATGGGTGAACCGATGAAAGACGACATCTCGGAAAATCACAAGCGCAATCTCGAGGCGCAGGAGAAAAAAGAAAAAGCCAGGAAAACAGGCAAGACCGCTCCAAAAAAGTGACACGACGCAAGCGTCAGAGAGACGCTTTTCTCTTCAGCATACGGAAACACCATGGAAACGCCGATACACCTCGAACAAGTGAAGGAAAAGCTCGGTATCGATATCAAGAATCCAGCCTTGTTTCACGAGGCTCTGACGCATCGTTCATATCTCAATGAGCACAAAGGGTACAAGTATCCGCAGAATGAACGATTGGAATTCCTCGGAGATGCGGTGCTCGAATTGGTCGTGACCAGATATCTCTTCGATCATTTCGAGAATCCGGAAGGGGAACTCACCAGTTTTCGTGCGGCGCTCGTCAACGGTGACATGCTCGGGAAGATCGGACATGATCTGGGGCTGCAGGATTTTCTCCTGATGAGTCGCGGCGAGGCCAAAGATACCGGCCGGGCGCGCGGCTATCTCGTTGCCAATGCGATGGAATCCGTCATCGGCGCGATTTATCTCGATCAGGGATATGACGCGGCGAAGGATTTCATCGAGGGTCATATCATGATACACCTCGATGACGTGCTGGCACAGGGGCTCCATACCGATCCGAAAAGCCGTTTTCAGGAACTGGCGCAGGAAAAGTCCGGCATCACGCCGAATTATCGCGTGTTGAAGGAATGGGGCCCGGATCATGACAGGCGTTTCACCGCCGGCGTATTCCTGGACGAGGAACTGGTAGCCGAAGGCGAGGGCGCATCCAAACAGGATGCTCAGCGCGAAGCGGCCAAACAAGGGCTCCTCAAAAAGGGCTGGCAGTGATTATGGCTGTAGGGCAGGCATGCATGGGGCACGGTCGCGCCTTTTTCTTTTGGCTTGGAATGGGGTATACTCTAAATAATGTCAAAGTTTAAATGCCAAATGTCAAAAATAACTTGGGCGAGGCTTTGTTATTTTGTGTTTTGATATTGATTTGAAATTTGTCATTTTGATTTTGAAATTTACGGAACATGTATCTCAAGAAACTCGAAATCAACGGATTCAAATCCTTTGCCAATAAGACGGCACTTCATTTTTTGCCAGCCGATACCGAAGTGGTGGCGGGTACACCTGACGCTGATGGCGGCGCGCCTGCCCGTGTCGCAACGCGAAGCGTTGCGAATCGTGGCATCACGGCGATCGTGGGACCGAACGGCAGCGGCAAGTCGAACGTGGCCGATGCGATCCGCTGGGCGATCGGCGAGCAGTCGCTGAAGAACCTGCGCGGCAAGAAATCCGAAGACGTGATTTTCGCCGGCACGGACAAGAAGGCGCGTCTCGGTACCGCCTCGGTGACGCTGTATTTCGACAATACCGACCAGCGCATCCCGATAGAATTCGCGGAAGTGTCTATCACGCGGAAGATCTACAGGAGCGGAGAGAGCGAATATCTCATCAATGGCGCCCGCGTGCGTCTGATGGATATCGTGGACCTCTTGGCGAAAGCGGGTATCGGCAAGGATAGCTACTGCGTCATCACGCAGGGTATGTCGGACGCGGTGCTCTCCGCGACGCCGATAGAGAGACGTTCTATCTTCGAAGACGCGGCCGGTGTGAAACAGTATCAGATAGAGAAGGAGCGCGCGCTCCGCAAACTGGAGAGCACTCGCGAGAATCTGGTGCGTGTGGACAGCCTGACCGCGGAAATCGAGCCGCATCTGAAGAACCTGCGCCGTCAGGCGGAAAAGGCCTCGCAGGGAAAAACGGTCGCGCTCCGATTGCGGGAAAAACAAATGCTGTTGTATGGTTTCTTGTGGGATACTTTTCAAGGAGAGCGTGAAATGCTCGCGAACGAACGCGATAAGGCGCAAAAACAGGTTTTTGATTTGGAAGTGGAGACGAATACGCTCGAGCGTGAAGTGACAGAGGCATCGGACGCGATGGAAGATCGGAGTACAGAAGAGGAGATCGACCGCATACTCCGTGCATTGCGTGACGAGACCAACGTCATGTTGCGGGATGGGAGCATCCTGGATGGGAAAATCGAGATCGAGAAGGAAAAACAGAAGGAACGGGAGATCATACGCGTGATACCGGTGGATCTCACGTATGTCCGAAGGGCGCTAGACGAAATCCGGACGGATCAGACGACACTTATCGATCGTATACGACATGTCGAGAAACTGGAGGATCTTCAGGATATCCGCGAATTCGCCGAAGCGATCAAGCGGAAACTGCACGAACTTGATGAGAAGGCCGGAGAGGGGAGCGTAAAAGAATCAAAGGTGATGTCCCTGCCGGATGAGGAAAAGGTTGCTAGCGATGCACGCCTAGTAGCTTTTACGAAAGAAAAAGAACAGTGTGGCAAGCAGTCGGAAGCTTTGCAAAGAGATATCATGGCGCAGGAACAGACGCTTGCGGCGATCCGCGCAGCGGGGCGCACCAGCCGCGAGACGTTCTTTGCCAAGGAAAAAGAATGGCGCGAAAAAGAACAATTGCTGACACGACTGAAGGATCAGCTAAACGAGGTGAAAGTGCGTCTGGCACGCGTCGAAGTGCGCGAGGAGGATCTCGTGGCGCTCGTGCAGGGGGAACTCGCGATGCGGACGGACGATCTCCGGTATGACGGTACCGTCGTGGAGCGCGAAAAACTAGAACGGGAAATCGCGCGGCTCAAGGTGGAAGTCGAGCATATCGGCACCATCGATCCGCTCGTGGTGGAGGAATATCAGGAGACGGAGAAGCGTTTCGAGTTCTTGACGCACGAATCGGCGGATCTGAAGCAAGCGACGGAGTCCCTGCATACGGTCATCCGGGAAATGGAGCAGAAGATCGACAAGGTGTTCCATGAGGCTTTCAAGGAAATCAACAAGAAGTTCGAGGCGTATTTCAAAATCATTTTCGGCGGTGGCAAGGCGGAACTGGAAATAGTGAACATCCGTCACCGTGCACGCGGAGGAGATGGAACACCGAGTGAAGATGCGGAAAATGATGAGGAGGAAAAGGAGGCGGATGATGAGATAGGCATCGAGATTTTCGCTTGCCCGCCTGGGAAGAAGATCACGAATCTTTCTATGCTCTCGGGCGGTGAGCGCTCGCTGACGTCACTGGCGCTCCTGTTCGCAATCATTGCTCACAATCCGCCCCCGTTTTCGGTGCTTGATGAGGTGGAGGCCGCTCTCGATGAGGCCAATTCCCGGCGTTTTGGCACGATGCTTCGCGAGCTTTCCCTACATACCCAATTCATCGCCATCACGCACAATCGCGAGACGATGACACAGGCCGGACTGCTCTATGGCGTGACGATGGGTGCCGACGGTATCTCGCAGCTTCTCTCCATCCGTCTCGATCAGGTAGAGGAAGGCGGGAGATTCAAGGTGTAAGCGTTTGTGCGCGTCATGTTGACAGGATTTTGAAAAAGAGTTAGCATTGGGTTTGTATTATCTGAATCCGTATACTCGCTATGTTGGCAATCCGTTTCAACCGTACCGGCAAGAGAAATCATGCGTCTTTTCGCATCACGTTGCAGGAACATACCAAAGCCCCAGGCAAGCGCCATGTGGAGATTTTGGGCAGCTATGATCCGCATAAAAAAGTATCCGTTCTGAAAAAAGACCGTATCCTGCATTGGATCGGACAGGGAGCGCAGCCATCGCCGACGGTATTCAATCTGCTGGTTCGTGAGGGAGTGGTAACCGGCAAGAAAATCACGAAAAAGATTCCGCTGCCTGTCGCGGCAGAAGCCGCCATCGAAGCCGCACCGGCTGAAGAGACGAAGATCGAAGAAGCTGCTATCCAAGCCGAAACCGATCCCGCCGCAGCGGCAGAAGCCACGCTGACCTCGACCGAGGCAGAGCCGAAAGCCTGAGTTGACAAGAAAAGGAATTTCCAGTACCATGGGCATACAATAAGATATCCGTAGACATGAGGCATACCCGCCTGCGGCCACAGCGGCCTATGGCGAGGCACAGTAAGTCCTCACGAGGAACAAGCTCTCGACGATAGTCGGAAAGATGGCGTCAAGAGGCTGTTTTGAAAGAGATTTTTCTCACGTCTGCGGTTTACTCCGCAGATTTTTTCGTAACTATCCATGTATGCAGAATAAACGACAGAAGCAGGCACTCGTCGCAGAAGTGGCAAAAAAGATCAAGGGATCCAAGGCATTGGTCTTCGCGAACTTCAAGGGCGTATCGGTGAAGGATGTCACGACCGTCCGGAAGGAACTCTCGAAAAACGGTTCCGGTTGGCAGGTGCTCAAGAAAACCCTTTTGAACCTTGCGCTCAAAGAAGCCGGCGTCGCTGTCAATGTGAGAAAGCTCGAGGGGCAGATCGGCGTCGCATTTTCCCAAGATGAAGTCACTGCCGCCAAAGTGCTTGCAGCGTTTGCTAAAACCCATGAGGATGTCCCGTTGACGATCGAGGGAGGCACACTCGGTATCGAAGAGCTTTCGGTGGATGAGGTCAAGGCTCTTGCCAAGCTGCCGAGCCAGGACGAGCTCCGCGCGCAACTCGTCCGGACGCTTCAGGCTCCGATCGCGAGCTTTGTCCGGGTGTTGGGAGGCAATCTCCGCGGGTTGGTGCAGGTGCTGAAGGCTGTTGAGGGGAAGAAAGCGTAAGGGGAGGATACAGGATGTAAGATACGTGATACAAGATAGGGGATTTCAATAATGTGATTAATTCAAGTAATTTATTCTAACGTCAAACATATGACAGAGGAAAAGAAGGAAGTCGTAGTGCCGGAGAAGTTTGAGAAACTCGTGGCGGAAATCGAGAAGATGAGCGTGCTGGATCTTTCCGAGCTCGTGAAAGTGCTCGAGGACAAGTTCGGCGTATCAGCCGCCGCCCCTATGATGATGGGAGTCGCTCCTGCCGCCGCTGCGGAAGCCGTCGAAGAAAAGACGGAATTCGATGTCGAGCTGACCGCTGCCGGTGCTCAGAAGATCAATGCCATCAAGGCCGTGCGCGAAATCACCGGATTGGGCTTGAAGGAGGCCAAGGATATGGTAGATGCCGCTCCGAAGGTCATCAAGGAGAAAGTCTCCAAGGCCGACGCCGAGAATTTCAAGAAGAAGCTCGAGGAAGCCGGTGCGACTGTCACCTTGAAGTAACTGATTCAAAACACGCTTTTGAAAGCCCTGGCTGGTATGCTAGGGTTTTTCAATTGCCGTTTCTCGAGTATACTGGAGAAGATAATCTACTAAAGGAGAGTGCTATGGATTTTGTGCAGGTATTCATCGATGGGGTGTTTCGTGGAGACTTGGTCGGGCTTATCAAGGCCGTAGGGTATGCGGGACTGTTCACGATCGTATTTGCGGAAACAGGATTGTTTCTTGGATTTTTTCTGCCCGGAGACAGCCTGCTGTTCGTCGCCGGATTTCTCGCGGCGGGTGATTTCTTCTCGCTTCCCGTGCTCATCGTCGGATTGTTTCTTTCTGCTGTTTTGGGCAATGTGTTCGGCTATGAGTTCGGCCGCCGCATCGGGCCGAGGCTGTTCAGCCGGGAGGATTCGCTGATATTCAAGAAAGCGCATGCGCTCAAAGCGCAGAGTTTTTATGACAAGCATGGGCCGAAAACGATCCTACTCGCCCGTTTTATGCCTATCGTGAGGACTTTCGCGCCGATAGTGGCGGGGGTGGCGAATATGAAGTATCGCACGTTCTTCGTCTATAATCTGATCGGTGCGCTGTTGTGGACCTTTGGCTTGGTGCTGCTGGGATACTTTCTGGGCAACGTCATCGATGTCGATCGTTATCTC
>JBAQCV010000042.1:0-5587 GCA_049294475.1 Candidatus Moraniibacteriota bacterium | reverse complement strand
ATATTCAGCCTGAAAGTGATTGTCAGTGTCGGATTGGTATTCTGGTTGATCGAACGTGTCGATTGGACGACGGTCGGAGCCCGGCTTTATGACGTCTCCATACCACTTTTGTTCCTCTACGTTTTTTTTCAGCTGCTCGGCAACCTCATCTCGTCGAGAAAGTGGCAGATCATCGCGGGCTTCAAGGGGTTGCATTTCACCGTCAAGGAAGGATTTTTCACGTACCTCACCGGCGCGTTCATCAACAACTTCCTGCCGTCGACGATCGGCGGCGATGCCTATCGCAGTTTGTGGCTGGCGAAGCTGTCCGGAGCCAAGGCTGCTTCTCTCTCGACGGTCGTCTTCGACCGTTTCATCGGGCTCTGGACGATGGCGCTTCTGGCACTGTGTTTCAGTCCTTTCCTGTTTCCTTTCATAGAGACGAGCGCGCCGCTCGCGCTGACGCTCATGGCGCTCGCCGCTTTCTTCGTCCTCGATCTGTTCGTCACGTACGCCTACTGCCAGCCGTGGTTCCATCGGTTCGTCGCGGCCATCCCGTTTCACAAGATCCGCCGGCTGTTCGAAGAAATTATCTTTTATACCAAGAAACATATCTGGTGGCGCACCAGCCTCTGGTCGGCATCATTCATGTTCGTGGGCGTGGCGCTGTCCAATTTCACGCTTTTCCATGCGCTCGGGAGCGATATCGGATTCCTGCCGTTCCTCGCGGTGATATTCCTTGTGACGATCATCTCGGCCGTGCCGCTCTCGATCAACAACATCGGTATCAAGGAGTGGGCCTACATCACATTTTTTGGCCTGGTAGGGGTAAGTATCGAGACCGCGGTGACTGTCGCACTGCTGTCCCGCTTTCTCCAGATGCTCATCTCCTTCATCGCGTTGCCACAATACTTGAGCACACGGAAAAAATAACTTTTGGAAGCAAGGATTCCAAAAAAGAAAAGGGTGATATCCGTTATCGGCTGTCGTTGAATCTGAAGACTTTCACGAAGTGCGAGGGACGGTTGTTGATGTTCATGCGGAATTCGGTATCCTCGCGGGTATAGTATTGGTCGAAACGGACGAGACCTGGTTTCTGCAGGAGCACATCGCCGCTCATCATCTTGGTCGTGCGGCTCTCCCGACCGGCAGAAACGACGATATAGTCGAGCCCCTCATCGCGCAATTTTGCATAATCCAGTCCGCGCTTGCATCGGCCGACGAAGAATTTGCAGACGCCGTCCTTGTCCGTCCAGATGAGCATATTTTTGGCACCGGGAAGGCTGTTGAGATACTCTGCCGCCTCATAGCTGCCCGCGCCCATATCCTTCACATCGATGTGGTATGTGAAGGGGAGGAAAGAAGATGCGTAGGAAAGCGGGAACGGCGTGAAGAGCAGCGTGACGGCCCCGATGAGCGCGACGAATAATGCCGCGAACACGGGTGTCGGCATCTCTCGCACGAAAAGTTTCTTGTGAATGAAGACGAGCATATGCTCGAGCGTGATGCCCGAGATGATCGCGGCCAGCGGGAAGAGGATGATCTGGTAGCGGACGATTGATCCGACATTGCTTACGGTCGCGCCGATATAGTAGAGGAGGATGAAGATGATGAGATAGAACGACGTGCGGAGCGCGACCGATTCGCTGAAATTCTTTTTCAGGAAGAAAAACGGCGCGGCGAGGAGCGAGAGGAAGACGAGCGGCGTGACACCGAAGAGGAGCGGATAGAAATTTGCGAGGAAGACGCCGATGAAGTCGCTTTTTCCGGCGATCGTTTTCGGCGAGGAGAGGAGCTCGGTGAAGTCGTACGGCGCCATACCGGACCATGTGTTCAGCGCGGTGAAGAACGCGGCGAAGAAGAACGTGAGACCGCAAAAAACAGCGATGCCGTATCGCGCCTTTTCGAGGAGCGCGAGGAGCGCCGATGTGATTCTCGCCTTGTTGATCCACTGATCGATCAGGATGAAGGCGATCAGGATCAGGAAGAGCGGCGCCACTTGTTCGAATGCCTGGCTGAAAATAGTTCCTTGCAGGAGTTTTTCCGGTTTTATCCAGACGGCGGGAAAGAGGACATAGAACGTGGTCAGCGCGGCAAAGGTGAGCATCGCGAGATGCTTGAGGGAACGTTTCAGGTATTCGGCGAAGGCGAAGAGCGCGTGTTTCGGGTGGAAGATATATTCCAGGAAGATAAGGCCGATGAAAAAGATGAAGAGGATGTTGGAAACGTACTTGGTGAGGAGCGCGAAACCGAGGAGGATGCCGGAGAAGATGAGGTAGCGGAAAGATCCGCGCCGGAGGAAGACGAGATAGGAGAGCAGAGACAGTGGCGTGAAGAGCCAGAGGAGAGAATCGGGATTCACGATCTTGCTCATGCCGATCAGGATCGGCGAGGTCGCGATGAACACGTAGCCGAAGAGCGCGTGCCGGCGTCCCACGAGGCGCTCGAGAAAGAAGTAGAAAAGCGGCAGGAGGAGCGTGATGACGATAAGCAGCGGCAGGCGATACGCGAGATAGAAACTCTCCACATCGTTTTTCAGGCTGAACACTTCTCCCTGGTAGTGCAAAGTCCTGTATTCCGCGGTGCCCTTGAACCACAGTCCCGGGCCGGTTGCGAGGGCGATCGTGATGCCAGGCTTGTCGCTGATGTTCGTGCCCTTCCAATCGCGTTCGTTGATGTTTTTCCAGTATCTCGCGATGCGTCCGTCGATCCAGAGGGGCTCGTCGACGGCGGCATACTCCGTGAGTCTGGAAAGACCGAAGACGAAGAACAGTCCGGTGACGAAGATGATGAGGAGCAGTGTCGGCAACCCTTGGGCGACGAACCACTGCTTGCAGGTGAGCGCCTCCTTGTCTGTTTCCCGGTCTGCCCGTTCTTTCATGATGTAAAAAGCGGAAACGAGGATACCGGCGAGGATGGCATAGGCGCCGACTGCGATCATGAAGACATAATGGAAATTGCGCGATTCGGAGAGGCCGTAGGCGAGGATGATGATGCCGGGAAACCACGTCAGGAGAATGGTCGAAAGATGCCTCTTCCAATCGAATCCTTGGGAGAAATAGGCGATGCTGCCGATGGTCAGGACGGCGAGTATGCCGAATCCCAGATACAAATAGTCGTTATTCGAAACGAGACGGAACAGCGTCAGCGAAGAAACCTGTAGGGCGATGAAGAACAGGGTGTTCAGCGCTATGAGTACCGACAGGAGGCTGGATACCCGGTTTTCCAGGCTTGCAAAAAAGGTCTGCATAGAGGTTTGCTTGAGGTGTGAAAATGGTCTAAGATGGAAGAAAGTTCTCTCATATCCTAGCGTAGATAAGCAAAAAAAGAAAGCGTATCCAGTGTGACGAGATTTTCCGCGAAACAACTGGTCGTATTCGGGCTGATGGTCATTATCGGACTGGGATTTTTTCTGCGCACCTATCATTTTTCCGATTGGCTGCATTTCGAGTTGGATCAGGCGCGGGATGTCCGCGTCGTCGATACGGCGCTTGATGGCAGCGCGGCCGATCTGCCGCTCCTCGGGCCCAAAGCAGCCGGGACATTCCTCCGTCTGGCGCCGGGATATTATCACCTGGAGTACCTGAGCGCGATCATATTCGGCCGGTCACCCGCGGGCATGGCCGGATTCGTGGCCGTGTTTTCCATCCTTTCCATACCTCTTTTTTTCCTGCTGCTCAGGCGATATTTTTCTGAAAAACTGTCTCTCGGGCTTACGCTCGTGTTCGCGGTGTCCGAGTATTTCGTGATGTACGGGCGATTCGCATGGAATCCGAACCTCCTGCCGTTCTTCATCCTGCTCGGTCTGTATGCGCTGCTCCGGGCGGTCGATCATAATGAGATGAGAAAGGGTCCGTGGTTCCTCCTCTCGGTTTTCGCGCTGATATTTGCGACACATTTCCATTTTCTCGCGTTTCTCGCGTTGCCGGTCGTTCTCGCGACGTTTCTCATCGTTCGTCGGCCGAGGTTTTCCTGGAAAGTCTGGCTGGGCGCGATAGCGATCGTTCTCGTACTCTATCTGCCGATGGCGCTCAACGAAAAGGAGGCGAATTTCGCGAACACGCACGAATTTTTCAAGGCGATAACGAAGAAGTCGGATCAGAATGATCACTCCTTTGTGGAAAAAGCCATCCGTGACGTTTCCGAGCATGCCTTGCATGGGATGATCATCACGACCGGCTTCGAAAGAGGAGCCTTTCCGGTGATCGTCATCGGGGGAGAGCAGGAATGGATAGGCTGGGCATGCGATAGCCGTTGTGATACGGGCAAATGGTACGGTGTAGCGGCACTACTGGTGTTCGGATCGGGGCTGCTGTCCCTCGTCTGGTTCTGGTGGAAGGCGACGGAACGCAGACACAAGGATTTTCTCTGGCTCTCCGGCATCTGGTTCGCCGTGACGTTCGGCTTGTTTCTGCCGCTGTCGTACGATATCGCGCCGAGATTCTTCCTCCTGTCCGGTCCGCTGTTCTTCATCATGATCGGTCTCTTGCTGCAGGCCGTGCGGAAATGTTTCGGCGGGCGGAAAATAGGCGGACAGATCGTGTTCGGCGTCATCCTCCTGTTCGCCGCTTCTGATCTGTATTTCCTGAATCAGCGTTTCGATGAATTGTCGCGCGCTGGGACAGCCGCAGTGGACAGTCCGCCGGACAGGATTCTCAAGGAGCGTATCCGTGTCACGCTACAGCAGCAGAACGCCATCATCGATTTTCTCGAACAGCGCTATGAAGAAACGGGACATTTTGTCGTGTATATGTTCAGTGAGCCGCAGCATCGCCGGGCACTCAAGTATCTGCTCGAAAAACGCGGTATCGAGAACGCCGTCCTGGGTTTCGATGGCATCTACCGGCAGGGCGTATATTATCTCATCCTGCGTGCGCAATCCGATCTCGAGGACGCCCTGAAGAAATACCGGGTGAATTATGCTGTCGGCGATATGACGTCGTTCGGCACGCTGGTCGCGATCGAACTCCTACCGAAGCCGGACGCGATCATCGGGGAACGGCAGGATTTTTCCAAACCGGGAGGGAGCGACTCCAGCGCTCCGCCGCGCTACACGTGGAGAGAATTCTTCGAGCGCAACGCGACAGCGAGCAAGGAAGAAGAGGAGACATCCTTGGATCAGGCGGAAGACGAACAGACGAAATAACGGAAATAACCCATATAACGTTGTCTTATGAATTGGAAACAGACACTCATCGCGCTCGCGGCTATCGTCATCGTGGGAACGGGGCTGCGCTTTGCCGGTCTCGACAGCAATTCGTTCGTATCGGATGAGTTTCTCGATATGAATTCGGCCTACGGATATGCGCAGACGGGAGAGTGGAGAGCGTGGGATTTCAACCATGGCCGTCCGTCCGAAGTGAATATCAATGCGCCGCGCGACGAACGGGCGGTCGTGTACAAATGGCAGGTGGCGCAAGTGTTCCGTGTCCTGCCGCCGACCGAAGCTATGGCCCGGATCGTGAGCGTACTGTGGGGAGCGGTGTCCGTCGTGGTGGTGTTCTGGGCGACGCTGGTACTGACGCGGCGGCGGGAGATCGCGCTTCTCTCGGCATTGTTCTTCGCGGTTTCCGTCTCCGGTATCATATTCGATCGTACGCTACGGATG
>JBAQCV010000041.1:0-13538 GCA_049294475.1 Candidatus Moraniibacteriota bacterium | reverse complement strand
CCTACGGTACGGCCGCCTTCGCGGATAGCGAAGCGCATGCCTTCCTCCATGGCGACCGGGGCCAAGAGCTTGATCTTGAGCTTGACGGTATCACCCGGCATCACCATTTCCGTTCCTTCCGGAAGCTCAACTTCGCCGGTCACATCGGTCGTACGGATATAGAACTGCGGCTTGTAGCCCTTGAAAAACGGGGTGTGACGTCCGCCCTCTTCTTTGGAAAGGACATAGACTTCGCCATCGAATTCGGTGTGCGGAGTGATGGATCCCGGTTTGGCCAGAACCTGTCCGCGCTCGACATCCTCTTTCTTGATTCCGCGGATCAGAAGCCCGGCATTGTCACCGGCCTGGCCGCGATCCAGAGACTTGTTGAACATCTCGATACCGGTAACGACGGTCTTGGCCGTGTCGCGGATACCGACGATTTCCACTTCTTCGTTGACGTTCACGATACCGCGCTCGATGCGGCCGGTCACGACGGTTCCGCGCCCTTCGATCGAGAAGATATCCTCGATCGGCATCAGAAACGGCTTGTCCGTATCACGAACCGGCTCAGGAATCTCAGTGTCGAGTGCATTCATCAGATCGAGAATCGGCTTGGCCGCTTCATCATCAGCTGACTTGGACTCGAGCGCCTTCAAGGCGCTGCCGCGGATGATGACCGCCTTGTCTCCATCGAACTCATATTTGGAAAGGAGTTCGCGGACTTCGGCCTCGACGAGCTCGACGAGCTCAGCATCATCCACCATATCTACCTTGTTGAGAAACACGACAATCGCCGGCACGCCTACCTGGCGGGCGAGCAGAATGTGTTCGCGAGTCTGCGGCATAGGACCATCAGTCGCAGAAACGACCAAAATAGCGCCATCCATCTGGGCGGCACCCGTGATCATGTTCTTGATATAGTCGGCGTGTCCCGGACAGTCGACGTGCGCATAGTGGCGCTTGTCTGACTCATACTCGCAGTGCGAAGTAGCGATCGTGATACCGCGCTCGCGCTCTTCCGGCGCCTTGTCGATCTCATCCACGCCTTTGGCCTTGGCCAGTCCTTTCATGCTCTGCACATGCAGGATAGCGGCTGTCAGGGTCGTCTTGCCGTGATCGACGTGCCCGATCGTACCGACGTTCACATGGGGTTTGCTGCGATTGAATTGCTCTGCCATAACCTTTTTATAAAACAAATTATTATATGTATGGAAACGCCTCTTCTTCCCATGCGATTTTTGTCAGCAAAAACGAAAAAAGCTTGGGCAAAAGCATCACTCGCTATGATAACAATCTCTCATATTCTTGTCAACCCCGATCGCTGGGCAACACCCCTCTTCCCTATTTCGTCTCCGCTGTCTGGCGGCTGCCGATGATCTCGGTCGCGACATTGGTCGGAACCTCGGCATAATGGCTGAATTCCATAGAGTAGCTCGCGCGTCCCTGGGACATCGAGCGCATCTGCGTCGCGTAGCCGAACATCGATGACAGCGGCACTTCCGCATGGATTTCTTTGACCTGCGCCGCCCCCTCACCGCGGGCATTCATCTCCTTGATCACGCCGCGCTTCGAGGAGATGTCACCGACGATATCGCCCATGAACTGCTCCGGCGTGATGACGACCGCTTTCATGATCGGCTCGAGGAGCACGGGTTTCGCCTTGCGGCAGGCATCCTTGAATGCCATGGAGCCGGCGATTCGGAACGCCGCTTCCGAGGAGTCGACATCATGATAGGACCCGTCATAGACGGTCGCTCGTATATCCACCATCGGATAGCCGGCAAGCACGCCGGTCTGCATCGCCTCTTGGATGCCTTTGTCGATCGGCTTGATGAATTCCTGCGGAATGGCGCCGCCCTTCACCTCGTTCAGGAACTCATAGCCTGTTCCGGCCTCTTCCTGCGGCTCGACGCGTATCCAGCAATGCCCGTACTGTCCGCGGCCGCCAGACTGACGGATATATTTGCCTTCGGATTCGGCTTTCACGCGGATCGTCTCGCGGTACGCGACTTGCGGACGACCGACATTGACCTCCACCTTGAACTCGCGCTTCATACGATCAACGAGGATATCCAGATGCAGCTCACCCATACCGGACATGATCGTCTGGCCTGTTTCCTCATCGGTGTGCACGCGGAACGTCGGATCTTCTTCGAGCAATTTTTTCAGAGCCACTCCCATTTTTTCCTGATCGGCCTTGGTTTTCGGTTCGATCGCGATATCGATGACCGGTTCCGGAAACGTGATGGATTCGAGAATCACCGGATGTTCCAGATCGCAGAGCGTATTGCCGGTGGTCGTCACCTTCATACCGACAAGCGCTCCGATGTCGCCGGCGGTAAGTTCTTCGATCTCTTCGCGATGATTGGCATGCATGCGGAGGATGCGTCCGATGCGCTCCTTCTCATTCTTGGTGGAATTGAGCACGTAAGAACCGGCCTTGACCGTTCCGGAATACACGCGGAAAAAAGTCAGCTGACCCACGAATGGATCGGTAGCGACCTTGAACGCCAGCGCCGAGAACGGAGCGTCGTCTTTGGTCTCGCGTATTTCCTCGGCACCGGTCTCCATATCGACACCATGCACCGGAGGGATGTCGATCGGCGACGGGAGATAATCCACGACGGCATCCAGCATCAGCTGCACCCCCTTGTTGCGGAGCGCCGTTCCGGTGAACACCGGATGCAGACGGACCGAGATAGTCGCCGCGCGGAGCGCCGTCTTCAGCTCATCGACGGAAATCGCTTCGCCATTCAGATATTTTTCCGTCAACGCATCATCCGTTTCGGAAATCTTTTCCACCATCTTCTCGCGCCACTCTTTCGCCTTGTCCAGATATTCTGCCGGGATTTCTCCCTCTATCACCTTCTCCCCCATCTCGCCTTCGAACGTATAGGCTTTCATCGTCATCAGATCGATCAGGCCGTAGAAATCTCCACGCAGTCCCATCGGATATTGGATCGCGACCGCATGCGGAGTCAGTCGGTTCCAGATCGATCCGAGAGCCTCTTCGAATACCGCTCCCTCTTTGTCGATCTTGTTGATGAAACACATGCGCGGCACATTGTACTTCTCCGCCTGACGCCATACGGTTTCCGATTGCGGTTCGACGCCTTCCTTGCCGTCGAAAACGACGACGCCGCCATCGAGCACGCGCAACGAACGTTCCACCTCTACCGTGAAGTCAACGTGTCCAGGAGTATCGATGATATTGATATGATGACCTTTCCAGAAACAAGTCGTTGCCGCGGACGTGATCGTGATGCCGCGCTCCTGCTCCTGCTCCATCCAGTCCATCGTCGCCGCCCCCTCATGCACTTCGCCGATCTTGTGCGTGATGCCGGTATAGAACAAGATGCGCTCGGTCGTCGTCGTCTTGCCGGCGTCGATATGGGCGATGATGCCGATATTGCGATATTTATCGAGAGGAGTCTTGCGGGACATAAAGAAAAAAGAATAGCGAATTATGAATTATGAATCAAGAGTGGAGAACAGAAAATCAAGAAATGCTGTGCGCCGCCCCGGCGCATCATGATTCCTGATTCATGATTCTTCGGTGATCAGAGAAGCTTTTCATGTCTTAGGAAATCCTCCAGAAAGAGTAGGTGGCCTCGGAAACCACTACGCGAAGTGCGCGAAGGCCTTGTTGGCCTCGGCCATACGATGTGTTTCCTCGCGCTTCTTCATCGCAGTTCCGGTCTTGTTCGCGGCATCCAGGAGCTCATCAGCGAGCTTCTCGGCCATGCCCTTGCCCTTGCGCTTGCGGCAGGCTTCCCGGATCCAGCGCATCGCGAGCACCTGACGGCGCTCGCCGGATACCGGCACCGGCACCTGATAGTTGGCGCCGCCGACACGGCGGGATTTCAGCTGCAAAAGCGGAGAGACGTTCTTGATAGCCTGCTCGAACGTATTCAGGCCGCCCTTCTTGGTGCGCTCATGGATGATGTCAAAGGCGTCGTAGATGATCCTCTCGGCGATGCTTTTCTTGCCATCCCACATGATCATCCCAACGAAGTGGCCGACCAGAGGGTTGCCATACACGGCATCCGGCTTCCATTCACGTGCGAATTGTCTCTTTCTTCGTGGCATAATTATTTCTTCTTAGTATTCTTCTTCGCGCCGTACTTGGAACGACTCTGCTGGCGATCTACGCCGGCGGCATCGAAAATGCCGCGCACGATATGATAGCGCACACCCGGCAAATCCTTCACGCGGCCACCTCGGATCATAACGATCGAATGTTCCTGCAGGTTGTGTCCCTCGCCCGGAATATAAGCCGTCACTTCCATACCATTCGTCAGACGCACACGGGCGATCTTGCGGAGAGCGGAGTTCGGCTTTTTCGGCGTCGTCGTAGATACCTTGATACACACGCCGCGCTTGAACGGGCTATAATGAAACGTGTTGCGGTTCTTGATGCTGTTGATGGAATACGTCATCGCCGGAGACTTCGACTTCCGAGAAGCGGATGTGCGGGGACGCTTGATGAGCTGATTGATCGTTGCCACAAACTTGAGAATTAGAAATGATTGAAAGTCTTGAAAAAAATATATCTGCAAGAAAACAAAAAAGCCTCTGGCTTTTCGTACTGTCCATACTATAGAAAAGCGGTAATCTTGTCAACCGCCATCGCTCGCAAGCGACGTGGTCAACCCCGCCTTAAAAGAAATCTAGGCCACACCTTACTCTGGCATGGCCTTGTTGTAAAATTCGCGAAATTTCAATTATCAGGACAGAACCTTGTTTAACTAAGTCTGTTCTATACAAATCCCATTACTTTTAATACTTAATTGCCCAACAATTCGATTTTTAATTTATTTATAAATGTTTTTTCGTTATTATTTCTGGCCTGGTCAGTACCGCTGACATTCAGATAGTAGAGATTATTTTGATTTCCGAGCCAGAATCCAGGATCCTGCGAAGTTTTGTCATACATTTTCCATGTGCCCGTACTATTGTCGACTTTATGGTAATCGCAGAAAGCTTTTTCCGTTGAGTCAAGTTTGGATACATTACATTTTGTTCTATCAAATATCTGTACTGACAACATATTTCCACGCTTCGAACCCATCTCATCATAAAAATCATTTATATTTTTTCCAAATTCTATCGCAAAAAATGGATTATATGTTTGTTTGCTGAAAAGACTCGCCTCTATCTTCTCAAAACGTGACACTTCCGGCGGGAAAGTTATTTTGATACCATACTTTTCATTTGAGTAGACTGCTGTAGTTGGCACGTCTGAAGCTGGCGTACCTTGTTGTTTAGTAGCTGGCACAACTGACTGTTTAGTAATTGGGATTATTGGTGCCGGGATACTTGCAACTGATTCCTCATTGCTCTTCTTCCCGATGAGAAAAAATACCCCTGCAATACCAGCCACCGCGACCAATATGACACCGACTCTCCCCCAATGAATTTCTGTATTCATATTTTTATATTATTTTTTATCTTCCCCTGCTTCGCATTCTACCCCCCCCTATATTTTTTGCAAGTGTAAGGTACCTGTTGTCAACCCCTTCTTCTCTACAAAGTTCACCCAGTGAAATACGATTGATATTCAAATCGTCAGTCGCTCCGTGACATTTCACAGGGAAAACCGCAGAAAAAGACTCAAGACAAAGTTGATAAAAATGCTGATCGGTGCGGCAAAAAAGAAGATGACGAAAATGAGCAGAAACAACCCGTATTGTTCCAAGAGGGAGACCGTACGTTCGCGAAGCGGTACGAGCGCATAGAGCAACTTCGAGCCATCGAGCGGCGGCACGGGTAGCAGGTTGAAGCAGGCGAGCACCACGTTCCAGAAGATTACCAGAAGCAAGAGTCCGAAGAATATGCTCGGGAGCGATCCGGACAGCGCATCGGCAAGCAGGCTGAAACGCTCGAGAAAATCCCCCCTGCCACCGATGACGCCGATGAAACGTTCGAGGATGTCCGTTTTCGCGAGGAGAGGCAGCGGCAGCACCTTGGCGATCAGCGCGGCAATGGTCGCCAACAGCAGGTTTGACCCGGGACCGGCGAGCGCCACCCAGGTCGGCCCCCATTTCTGATTGCGCAGATTATAGGGATTGTATGGAACCGGTTTCGCCCAGCCAAACGCGAATCCCGTACTGACGACCAGGAGTATCGGCAGGATGACCGAGCCGAACGGATCGATGTGCTTGAGCGGATTCAGATTCAAGCGATCGGCGTATTTGGCCGTCAGATCGCCGAGCCACAGCGCCACCATCCCGTGCGCTACCTCATGGATCATCACGGAATACACCAGTGTCAGAAGATAGAACCCCACCAATACTATTTCATTGCCCATAACGGAAGAATTTCAAAATCCAAATTACAGCTGCCAAATCAATGACTCAAGCCGCCATATCAAATATCCTTCTTGCGCCATTGTGATTTTTGATTTGATTTGACATTTGCCATTTGAGCTTTGGCATTGATACAAGATATATTCCCTTGCCAAAAGGACAATGGTATGATACTCTCATTTTTGTAACTGTTCAACTGAAATCTATGAGCCGAGTGTGCCAGATGACCGGACGCAAGACAGCTTCAGGCAATTCCCGCAGCCATTCCAATATCGCCACCCGCCGCACATTCAAGATCAACCTCCAGACCAGGCGTCTCGGCGGTATGAAGGTGCACCTCTCGACCCGTGCGCTCCGCACCCTCGCCAAGACGGCGAAATAACCACGAAACTGCGCTCGCAAATAAACGACCTCTCTACTGACAGGGGGGGGTTTTTGTATATCGATTGTCGTGGTAACTCGCCTCGATCCGAGTCGCAGCAGGGCGGAATCCTTGCCCGCCTACTGGCGGGGAGCTACTGCTACAAGTTTCGGGGAATGTACTGTATCGTCATTGTCGGGGTAAGCGGAATCGAACCGCTACTACAAGACCCCCAGCCTTGCGTACTGCCACTATACGATACCCCGATGCCGCATATGGGAAACAAGGTTGAGCGTAACAAAATTTCAGGCAATTGAAAAGGAGCGGCCGATCGGTCGCTCCTCATGCTTCAAAAAAGCCGCCGTGGTTACCGCCGGTTGAGCGGCGGACGAGATTGCTGAGCCTCGATGTTGAAGTTGTTACACCTCGTGTCCTCGGGATCGAAATCCAGTCCGGGAGCGATGCGGATGATGCCGCCACCCTCTCCTTCCTGACGCGGAGACTGTGCCAGATCTCCCTCCGCGACATCGCCATGCGTTTTTTGTGTCATATGCCCATTCCTCCATGCATTGATGTTGTTCGGTTTCTTGCGGATTGTTAAGCGAGCTACAGCGAACGTATCATACATCTTTTTCACGCAATCGCCAACAAAAAAAGAAAACCTGTGTGGTTTTCTCTGGTCCTGCGGGGTCCGGATATCCTCGCACCGCTCCTCTACTCCAGAATCCCGTCGAGATTCACGTCGTAGAGGATCTGTTCCCCGACGAGGCGGTATGAGACGAGCTCGCTTTTCTCGAACCAGATCGGGATCTCGCGCTCGGCTTCTTCCGGACTGTCGGAACAATGCACGAGATTGCGGACCGCGCGGTTGTCGAGGCTCGAGAGCGCGTAGGAATCCACGGTGAGGTCGCCGCGGATCGTCCCGACATCGGACGTCGTCGGTTCCGTGCCGCCCACGATCTTCTTCACGATGGCGACCGACTGGTTGCCTTCGATGACGAACGCGAGCACCGGTCCGGACGTGAAGAAATCCACGTTCGCCTGTATGATATCCTTGCCGTATTCGATCACTTCCTTCTCGATCGGCATGCCGTGCGCCTTGCGATCATCCGTGACACGAGCACCTTTTTTCAGAAACCACTCCTCATCCTTGTTGTAATGCGCCCAGCACTGCTCTGCTTTCGGCACGAGGAATTTCATCGCGATGAACTTGAGCCCGGTCCGCTCGAAACGCGCGACAATCTCGCCGATCAATGCGCGCTGCACGCCGTCCGGCTTGATCATCACGAGGGAGCGTTCTTTTTTCGGATGTGTTGTCTGTTCTGTCATAGCTCTCACAGCCTCACGCACATTATTTACTAACGATAAGCATAACACAAAAAAATAAAAGAATCAAGGCTGCCGGGCAACGCAGCGCGCGAGTTCCAGCGTGCACAGATATGCCACATCGCCATCGGTGTCCGTACGGCGCACGACGATGCTTCGTTCCGCGAGACGCCCGAGCACATCGGGACTCGGGTGCCCGTAGCTGTTCTTGCCGACGGAGATGACCGCTTCTTCCGGTTTCACCCGGTCGAGGAAATCCGCACTCGTCGAATATCTCGAGCCATGATGCGCGACTTTCAGGATATCCGCCTTCTGTGTGTCCGGCAGCACCGTCTCTTCATTGGGAAGATCGCCGGTCAGGAGCATCCGTGTCGCGCCGTATGTGAAGCGTCCCACGATGCTGCCGCTGTTGGTGTCTCGCATTTCCGCAGGCAAGGGCGTCAGTGGATATTCTATGGCGAGCTCTCCCCCATACGGAAACCGTACGCTTCCGCCGCGAAATATCCTGGCAACATCCGTGTGGTTCGCCGCAAGCGCTTTCCGCAAAAGCGAGGATGTTTCCGTATCGCTTTCCGCTCCGGTATACAGGAACATCCGCACGCGATATGCGCCGAGCAGCGCCGCGAAACCTCCGATATGATCCGCGTCCGGGTGTGTCGCGATGATCGTTTCGATCGTCCGATCCCAGAACGGCACGCGACGCCCCACACGCGACAAAAGTTCCTTGCCTGACCGGCCGCCATCGATGAGCACCTGGTTGGAACCCTGGGAAATGAGAATCGCATCGCCCTCTCCGACATTGAGGACGATGACTTCCGTTGTTTCCCGATACGACCGCAGCCACACTATAGACCACGTCAGAAGCGCCGCGATGAGGACCAGCGCCGAACAGCTAAGATATATTTTTTGTTTGGACATAGTATCGCTGGAAATATTTTCTTGCTGTCACGATAGCAAAAAAGAGAGATGCATACCACAAGAACAGCGCTCCGGCGCCAATCGAGAGCTCCGCGGTCGCTCCCGGCAAGACACTGATCCATTCCGCGACGAACGTGATGACGCGCAAGAAAAGATACGCGATACCGGCTGGCAGCAGATGCAGTCCTGGCAAGACGAGAAAGCCGAGCGCTCCGATGAAAGACAGTCCCATCGCGTATGGCACGAGCGGCAGCAGGAGCACGTTCGCGAGAAGCGCATACGGAGAAAAGATATGGAATTGATAGACCAAGAGCGGCACGACGAATAGTTCCACAGCAAATGTCAGGAGCGCTATCTCGACGAAGCTCTTACCAATGAATGCTTTCGGCAGCAGCCGCTCCAGCCATGGCACGGCGACGATGATAGCGAGCGCCGCCAGACACGACAGCTGAAAACCGACATCGTAACGCAAGAGCAGCGGCTGGAAAAAAAGCATCAATGCCGCAGCGAAAACCAGGACATTGATCGACCGGGACAACCGGCCGACAGAAAGAGCCGCGAACGCAGCGAGTCCCATGATGCCCGCCCGTATCGCCGATGCCGGAGCGCCCACCATGAAAACAAACAAGGCGATCCCGATAACCGCGAACCACAACGCCTGTCTGCGCCACAGTCCTATCACGATGCCAAATATCACGAATCCCTGCGCGATCAGCGCGATATTGTATCCGGAAATGGCGACGATGTGCGAGAGCCCCGCCTTGATGAATGCTTGCTTGAGCGTCTCCGGCAGACGATTGTCTCCTCCGAGAATCAGGCCTTCCGCCAAGCCCGCTTCCGGCTGCGGCACGCTCTTGTTGAGCGCCATCTCAAACGCGTATTTCGGCATGAAAAAGAGCCTGGTAAAGCGAGCGCGCGTATCTTCCGGCAATACTTCCGCCTTCAAGGCTGTGCGGCATATATATCCGATATCGTCCTTGGCGAGAAACATCCGATAATCGAATCCTTCATCGAAATTCTTCGGCAGTTCGAGCGCGCAGACGAACGAGATGCGTGCGCCAGGAATAATTTCCATGGTCCGCGGAGCCTGCCAGAGGATTTTTTCCTGCGGACAATACTCATATCCGCACGATTCCATACGCATGACGGCCTGGCGATAGAAATCCCGCTCTTCCGGGTCATTGACGACACGCCCGACGCCAGACACTGCTCCGTTGCGCATATTTCCTTCACGATACTGATCCAGAGGACCGGAAACGGAAAGGATGCCGAAAGCAAACAAGGCGAGAGGAAAGGAAAGAATCGCTATGTCCCTTCGTGGAAACGCTGCCGCACACGCAATAAAAACAGCGCACAGCAGCAGTATCACCCACCACAGAGCGACAAAAAAAGAGCCCGCGAAGACTCCGCCGATATACCCCAAGCACGCCGCAAGAAAAACCTGATCCGTACGCATATCCCCTGTGCTTCATTCCAGTGTTTCCAGCGCTTTCCTGAAACCCTTGGCGCTGCCGAAAGATTTATACACGCTCGCGAAACGGATATAGGCGACTTCATCGGCTTCCTTCAGTTTTTCCATGATGAGGCTGCCGATCTCGCGGCTGGAGATCTCGCCGACACGCTTCTCGTGCAGCGCGTATTCCACTTCGCCCAGGATACGCTCGATCTTCTCCTCGGCGGCCGGCCGCTTTTCGAACGCGCGATGGAGCCCTTTCTCGATCTTGCCCCGGTCATACTCCTCCCTGCGGCCGTCCTTTTTCACGATGAGCAGACGGAAAATCTCCACTTCCTCATACGTGCTGAAGCGGGCCTGGCATTTCTCGCACTCGCGGCGGCGACGGATGGCCCGTCCCTCCTGCGTATCGCGCGAGTCGATGACTTTGGTTTCTGTATGGTTGCAGAATGGACAATGCATATTGAAAAATAAAAATATCAAAATGTAAAAAGTCAGTAGGAGAAAAAATCGCAGAAGTTTTTTAGGGAACGTTTAGCGAAGTCGCTTCGGTAGGGTTCATCTAAAAACTTTTGCAGTTTTTTCTCATATTTTCATTGCTTGTATTATACTCCTTCCATTCCACTTGTAAAAGAAAACCGCCACAGTGGGCGGCTACTGTCATTGAACATCACTTCTTCATCTTGCGGCGGATGAAGGCAGGGATTTCGAGATCCTCTTCTTCGACGAGCTCTTTGGACTCGTTCCGGGGAGCGATCCCGCGCGGCTGGATCTTTTCTTCGATGATCATCACCGGCTGCTCGATCTTGCGGCTTGGAAAATGGATGGCTTCTTCCAGCTCTTCTTCTTCTTTGTTCGTCGAATCATGAGCGGCAGAAGACGTGAGGCGCGACTTGGAGTGAGAAGACGCTGCCCTGTTGGTGATCAGCCCCACGGAAGGCTCTTTGACCCGAGCCACATCGAATCCGGTCGCCACCACGGTGATCTGGATCTCGCCCTTGCGGATCTGGTCATCGGTGACCGCGCCGAAGATGACTTTGGCATTCGGATCGATATTTTCGGTAATGATGCTAGCAGCCTCGTTGATCTCAAGCATCGTGAGATCGCTCGAGCCGGAAATGTTGAACAGCACGCCCTTGGCACCGTCGATGGACAATTCGAGCAGCGGGCTGTTGATGGCCGCCTTGGCGGCTTCCACGGCACGATTATCGCCGGAGGCGATGCCGATGCCCATCAGCGCGCTGCCGCTGTCTTCCATGATCGCCCGCACATCGGCGAAGTCGACATTCACGATGCCCGGCTTGGTGATGAGGTCGGAAATCCCCTGCACGCCCTGGCGGAGCACGTCATCCACGATACGGAACGCGTTCACGAGCGTCGTCTTGCGATCGATGATGGAGAGCAGCTTGTCATTCGGGATGGTGATCAGCGTGTCCACGCGGTCTTTCAGATTCGCCAACGCCTCTTCCGCGATCGCACGGCGCTGGGCTCCTTCGAAAGCGAACGGCTTCGTCACGACACCGACGGTCAGCGCTCCGAGCTCTTTGGCGGTTTCCGCGACGATCGGCGCGGCACCGGATCCGGTCCCTCCGCCGAGTCCGCAGGTGACAAACACCATATCGGCGCCTTTCAGCACTTCCTGTATCTCGTCGCGATTCTCTTCGGCAGCCTGACGGCCGATCTCCGGATTCATACCGGCACCGAGTCCCTTGGTAAGGTTTTTCCCGATGTGGATCTTTTCCTGGGCCTTGGAGTTATGCAGCGCCTGAGCATCCGTGTTGATAGCGACGAACTCGACGCCTTTGATCTTGGCATCGATCATGCGCGTAATACCGTTGCCGCCGGAACCGCCCACGCCTACCACCTTGATCTTCGCAAACGTCTCGATATCAGGTTTGATCTCCGCCATATATATCCCCTTAAAAAAGTTGATTAGGTGATTGACCGGGTACGTGACTTTTGTTTTTCGAAAACCCATTCGTACGCAGGGCTGGTTTCTTGAAGATTCACTCTATCACAACGCGAGAAAAAGTGTCAAGACAACGAAAAAACCTGGGAAAACGGCTGTTTCCGGAAAGAGATGTCTTGTATTTCTCTGTTTGTGTTCTCTGCCTCCTCGGCGCTCTACGGGAGGAACTGTTTTGACCAGCGTTTCACTGTACCTAGTATAGCATGCATGCCCTCCGGCACAATACCGAGCAGCCTGTTCGGAGAAAAAGAATGCTTGTGCGAATGATTCGCCTGCGCCAGAAGCAGGAGGCCGACAGCGGTCGCGAACTGCGGAGTATCCACCTGATCCAGGATACCGCCCAGCGGTTTCGGATATCCGATCTGCACCGGCAGCCGCAGTATCTTTTTCGCCAGGTCGACTGCGCCCGGAAGCAGGGCGCCTCCGCCTGACAGCACCGCGCCTCCCGGAAGCAGCTCCTCGCGGCCGATGCTTTTCAGTTCGGAGTTCACGAAAGAGAGGATTTCTTCCAGGCGCGCTTCGATGATTTCCGCAACGTGCCGCTGTGATACCAGGACATCTTCCTGCGAATCGAAAATGCTGAGATCGATCTCCTCTTTTTTGCTGATCTCTTCCGGCAGAGCGCTCCCGTACTGCAGTTTCACCGCCTCGGCGACTTCGATCGACGTGCGCAGGCCGATGGCGATGTCATTGGTGATATGGCTGCTGCCCACCGGCAGGACGGAGAGATGGAGCAGATCCCCATCCTCGAACACCACTATCGAAGTCGTGCTGCCGCCGATATTGATCAGCACGGTGCCGAGCTCTTTCTGTTTGGTGCTGAGCACCGCCTCGGCGGATGCGATCGGCTCCACGACGAAACTTTCCGCGTTGGTGCCGGCAGCTTCGAGGCTGCGGGCGATATTCTTCAGATGCGCCGTGCTGCCGCTCACTACGAGCGCATTCATTTCGAGACGCACGCCATGCATCCCGAGAGGATCCTTGATGTTTTTCTGGTCATCAAGGCGGTAATCCTTGGGAATGACATGGATGATCTCGCGGTTGAGCGGCATCGTCAGCCGCGCCTGCACTTCTCCCAAGACACGCGACATATCATCCTCCGCCACTTCCCCGTCGGCGCGTCCCACCGCCACTACGCCCAGCGCATGCTGACAGGCGATTTCCGTGCCGCTGACGCTCACGACGACATTTTCCGCCGGATGCCCCGCCATCCGTTCCGCC
>JBAQCV010000040.1:0-5652 GCA_049294475.1 Candidatus Moraniibacteriota bacterium | reverse complement strand
GGAAAAACAGTTCTGATGCTGTGATGCAAGTCGGAAGCACGCTTGCACCGGAAGACGCTATCATCATCAATAAAAAAAGCCAGGAAAAAACTATCGACTTCGCGCTGTTCTGGAAAGTATGGGCATTGTTGCAGGACAGATACGTCGATGGAGGGAAACTGGATGCCCGCGAGTTGTTTTATGGGGCTATCGACGGCATGCTGGCCGCTACCGGCGATCCGTATACGACGTTCTTCGACCCGAAGGAAAACAAGGCGTTCCAGGAGGATATTTCCGGAACGTTCGAGGGTATCGGCGCGGAAATGGGTATCAAGAACGATATCCTGACCATCATCGCTCCGCTCGAAGGCACCCCGGCGGAAAAATCCGGACTCATATCGGGAGACAAGATACTGAAGATAGACGGGGAGAGTACCGTCAATATGTCGCTTGAGGAAGCGGTGAGCCGGATCCGTGGACCGAAGGAATCAGAAGTAAAACTGACGATTTTCCATAACGGCGATGAGGAGTCGAGAGAGATCATCGTCAGACGCGATATCATCCTCGTGAAGAGCGTGCGTTTCGAGATGAAGGAGAATGACATAGCCTATATCCGCGTCAACCGTTTCGGCGACGATACGGAAAGAGAGTTCCGGACAGCCATCAGGCAGACGCTCAATAATAAAGCGACAGGTATCATCCTCGATATGCGCAACAATCCGGGCGGATTCCTCGAGACATCCATCGAACTGGCAAGCCTGATGCTGCCGGGAGGGAAGATAGTGGTGATGGAAGAAAATGGAGCGGGTGAGCGCAAGGAACTCAAGGCGCGCGGAGGCGATGTGCTCTCTAGCATACCGACGGTCGTACTCATCAATGAGGGCAGCGCGAGCGCATCCGAGATCCTCGCCGGAGCCCTGAAAGACAACCGCGACAATGTGACGCTCGTCGGCAAGAAATCTTTCGGCAAGGGATCGGTGCAAGAGCTCATTTCCGTAGGCCGCGATACATCCGTGAAAATCACCGTGGCGCGCTGGCTGACACCCTCGGGCAATCAAATCAACAATGTCGGCATCACACCAGATGTAGAAATCGGGCTCACGCGCGATGATCTGGACAACAGCCGCGACCCACAGCTCGACAAAGCACTAGAAATATTGAAAGAAAAGAATCAGGAATAGCGAATAGGGAATCATGAGTTGGCACTCTATTGACGTGAGTGCTTGTACTCCCTATACTAGGAGGCATAAGAAGATAATCCGAAACACTATGAAAAAAACGAATGTCAGGCCGCTCGGGGAAAACGTGCTCATTCATCCGGAAAAGCCGGAACAGAGAACCGCAGCCGGCATCTATCTGCCCGATACGGCGAGCCAGGAACGTTCCCAGCTGGGCAAAGTGATAGCGGTAGGGGAAAGCGACAAGATCAAGGTCAAAGCCGGCCAAAAAGTCGTCTTCAGGCGCTACGGCGGCGAAGAGATCAAGATCGATCAGGAGGAATACCTCATCGCCAACTACAAGGACATCCTCGCTGTCATCGGCTGATAGTTTCCGGACAGCATCGAAAAAACACCCTTCGAAAACTCCGGGTGTTTTTTTGACCGCTCTTATGAGACCCGTTGTTTTACGGTTCGAGGGGCAATCCGGATGCCGAGGAAAGGTGGGTATTGCCTTCGAGGGTGCGCGCGGTGAAGATGCCGAGATCGGAGAGCCGCACGCCTCCCTGAAACGACGCGAAGCTGTTTTCCCCGTACACGATGATCTGTCTTCCGGCCGGGATCTCGCCGACCCGTTTCTCGAGCAGATCGAGCGGGATATTGACGGCGCCTTTCAGGTGCTTTTTCTTGAAGGTATCTTCCGTCTGCACATCAAGCACAAAGGGGGGCGGAACCTGCTGATCCAGCGATTTCTTGTATTCTTCGATCTTGATGTAGTTCACCTTGGACTGATCGAGGAAAGAATTCGGATCGCCGACAGAGACGACCGGGGCATTCTGTGCCTGCCATCCCTCGAATCCTCCCGCGAGGAAAAAATAAGCGAAAGACTTCCCGCCCATGATGTTTTTGGCCGCATCGAACACGTCAGGATCATGTTCGGAAAAAATAATGATGACTGTTTCTCCCTGTGCCGGAAAATAATTTCCCAGAGAACTTATCGGCACTGAAAGCGAGTGCGCGATATGTCCGAGTGCGAAAGGCTCCGCGCCGCGTATATCCAGCATGGCCAGGCGCTCGCCATCGTGGATCTTTTGCAGCAGGATATCCGGCGTCACGGTAGGAACACCCTCTGGTTCATCGGATACGACGGTCGCAGCAGTCCGAACGGTGTCCGCAGCGGTGAAAAAAAGATTTTTACCGATGAAATACGCGCCTATGGATAGGATGAGAAGCGCTCCGATGAGAAGCGCTCGCTTGTCGCGTGCAGTATCCCGATAGGCAGGCATCATATCTGTTTTTGTTATTGATGATGAAAAAACTAGCGGAGCAGGCTGCCGATGATATCCTTGTTACCGAGCAAAAACTCGGCGATCGGGAGTCTCGTTTTCCCTTCCAGCTGCACTTCCTCGAGGAACACCACGCCATCGCCAGTCTGGATGCCGACTTTCTCTCCCACTTCGAAGACCTGGCCTATCTGATGCCTGGTCTGCGGCGATTGTTTCTGATATGAGACGCGCTGTAGCTTCAGGCGCAAGAGCTCGCCGTCTTTTTTCCAGAAGGCGAATATGCCGGGCCACGGAAACAGCGCTCGATACCGATTATAGATGCTTTCGGCATCATTCGTCCATATGATATAGCCGTCTTCACGCTCGATAAGCTGGCACAGGGTGGCCATAGAACCGTCCTGGGGCACAGGAGCGATCGTACGCTTGATCCACGCGGGCAGCGTCTCGATAAGGAAGTCTCGTCCGGTCTCGGCCAGGCGCCTGCTCAATGATGCTGCCGTATCATCAGGCATGATCTCGACTTTCTTCTGCGCGAGAATATCACCGGTGTCCATGCCGCTATCCATCAGCATCAGCGTGATACCTGTAACGGTCGCGCCGGACAGCAGGGCATTCTGGATAGGGGAGGCACCGCGCAACCGCGGAAGCAGCGAGGCATGCACGTTGATGCAGCCGAAACCGGGTATCGCGAGGAGCGCTTGCGGCAGGAGTTTCCCGTAAGCGGCCACGATGATGAGATCAGGCTTCAATGCCCGTATCTTTTCGATCGCCTGCTGGTCGAGTTTCTGTGGCTGTTCGATCGGCAAACCATATTTGAGCGCCTTCTTCTTGACAGCGCTTTCCATCATTTCTTGTTTGCGTCCGACCGGCTTGTCCGATTTTGTTATGACACAGACGATATTGTATTTCTTTTCTACCAGCCCGGAGAGGATAACGGCGGCCAGTTCCGGCGTTCCCATGAATAGCGTACGGATTTTCGGCGCGCCAGACCAGTGCACACCCTGCAGTGGCTGTGATGATTGGGCTTTCTCTTTGGCAGGAGTATGAGGCTTGGAAGAGCGGGCGAAATCAAGCAGGGCGGTCATAGCGTGTCTCTCTTAGGCGCGGATTTATTTTTACTCTGCTGTCTTTTGTGGCGATTGACGATGAGGATGCCATCGAGATGATCTACTTCATGCTGGATGACGATCGCGAGCAGTTCCTTCGCGCACATTTTTTTCGGCAGGCCTTTTTCATTCTGATAGCGGACCGTGATTTCTTCCGAACGGACGATAGGGAAGAATTCTCCCGGTAGTGAGAGACAGCCTTCCTCAAACACTATTGTCGACTGCGAATACGAGGTGATTTCCGGATTGATGAAGGTATAGGTTTTTCCATCAACCTCGGCCACCGCCAAGCGAAGTGATTTGCCGATCTGCGGTGCCGCCAGGCCGATGCCATTTTCCTTGTGCATCGTATCGATCATTTCCAGCAGGAGCGTTTGGATATCTTTGGCCAGAGGATCTTTTACCCGCTCGGTTTTTTTGAGCAGTATTTTGGTTGTAGCGCCGGTAACGAGTGGGAGCATAGGAGGTCAGGAAAGTGTGAGCGGATCGACGTCGATGATACAGGCCGAGCTTATTTTTTTGAGCAATATGCGGATAGTGTCCGCGAGAGGTTCTTCGGCCGGGATTCTCATATGGAGCGAGCTTCCGGGTATTTTTCGGAGATGTGATTTTCTGGATGCTTGGGGAGTGCTGATGCGGTACCTTGGGTCTCCTTTGGGAAAAAGATTCTGTAAGGATATCCGGATCGCCTCCGCGGATTTTTGCGCCTCTGCCTCGGTTTTTCCCTGACAGGTGATGGAGACAAAGCGGGAAAACGGCGGATACGAGAGATCCTGGCGTTCGGCAAGCATGCGTTCCGTAAATCTATCGCCAAGTGTCATAATATTCCGCAAAAAACTGCTTTCCGGATGGAAGGTCTGAATGATGACTTTCCCCAGGCGGCCGCTCGGGTCTGCGATACTGGTTTGTCTGGCCGCTCGGGAAAGAATCTGAAACAGTTTCTCGTCGGCCCGAAAATCAGGGAAAGTAAGCAGGCTATCCGCGTCAATCATACCAACCAACGCGAGTTTCGGCAAGGTCGGCCCCTTCAGTATCATCTGGGTTCCAATGAGGATATCGATACCGCCATGGGATACTTTTTCGTACAGCTGTTCTGCACTATCCGATGTGCGCATCGTCGAACCGTCAGCGCGAAAAATACGCGCACCGGGAAACAGTTTGGCAGTTTCGCGTTCGACGCGATCGGTGCCGAATCCGATATGCCGGAACGAGAGATGCCCGCAGTGAGGACAGCTGGGGAAAGAGCCGGTCTTGTAACTGCAGCCGAGACAGCGGAATGTGCCGTCCCTGCTACCGGTCAGCGCATGTCCGGAATCAGGGCAACGGAAGATATTCTTGCAATGTTCGCACACGGAAAAGGCGTTCATTCCTTGGCGATGGATATAGAGCAGAATCTGCTTGCTCTGTCCAAGCGTCTCGCGCACAGCATCAATAAGCGCAAGGGAGAGAGGCGAATAATTTTTCTTGAAGCGTTCCAACCGCAGATTGACGACCTCGAGCCTTCCCGCGAGCGCCGGCGTATGCGAGAGCGGTGTGATAGGAACGCATGTTTTCTCCACGATACGATGGTGGCTTTCCAAGCTTGGCGTCCCGGAGACGAACAGCAGTTTCGCGCCATGAAGCGCCGCGAGGCGTTCTGCCACGCGCTTGCCGTCATAACGGGGACTCATATCCCATTGCTTGTAGCTCTCGTCCTGTTCTTCGAGGAGCGCGACGAGACCGAGATTTTTGAATGGAGCAAACAACCCCTGCCGCGTCGAGAGGATGATATCCGCGCTGCCGTCGCGTATCTTTTCCCACACTTCGAAGTACTGGCCATCCGGGAGCTTGCTGTGAAGCACCGCTATCTTTGCTCGTGGTACATACTTGGAAAGCGATGCTGTGAGTTCCGGCAAAAGCGTGATTTCCGGAACGAGAAAAAGAGTCTGTTGTTTCTTGGAGGCTGTAGTTTTCGCGAGCTGAACGAATAATCGCTTCGGGTCTTCTACGGATCCCGTATCAATATATCCGATGCCGTCGTTTTTCAGCGCGGCAAAAGATTTCAAGAGAGCCCTTTCTTTCTTGGTCGGCTTCACTGTATCGATACTGCCGACGATACCGCCGTGTTTTTTCCTTGCTCTGGCA
>JBAQCV010000039.1:0-18881 GCA_049294475.1 Candidatus Moraniibacteriota bacterium | reverse complement strand
CGTCAGAGACAATGCCGCTCCCCATAACCACAGATCGTGCACACCGAAAAAACCGAGTGCGCCGGTCGCGACGGTAGCGATGAGGATGCTGCCGATCAGGAGCTCTTTCTCTCCGAGGCGTTTGTCCGCGAGGATGCCGATCGGGTATTGCAGGATGACGAACGGTACGAGCATCAGCGTGAAGATGATGCCGATCTCATTCCAGGAAAACTCGAGCGAGCGGAGATAGAGCGGCGTATAGACGATCATCATGACGTAAAAGAATTCCAGCGTGAAGGATATATGGTAGATGCGCAGGAGATTCTTTTCTCTCATCATTTTCCGCAGCGTCTGCCGCAAAATGATTTTTTCCTGAAACACCCCGTTGTCATTCCGAAAACCGATCAGCGAGACAAGGAATACGGCGATATACCCGAGCACCAGGATGAAAAAGATTCCTCCGTAACCGGAACGCTCCAGCACCGACGTCGCCAACAGCGGAGCCACGAGAAACCCGGCGCTCACGATCGTCAGATAGCGTCCGCGGATCCTGCCCGAGAGCTGATCTTTGGAAAAACTTTCCAAGAAGATATCCAGCGTCGTCCATGTGACGTTCAACGCTATCATGAAGATGAGCACAAACGCGATGGCAGACCACGACACGTCCAGATGCGTCAGAAAAACGCTCGCGAGGATGGTGATGCCGAGGCCGAGGTAGAGCGCCCGCGCCTTGCCAATAGTCCGGATCAGCGGCTGGAGATAGAACAACGAAAGCAATACGCCGCCGTAGGCGATCAGATAGAACACTCCGACATTGTCGCTGCCGGTTACTTGGGAAAAATACGATGAGAGTATGTAGATCGAGAAAGCATCCAAAAATCCCAGCATGAACGCCACCAAACTCACCAGATACACCTTGTTCCGATTGAAATGTTCGTTGTGCATTTTTGTTTTTTCTGAATCCATTATGTCACAAGTCGTAGGCTTTGGGAATGGCTTTTCTGACCCCCGGTGCTATATGCATAATTCCTGATTCATGATCCATGTTCACTTCACGCAACCGGCGACATAGCCGCGCTTCTTCGCATCCTCTTCCGATGCGAAACAGACTTTGTTTTCCGGCTTGATCCTCTTCACGACGGCGCAGCTCGCCAGGTGATACTTGTCCGAATTGCGGCTCCCCACGAACGGACACGCTCCTGTTTCTTGTGCCGCATCGGGACTCGACGTCCGTTCCGCACCGGAATTGTTGGCGCTGACCGCCGATGGGGCGCTCTGATCGGCAGCTTGCGACTCCGCAACGGCAGGGATTGAAATAACCAGTGGTTCCGTCTGAGCCAGTATGCCGCGCAAGAATCCGCTCTCGAAAGCGAGCATTCCCACGGACAAAACACCTGCCAACAGGAGAAGATTCCTGCGATTATCCATGACCCACTCTTTTCCTCTACGAAAAAAATCCGGCATATTCTGTCCAAGGTAAGCCAATCGGGCTCTCGATAACGGGGTTGACGAAATGAGATACTTTTGCTATACTCATCCAGTATATCAAAACATCCGTAATCTGTAAGTGTCCCCACTATGGCAACCAGAAAAGCAGGCGGCTCGACCGTCTTAGGCCGTGATTCGATCTCGAAGCGTCTCGGCGTCAAAATCTACGGCGGCCAGCCGGTAGCGATAAGCAACATCATCATCCGCCAGCGCGGCACGAAGTTCCATCCCGGAAAAAACGTGAAGCGAGGCGAAGACGATACGTTGTTTGCTCTCGTCGCCGGTACGGTTGAATTCCAGACCAAGAAAGTCAGGGACTTCACCGGCAAGCTCACGGAGCGCCTGTTCGTCAATGTCCTGCCACAAAAAGCGGCAAGAAAGTGATTCTTCCCTCAAGAAAGCCAAAAAATATCCCTCTCAAGGGATATTTTTATTCATAATTCATAATTCCTGATTCCTCATTTTTTCCCCGTACACGCTGTGAGGAAAGCGACGAACAGAGGATGGGGATGGAGCAGCGACGACTGGAATTCCGGATGGAACTGCGTGGCGAGAAAGAACGGGTGCTTCTTTTTCGGCAATTCGGCGATCTCCATCAATATGCCGTCCGGCGAAACGGCGGAAAACACCAAGCCTGCCTTCTGCAGCCTCTCGACATATTCCGGATTGACTTCGTAGCGATGGCGATGCCGCTCGAGGACACTTCCCTTGCCGTACGCTTCATGCGCGATAGTCTTCGGCACGATTCTCGCTTCATACTTCCCAAGTCGCATTGTCGCACCGTAATTTCTTTTCAGCATATTCGCTTTCTGCGCCGGCATGATATCGACGATTGGGTGAGTGGTTTTCGCGTTCACTTCCGTCGTATGCGCGCCTTTCAGCCCGAGTACATTGCGCGCATACTCGATGACCATAAGCTGCATACCGTAGCACAGTCCCAGATACGGTATCTTGTGTTCCCGGCAATAGCGGATCACCGAGATCTTGCCTTCGATGCCGCGACTGCCGAAACCGCCAGGGATGATGATACCGGCATACCGATTCAGCTCAGAAAGCTTCTTCGGATGCTCCTCAAAATCCGTGCTGTCGATCCATGTCAGGACGGCCTTGCGATCCGTGGCGCACGCCGCATGCTTGATCGCCTCGATGACACTGATATAGGCGTCAGAAAGCACGAAATCTCCTGTCTTGAAATACTTGCCTACGATGCCGATACGGATCTCTTTCTTGGCGCTGTGTATGCGCTGCACGGATTTTTCCCACTCACTCAGTGTTCCATTCCGCTTTTTCGCTTTCAATCCGAGTTTTTTGAGCAAGATATCGCTCAAATGATCCTTCTCGAAATTGAGCGGCACATCATAGATGCTTTTCACATCCGGCGCGCTGATGACATCTTCTTTGCGCACGCTGCAAAACACGGCGATCTTTTCCTTGCGTTTCTCATCGAGAGGCCGATCCGCACGAGCCACGATGATATCGGGCTGCACACCCGCGCTATTGAGCAGGCGGACGGCGTGCTGAGTCGGCTTCGTCTTCATCTCGCCCACGGTCGAAGGCGTGGGGATATAGCTCACCATCACCGTGATGACGTCGGCCGGACTCCCTATCTTCATCATACGTACCGCTTCGAGGAACAGGACGTTCTCGTATTCCCCTGCCGTTCCGCCGATCTCGATGATCGCCACATCGGCATCGCTTTTCTTGGCCGATTTTTTGATACGGCTGATCACTTCGATCGGGATATCGGGTACGACTTGGACGCACTTGCCGCCGTATTCGAGATTGCGTTCACGCTCGATGACCGCCTTGTATACCGATCCCGTCGTCATATAATTGTCCCGATCGAGCTCGATGTTGAGGAACCGCTCGTAATTTCCCATATCCTGATCGGTCTCATAGCCGTCCGAGAGCACGAACACCTCGCCATGTTCCGTCGGATTCATCGTCCCGGCATCCACATTGATATACGGATCGATTTTGAGTGCGGTCACAGACAAACCTCGCGCTTGCAGGATCTTGCCGATTGAGGACGTGGTAACGCCCTTGCCCACGCCGCTCATCACGCCGCCGACAACGAAGATATATTTTGTCCGTTTTATTTCGTTTTCCATATTTGTCCGTGAGCGATGCGGGTACACAAGATGTATTATAGGGAAAGAGCCGCTGTTCCGGATGATGGGAAGGGAGCGGCTCTTGTCAAAATGCTGTCGGACGACGCATCACTCTGCCTCGATACTCACTTGAAACATCGCTTTCACATCGTTTCCAAAATCCGCCTCGACCGGAAATATCCCTATTTTCTTGAACGACTTTTTGATCGTGAGAACATCCGCGTCCAGCTCTATCTGCATCGCGCTCAAAGCGGCCGCGATTTCCTCGCGCCCTATCGAGCCGAAGAGTTTCCCGTCTTCCGCCTTCGTCTTGATGGAAACTTTCTTCCCATCGAGCAGTGCCGCCTGCGCCTTGGCATCCGCAATGGCCGCTTCCATGCCCTTGACGCGCTTGGCAAGGATCCTCTCGACGCGCTTCAACGCCCCTTCGGTCGCCAGCTCGGCAAGACCCTCGGGCAGCAAAAAATTGAAGCCGTACCCATTGCGGACTTCTTTGACGATACCGGCTTTTCCGAGCCCCTTCACTTCCTGCAGCAGGATGACTTTCATATTCTGGAATCGATCAACTGTTACTCGAATCAGTCTACCGCACATACGGCCTTTTGACAAGCTGCTGCGCCATGAGCAGCAGCGCGCCTCATCTGCGGTTTTCTGTGAGAATCCGAAATGATGGTGTTTGTTTGAAAAAGTCAGAACCCATTTTGCGGAGAACCCTGAAAACTAATAGGGACTCGCCACTCAATTTTAACAAGGATGAGGGCGAGACTCGAATAAACGCACAGTTAGTTATGCTCGTCGTTTGATTTCCCCTCCTCCCACAAATACGCATCCTGTTTCAACTGCTCCAAAAACGGAGCCTTCGCTTCACGATAAGCAGGATAGTCATTCGGGTGAAGCTCTATATTTTTCTGTTTCAATTCTGAGTATTCCTTTGCTTTCTCTGGATGCACTCTGAGATAATCGCGAATTGCGATAAATTGGTGCACCTTCTCTGAACTCTCCTCACATATGTGTATATTCTCTAATTTTTCACCATCGGATCCAAGTTTGTAAAAGACGAGCCCGTCAGGGTTAGTATAGTAACACCATTCATACCCAACTTCAATCATTAATTCTTTTTCTTTTTCAAACAATTCCAATTTTTCAACAATAACCAAAACATCAATAAGTGGCTTTGCCCTCATTCCTTGGACAGAGGTGCTCCCCACATGCTCAATTTTGAGAGATTTGTCGCCAAACACTTTCAATAGCAGTTCCTTTATTGAGTTGAATTCAGAAATCCAGTTCGGGTCATACTCGGAAAGCGAGTATTTTCTATTTATCATATTTATTTTTTTCATATTCATAACTTTATTTTGAAGGTCGCTTGATTACGAAATCTGTTTCAGGATTGTCTGATTTCAAGTTGGCAATGACCTTTTCTGCGACTGCACCAACTTCCATATAATCTCCCAGATCATCAGGGTATTTTTCTTTGTATATGTCGGTCTTCATTCCGCCAGGAAATATCCCAAAAATCTTGATGTTTGAATCTTTTACTTCTTTTCTGATAGATTCCGTCAATCCTTTAATCGCGAATTTTGATGAAACATATGCAGATATTTCGGGCTTCCCATCAAGCCCGGCGGTTGAATTGACATTTATGATCACACCATTGCCACGCTTTTTCATATACGAGAGCGCAACCTGACATCCATAAAAATATCCGAAAAAGTTCACATCGAAAAGACGGCGTAATTTTTGTATATCCACTTCCTCAACCAGACTCGGGGCAATCTGTATGCCTGCGTTGTTGATCCAAAAATCTATCCTCCCATATTTTTCGACAACATATTTGCCAAGTTTCTTGACGTTGTCAAACGAAGTTACATCAGCAAGAAAATAATCGACCGACAGCTCTTTCGCCGCGGATTCCAAGTGTACCTCGTCGTGAGCTGAAATAACGACTTGGGCATTCTCTTGCTTCAATGCTTTGGCAAACGCCTTACCAAATCCTTGGCTTGCACCAGTTATTACCACTACTCTATCTTTAAGTGTCATAAAATGATTGTGATATCTTTCCTATGGCCTATTGCGTTTTTTCTCCCATCTACGATTTCCCTGCCGTCGGAATCCCTGTAATGAACAATCTTTTGCCTTTGCGGGTGGTCATATGATCTTTATCAACTCCTATCTATGCTTTGGAAAGATTGGAAAGAGAGGCCCGTACATATCATCTTTGATGTCAATATGCAGCTCCTTGCGATGGATTTTATCACAGAATTCTATCGGCGTCTTTTCAATGATTGCCAGAGGCTGCTGCTCTCGCCCCTCGCCCATGACGAGCACCGCGGCTGTGGCGAGGCTATCGGCCACGTCCGTTCGAGAGTACTGGAATTTCCTTCCGAAGATATCTGGCGTATTGCGATAATCCTTCACTCCTCGAAATCCCGCGTAGCCGAGCGCAACCCCCACCACACCGGCACGCAGCGGCAACGTCCGGCTGTCGGTAATTATCACCCCGAGCTCTTGAACACGGTATTTCTGTCGCAGCTTTTCACGAAGTATTTTCGCTTCCTTGAAACTGTCTTTCGGCAACAGTATGAGCCTGCCATCAGCATTGGACTCGTCAATCCCGGCAGAAGCCATCAGCATGCCGTCTTTGATGGTCAGCCACACATACTTGGTCGATATAGCGTACTCGCTCTCTCTACGGATGAGCCTCTCCTTGGCTTTGCTACATTTGGCAACGGCCGTCCGTCGCTCCGCTAGAGCGACGATTTTCGAGGTAACGGCTACCACAGATTTTTCAGGAAGTTTTTTGAAATAGCTGGTGACAAAAGCAAAAAGATCGTCACCCTCCCGAAATATTCGCGTTTTGATCGGTTTGATAATCATATTTTTTGATGCTTAATCTGATAATGAAGCAGGAGTGTCCCGGCGCGATTCAGCCGTCTTGCCGACAGTAGACGCATAGGCGTCGTCTTGGTGCCGCCGACGAACATTTCCTTGCCGCGACCGAAGATAAGCGGCTCGACAGTGACAAACAACTCATCGATCAGGCCGCTCTCGAGCATGAAACGATAGACCGCCCCTCCGCCAATCACGGCGATAGTTTTGTACTCCATAAAAAGCTCCTGAAGATTCACTGTGGCAGGATTGACGAAGGTGACGGATCCTCTGCGATTGATACTCTTTGGACGGCTTGAAAGAACGAAGGTGTTCCGTTTACGTAGCCGATCGGCCGCAGCTATATACGTATTGCGGCCGACGACAACCGCGTCGACATGCGAGAGCGCTTCTTGGAAAAACGTCCAGTCTTCCTTGCTCGTCCAATGCGGAGGGTGCTTACTCGACAATGAAATACGGCCGTCTATACTCGCAGCGACGAACGCGATATAACGCGGTTTATATTGTGGATGCCTTTGGTTCATCGCGTTCTCGCAAAAGTCGGATACCGAGATATGAGAGCGGTGTGTAGAATACACCCATCGCTACCTTGTAGAGCCACCAGGTGATGATGATACTGATCAGCGTCTTGGTCGAATACACGCCCGCGAACGCTATGACCATAAAGATCGTCGTATCGAGCAGCTGCGACCAGAGGTTGGAAAGCAGCGAACGCAGCCAGAAACGCTGTATCCCCAATTTCTCGCGGAAGAAGAAAAACGACAGTACGTCCTGATACTGCGCGATGAGGAACGCCGCGAGCGAAGCGATGGCGATACGTACCGAAATGCCGAAAATCTGATCATATCCCTCTTGCACCCATCGCCCGCCTTCCGACCACGGCAGCGCAAGCGAGAGGACGGAATACGCAATGAACAGCGCCGTACTGATGAAACCGGCCATCACGAAGAATTTCGCGATACGCTTACCATAGACTTCCCCGATGACATCAGTCATGAGAAATACGACCGGAAAAGAGAACACGGCGACTGACAGATGAGAATCGAAGATGAACGGGATGATCTTCAGCCCGAGCGTATTCGCCGCGAAGAGCGAAGCGAGATATACGGCGAGCGCGATGACCAATCTTCTGAACGAACGTTGCGTAAATTGGATCATATGTATAGTCTGAATTGACGATTACAAAAACAAAAAACCGCCTGATAAGGCGGGGTAGTCCGCCAGCCGGCGGAACGAAAAACACTCCTCGCCTTATCAGTAGGAAAGGATAGCGTTGATAAACCCGGACCACGTTTGTATACGATGATTGTGCAGCATACTGTTGCAACATATTCCAAGCACCTTCAGAATACCTCATTCTGACAAACCTCGCAAATATACTAGAGTTTCTGCAGCTCCTTGAGATCCTTGTCAGGAAGATACAGTATGAGAAGACCGACGATGATTCCGCCGACAGCAGTAAAGATATGGCTTCCACCAAAAAACGCTTTGTCCACTCCGTCAAGGACATACCAGATGCCGCGCCAGATCAGCACGAGGCCGACGACTATCGCGATGTTCTTTGTAAAATATCTGATGAGTTTCATATGAGTAGTATAAGCAGTATATCAGACAACTCGGTGTAGTCAACCGTGTCAGCTGAGGCCAAGGCATCACTTTTCCCCAACGATTGCCAACAGCGCCTCCAGAGCCGATGGCAATTTCGTCGCTCCGTCTCGACCGCCGCTGAAGTGTCCACAGGCGCGCTTGATTCTTATCTCTGCTCCGAGCCTTTTTCTGAAATCATCTTGATTATCAAGCGGAACCCATGGGTCATCATCAGAAAAGATCGCTATGCTCTTCGGCAAATGTGACCGCACTTTCGCCAAGTCTATCGGCGTACCAAGCCAATGCTGATCAGTTTCTCTCACATCGGGATCATCTTCCAGTCCCGTAAGATGCTTGAAAAATCCAGCGACGAAAACAGCGCCGCCGACCTTCACGCCGTCAGGCAGTGCCTCTAAATAGCGAGCTATCGTCTGACACCCCATACTATGTCCGACAAAATATGTCTGTTTGTCGGCCTCGCCGACAACCTCTGCGAGTTTTGGGACCCACTTCCAAATTCGCGGGCTTTCAGCATCGGGGAGCTGAGGGACAACAACCTCATATCCTCTCGATTCCAATTCCGCTTTGAGCCACGGAAACCACCCTTCCTCGGGATAACCGTCCCAACCATGGATTATAAAGACTCTTTTGTCCGTAGGCATATGCAGATACAGATAACTTGAAATGGTTGACCTGGGGAGAATCCCTGCCCGCCTCTGGCGGGGTACTCCCGACTCGGCAATGTTCACCCTGTAAAATCTGCTCTTGCAGGTACTCATTCTATGAGTAATTTCACTGGGTGAACCCTGTTAGACAGAATACCGGTGGACCTGGGGAGAATCGGACTCCCGACTCGGCAATGCGAATGCCGCGTAATACCACTTTACTACAGGCCCTGATTTTAGCTTAAACAAGGCTAGTATAGGCTCAAATCTGAGAAAAGGCAAGGTTTCTTGCAGGGTGTTTTATGATTCCTCAAGAATGATTCGTTTGTCGAAGCCGCCGCGTTTGTCACGTTTTTCTTTCTGAAGGGCAATGATGTCTTCGATAGCCCATCCTTTGAGCGCAAGCCACGCCGTGATCACCTCGAACACATCCGCCATCTCTTCCTTATTCTCCGCTTCGAGAAATTCATTCACTTCTTCAAGCAGCTTTTCTTTCAACTTCTTGCAATATTCTTCATCAGAAGCGCTGTGCCATGAGGCTTTTTCGCCTTTAGCCTCGATGATCTCAACGATCCTGTCCCGTACCAACTTGTTGTACCGCATACGATTTCCGGGGTTATTCTTTGGGAACCAGCTCTTCTTTCATCTTTTCTTCTTCCATCACGAGCGTGTTCTTCGCATGTACCAACGTCCGCCTGAAAAACCTCGCGATGCGCAAGCGGACGATGTAGGCGAACGCAACGGTGATGAGCGCGATGAAAACGGTCGCCATGACGCTCCCCCAGAACTGCGGCCAAAACTGCCTCAAAAACTCATCGGACATACGGTTCTTGACGTATCAGAAAATTAACCTTGCAAAAAACATGCCCCTATAGTATACTACAAGTGCGAGGAATTGGGGGAGGTTTGGAGAGCTTGTGCATTCTCATGAATGCACACAACGACAACTCTCTATCACACCACACCATCCAAACCCCCTCCTCGCCTCCCTTTTGACTCTTCAAACCCCGTCCGGGGATTTTTTATTATCAGAACATTTTACCGCCGAGAAGCGCTGCCTTGGTCGGTGACAAGAGTATCACATCACCATTCTCATCCGGAACCCCAAGAGTCAGCACTTCTGAAACGAATGGCCCAATCTGCTTCGGTGGGAAATTCACCACGCCGATCACCTGCTTTCCGACCAGCTCCTCTTTCGAGTAGTGTTTGGTAATCTGGATGGATGACTTCTTGACACCGATATCCGGGCCGAAATCTATCATCAGCTTGTATGCCGGTTTTCTCGCTTCTGGAAAATCGTCGACTGAAACGATCTTTCCCACCCGGATATCCACCTTTTCAAAATCCTTATATGTAATTGTTTCCATATGTATTATTGTGTAACTTAATCCCAACCAAATTCACTGTAGAACCGACCATCACGTACACATTCCAGCGCCTGGCGGACATATGGAATAACATTGTCCGGCAACTCTTCCAGAGAAAACCAGGAGAGATCATCACATTTGTACGGTTCCTTGTTCTCGATTGCTCCTTTCCATTTTTCAGCCACGAAAAACATATCAAGCCGTTCCGAATCATGTGATTTCCGCTGCATTATGTGCGCTACACGCAAATCTTCCGGCCGGATACGAATCCCAGCCTCCTCAAAAGCTTCCCGTACCATCGTCTGTGTAAATGTCTCTCCTTGATCTACGTGGCCGGCAACAAGGCTGTAGTTTCCGTCCTCATATCCAGTATTGAAACGCCGTAACAGCAGTGCCTTTCCGTCCAGCGCCAACACGAGGTACGATGCCGGAACCAATTTGTGTCGCTCGCTGATAGGAATCATAGGATAATTTTTATTTAATTTTCTTCAAATCGCCATCAATCACGATCGGTTGCATGCCGAGAATTTCCTCCTTGTATGACACTTCCGGTATGGAATGCAATAGATATGTCGGCTTCTTCAGATGAAATGCCAGTCCCATTTCAAGGAGCGTGTTCGCTCCGACATATCCCGCGATGCCGTTCTTGTCATGATTGCATACGAGTATCGCCTCCGCCCGCGCGACTTTGTCAAAATGATTGCGCATCGCTTCGGCTTTCTTCTTCCATATCCAATGAGTACCATCCGTCACGGATTTTCTGAGGGCATAGTATTCCTTCACCGGAATCATCCTCCCGTTGTCATCCATGATCTCAAGCGGCGGCATCTCCACCGTATGCCCCATCGATTCCAATTCCTTCCGCACCGCGTCCATCTCATCGATGAACGCGATACTCCCGCACAATGTGATGTTCATAGCGCATCCCTATAGCTTTATCTATGCTACTTCCCATGACACTTCTTGAATTTTTTCCCGCTGCCGCACGAGCAGGGATCGTTGCGCCCGATGATGTTCTGATTGACGATCGGTTTTTGCGGCTCGCTACTCCCCTGTTGTTGGTTGTTGGTTGTCAGTTGTGCATTTCCAGAAAACTGCGCCACGCTCTCGTCCGCGCCGCGCAGCTGAATCTCTTTCGGCATCCCCTGCTGTACTGGCGCGGTTGCCGGACCAACCTTGAGAATCGTCATGAGATACGTCTTGCGCACCGTGTCCATCAGCCCGAGGAACAGATCGTACGCTTCGCGCTTGTACTCGATGAGCGGATCACGCTGGCCGTAACCGCGGAGCCCTATCCCCTGACGCAGATAATCCACCTCATCGAGATGATTCATCCACAGCTGGTCGAGCGAACGCAGATACAGCGACTTCTGTACGCCGTTCCAGATATCCTTGCCGAACGCGGATTCCTTCTCGCTGTATGTCTTTTTCGCCTCGCCGATGAGATATTCGAGAACGAGATTCTTTTTCTCCAACTCGTCCTTGGAGCGGTCATCACGGACGGATTCGAGCCGCTTCAATGCCTCCTTTTCATCAAGTGACGGAAACATCCCGTTCGCTTCGGCGACGATTTCACCGACATTCCACTGGGATTCTTCCGCGGCCGTATGAAAACTGATGATGTGATCCAATTCCTCGGACAGGAGCTGCAGCGTCTCATCGCGGAACTGGGTAAGTCCCAATATAGCCCTGCGTTTTCGATAGACGACTTCGCGCTGCTTGTTCATCACGTCATCATAATCAAGCACGTGCTTGCGGGTATCGAAGTTGAAACCCTCGATCTTCGACTGCGCACTCTCGATCGTCTTGGAAATCAATTTGTTCTGTATCGGCTCGTTCTCCGGCAGACCGAGCGTCGTCATCATATTCTTCATCCGCTCGCCGCCGAACCGCCGCATCAATTCATCCTCGAGCGATACGAAAAACTGCGACGCTCCCGGATCGCCCTGACGTCCCGCGCGACCACGCAGCTGATTGTCGATGCGTCGTGCCTCATGGCGCTCCGTACCGATGATAATGAGCCCGCCGACTTCGCGCACGCCCTCCCCGAGCTTGATGTCCGTACCTCGGCCGGCCATATTGGTCGCGATGGTCACGGCACCCTTCTGTCCGGCATTGGCGATAATTGTCGCCTCACGCTCATGATTCTTGGCATTGAGCACCTCGTGCGGCACGCCGGCACGCGAGAGAAGCGCACTCAGATATTCCGATTTTTCGATAGCGATGGTACCGATGAGCGCCGGCTGTCCGGTCGCGTGGATTTCCTTCACACGATCAGCTATGGCACGAAATTTCGCCTCCTCTGTCTTGTACACGATATCCGGCAGGTCGCGGCGTATCATGGCGCGATTGGTCGGCATCTCCACGACATCGAGTTTGTACACCTTGGCGAACTCTTCCGCGGACGTGATCGCCGTACCGGTCATGCCGGCGAGTTTCGCATAGAGTCGGAAATAATTCTGGAATGTGATGGTCGCGAGCGTCCGTGATTCGCGCTGCACGGTGACACCTTCTTTCGCTTCGATGGCCTGGTGCAGGCCCTCGCTGTAGCGGCGTCCCGGCATCAATCGTCCCGTAAAATCATCCACGATGATCACCTGGCCGTCCTTCACGACATAATCTCGATCCAGACGGAAAATGACATTCGCCTTGAGCGACTGTTCCAGATGATGGACATACTGGATATTGCCAGATGCGTAGATATTTCCCATGCCGAGCAGCTTTTCCACGTGATTCATCCCCTCATCGGTCAGCGTCACGACTTTCATCTTCTCATCCACCACATAATCTCTTTCGGCCGCAAGCTGCGGCACGATCTTGGCGAATTTCTCGTACAGCTTGGTCGATTCGCTATCCGGCGCGGAGATGATGAGCGGCGTGCGCGCCTCATCGATCAGGATCGAGTCCACCTCATCGACGATGGCGAAATTGAGTTCCCGCTGCGTCATCTCGCCAAGCTCCGACACCATATTGTCGCGCAAATAGTCGAAACCGAACTCGTTGTTCGTGCCGTAGGTGATATCCGCCGCATACGCCTCGCGCCGCGTCACCAAGATGAGGTTTTCCATCTCCACGGTCACAGCCGTATCGTCTGCGACATTGGATACATAGCGGTACGACACGCCCTGTCCGACGATGCACGCTGTCGACAAACCGAGCGCCTCATAGACGCGTCCCATCCAGTTGCAGTCGCGCTTGGCGAGATAGTCGTTCACCGTCACCACGTGCACGCCTGTGCCTGTGAGCGCGTTGAGATAGATCGGCAAGGTCGATGTCAGCGTTTTTCCTTCGCCGGTCTTCATTTCCGCTATCTTGCCGTGATGGAGCGCGATGCCTCCGAGCAGCTGCACGTCATAATGCCGCTCGCCGATCGTCCGATGCGCCGCTTCGCGCACCACCGCATACGCCTCCGGCAGGATATCATCCAGCGTCTCGCCTCCCGCCAGACGCTCTTTGAACACCCGCGCCTTATCCTTCAGATCCTCATCCGAGAGCGGCTTGAGCGCGGACTCGCACACGTTTATTTTTTCCACCAGTGGGCGGAACCTGCTTATTTCGCGCTCATTGGAACCGAATACTTTCTGCAGAAACGACATAACAATAAACAGACAACAATTAACTAAAAACAAAAAAAATGACCGCGTCGTTTGTACCCTTTATTACCTGCCTTTCCTATTGTAGAAGCAAAAACCCCCCGCGTCAAAGGAGGGGTGTGAAGATTTCGTTGACTGTATTGTGTTGATTGTTAACTGCTTAAAACCGTGCCGCCCTGTCGACCACGAGCTTTTTCTTGATGGAGCGGGCGCCGCGCCGGATCAGATCGCGGAAACGACGCTTCCCTTTGCTGATTTGGATTTCCAATTCATCGATCACGAGATCCGTCGAGCCCTCGATGCTTTCGGTCGTATCTTCGGCACGGTACAGGTCATGCGGCGTCTTCACCATCACCTCTACCCGAAATTTGCCTTTTTTGTCCAGATCTATCTCTACCTCGAACTCGCTGACCGGATCAACCAGTTTCTCGATCCGCTCCAACCGCTTCAGGATATATTCCTTGGTCCGCTCATCGATCTCCACTCCCTTGAACAAGAATCGCATGTTCATATCTTTTTCAGTTAACGGTTACCTCCTTCACCAGTATACCACCGCTGTCACATACTTTGAAGCACTAGAACCCGACGAACTGCACTTCTTCCTGGAGCTTCACGCGCAGTTCATCGCGGACACGTGTCTTGACCAGGCTCGCGAGTATCATGACGTCTTCCGCCGTCGCATCGCCGGTATTCACGAGATAATTCGGATGCTTGTCGCTGATCATCGCTCCGCCGATCCGTTTGCCGCGCAGCCCCACATGGTCGATGAGCCACCCGGCTGGGAGCTTGCCGCCCCGCGGAGCCATACCGGTGTCCTTCTCGAATTCATGACGCAGTTTCTCGCTCTTGACGATCGGATTGATGAAGAATGATCCGGCGCACTGCGCATCCTGCGGATGCTTGGATTCGCGCATAGCGACCGTATCGGCGATAATCTTCTCAAGCGTCTGTTTTTCTCCAGGCACGAGTCTGATCTCGGCGGAAAGAATGATCAGAGCGGGTTTCTTCTTGAAGATACTCGTCCGATATCCGAATCCGCACGCATCATGTCTGTATTCCTTCACCATGCCGGTATCCTGCAGCAATACCTTGACGGACGCGACCACATCGCCGATTTCCGTACCGAACGCTCCCGCATTGCCACGCACCGCACCTCCGAACGATCCGGGGATACCCGCCAAGCGTTCGATGCCCGTAAGCCCCGCGGCGGCGGCGGCGCGCACGACATCAAACAGCGATACGCCGGCACCGCACAGGATTCTCTCTCCGGAAACTTTTATTCCGCCGTCACGCATCCGGATGATCATCCCGTGAAAACCGGCATCAGGAAAAATGACATTGCTTCCACCGCCCAGGATGCGCACCGGAAGATCATGCTGCTCGGCATACTCGAACGCTTCCGCGAGTTCGAGCGCCCCGGTCGTCTCGACGAAATAATCCGCCTTCCCGCCGACACGGAACGTCGTCAGCGGCGCCAAGGGAACGTTTTTCCGTACAGTAACCATTTGTTTTTTATGTCAGCGTCCGATTGAAATACGGTTTTTCCTCCTTCAGCATTCCTGATGCACTTCATTTCACATGCGCCAGCTGGTGGGCTATTTTCCATACGTCTCCGGCGCCCAAGGTAATGATAACATCTTGGTGGCCGGCTGTCTCTTCGAGACGAGCGCCAAGCTCTGTCGCGTTCGACGCATATTCCGCCTTGCCCGGGAAAAAACGATTGATGAGATGCGTCAGGTCTTCCGACGACACGCCCCCCTGCTCCTCGCGCGCGCTGCCATAGATGGGGAGGATCATCACCTCGTCGGCCACATCGAAACTCTGCGCGAAATCCGTCAAAAACGCCTTGGTACGGGTGAACGTGTGCGGATGGAAAATGACGCGCAGACGCCGCTCGGGATAGAGCTCACGGAATGCCCGAAGCGTCACCTTGATCTCCTCCGGATGATGGGCATAATCGTCATAGATGAGCGCTCCGTACCGTTCTCCGATATATTCGAAACGCCGTTCCGTCCCGGAAAACTTCTCGAACGCCTTGCGGACACGCTCGATATTCTGTTTCAAGAAATCACAAAGCGCGAGTACCGCCACGGCATTCTGCGCATTGTGCGCGCCAGCCAGTTTCAGACGGAATATTCCCAGCTCCTCATCACCGTGCCTGACCGAAAAGCGCTGCTTGACTGCGTCCGCTTCCCCGACGAACCCCATTTTTTCCGGCGTATAATCATGAATCAAGAATTCCGCTCCCGGAAGCGATCCGTAGGAGATTTTCCGGCACGTAGCCGTCTCGGCGATCGTGGCGACATCCGCCTGATCGCTGCAGTATACGAGCACGCCGTGCTTCGGGATACGCGCGACGAACTCATGGAACACCTGGCGGTAGCTTTCCTTGTCCGGGAAGAAATCCGGATGATCCCAATCGACGCTCGTCAGTATGACGGCGTACGGCGTATATGCCGCGAGTTTGTCCTGATATTCGTCCGCCTCGATCACGAGATATTGCCCGCTGCCGGACAACGCATTGCCTGACCAGCTGACGATACGGCTTCCGACGATGGCCGACGGATCGGCTCCGCAAAACTTGAGCGTTTCCGCGAGGAGTGCGGAGGTCGTCGTCTTGCCATGCGTACCGCAGACCGCGAGCGTCAACTTCTCCCGCGTCAGCATCCCGAGCGCTTCCGGATAGCTCAGGACGGGCACCTGCCTCTCAAGAGCCGCCGCCAATTCATCGTTTTTTTCCGGAGAATACGCGGTGGAATAAATGATCGCCTGCGCGTCCGCCGGAATATTATCCGAAGAGAAATGTTCCGCGTACTTGATCTTGAGTCTTTGCAGGATGCTATCGGTAAAAAAAACCTCAGCGATGTCCGAGCCGGTGACGGTCACTCCCTGCTGGGAGAGCAGGCCGGCAAGCGCCGCCATACCGGCACCCTTGATGCCGATCATATGCACGTTTTTGAAACGAGAGAGGCGTTCAGACATAGCTATGCTATCGCCAGATGACAATTAACGGTCAACGCCTTATCAGATACGAATACGAGATATACGTCTCTTTGTTTTTTGTTGCCTGTTGACTGTCAGCTGTTTAATACTGACTGTCCGATGTTGGCTGTTGGCCGTTGACTGTCCGGAGCTGTTTTCCGCATCAAGGCGCGTACGCCATCCGCCAGCTGTAGGGCAGCATCCGGATGATAGAAAGACGAGAGCTTCTCCCCCATGGTTTTCCGAAGCTCCGGATTCTTCATAAGTTCCTCTATCTTCGCGAACAGGATATTCTCTCCGAGATTCGCCTCTTCGAGCACGAGCGCGCCGCCGAGCTCGGCGACATCGTAGGCGTTCATCCTCTGCTCGTCATTGGCAGCGGTCTCGAGCGGCACGAGGATGACGGCTTTTTTCATAGCGGCCAGTTCCGCGATCGAGCCGGCACCGGCGCGAGAGATGACCAGCGTCGCAAGCGCCAGCGCATCGGCCAATACGCCAGGGCCCAGAAACGGCTCCGGCACATACCCGCTTGCACCGATCTTGAGGCCATACGCCTCGACCGCCGCCACGATCCTCTCGTGATGCGCCGCGCCTGTCTGATGGATGATCTGGACATTTTTCTCGAGCAAGGCCGGCACGACACGGAGTATCGCCTCGTTCAATACCTGCGCGCCCAGACTGCCGCCCAAGACGAGAATGGTCGGCTTGTCGGGAGAGAGCCCGAAGCGTTTTGCCGCGAGCGCCACGTCGCCCAACAGGATGCCTGCGCGGACAGGGTTGCCGATCAGGGCCGTTTTCTTCGCCGGAAAAAATCGATGCGCGCTCGGATACGCGATAGCGATGCGGGACGAAAAATGCGCGAGAAAGCGGTTGGCGCGTCCGGCAACCGCGTCGGAATCATGGATAAGCACCGGTATGCGATAGAGCCACGCCGCGAGCACTACCGGTACCGATGCCGCCCCGCCTTTGGCAAACACGGCATCCGGCATAAACCAGAACAAGTGCCACAGCGCCTGAACGAGACCGATGGGCACCTTGAACGGGTCCAGCAGATTGAGCAGGGAGAAATAGCGGCGCCATTTTCCGGTCAGGATATATTTTGCGGGAATACCGGCCTGTTCCATCGCATCGTTCGCGAACCGCCCACGCGATCCGATAAACAGAAACTCTATCCCCTCCCCCGTTAGCTCTGCAGTAGGCGGAAACTGCTTGCGCAGTACCCCGGCAACGGCGATCAGCGGGAACATATGCCCGCCCGAAACGCCACCAGATAAAACCACGCGAGGAATATCGTTCATAAGAATATTGAATCAGGAATTATGAATCACGAACACGTAAATTACCAGAAAGATACAAGGCAAACGCTTCTTAGCTTCATGATTCCTGCTCCATGATACCTAATTCTTCTTCATAAGTGTAGGATGTTTGCTTATATTAAGCAAGATTCCCACCGATGCCAAGAGTACGGCAAGCGACGTGCCGCCATAGCTGATGAACGGCAGCGGTATGCCGGTAAGCGGTATGAGGCCGCTGATCGCCCCCATATTGATGAAGGCCTGGAACACGATCCACGACACGATGCCGACCGCCACAAGCCGGCCGAATTCATCAGGCGCCAGACGGGCTATCCGCAATCCCCGCCACGCCACGAACAAGAACAGCATCACCACGATGACCGTTCCTATCAAGCCGAATTCTTCTCCGAGAATCGCGAAGATGGAATCCGTCACCGGTTCCGGCAGATAGTTGAACTTCTGCCGGCTCTGTCCCAAACCCGCGCCGAATACCCCTCCGGCGCCGATGGCGAGGAGCGCCTGCGTCACATGGTATCCGGACCCTTGAGGATCATACTCCGGGTTGACGAACACGAGAAAGCGCTGGAGACGATAGGGAGCGATCTTGATGAGGATCGCGAGAAACGCCAGACCTCCGAAAAAAAGCGATGCCATATGCAGCAGATTGGCACCCGACGCGAAGAAGATGGACAGTGAGATAAGAAAAATCAGGCCCAGCGTTCCGGTATCGGGCTGCTTGATGATGAGGAATCCGACGATGGAAAGGATCGCGAGAAACGGCACGAAACCCTCGAAAAAGTCAGCGGCCTTCGTTTTTCCTTTGCTCGAAAGCCACGCGGCGAGATAGAGAATGATGGAAAGTTTCATCACTTCCGATGGCTGGAAGGATACCGGTCCGATTTCCACCCAGCGCGCCGCACCATAC
>JBAQCV010000038.1:0-11934 GCA_049294475.1 Candidatus Moraniibacteriota bacterium | reverse complement strand
ACGCCATATTGAGCGTCGTGTTCGTGGTGACCGTCGTCGTAGCGGTCAAGCTCTTCGCCGGCACGAAACCTGGCAAGCGTTTTTTCGGGCTGCTGTTCCTCTATATGCCGATCGTCGGCGGTATCATCGTCAAGGTGAATTGCGCGCGATTCGCCCGTATCTACAGCTCCCTCCTGAAAAGCGGCATCTCGGTGGTCGCCGGACTCACGATCGTATCGAAGACGCTCGGCAACGTGTATTACAAGGACGCGCTGGCGGAAGCCATCGGAGAGATACAGAAGGGCGTCGAGCTTTCCAAGGTGACCGTGAAGTATCCGCGTATTTTTCCGATTCTCGTGACGCAGATCATCGAAGTCGGGGAGGAGACGGGGAAAACGGAGGCCGTGCTCCAGCGTCTGGCGGAATTTTATGAGGAAGAAGTCTCGCAGATCACCAAGAATATGTCATCGATCATCGAGCCGATCCTCATGCTGCTCATCGGAAGCTCGGTCGGATTTTTCGCGGTGGCCATGCTGCAGCCGCTCTACAGCGTGTTGGAAAATATTAAGTAGGATCACAAGAGCCATGCATCATATATCATGCATCAGGAGTCCCCGCGGATTCACGCTGATCGAGGCGCTCACTTTGCTGTTCATCTTCGCCGTGGTCGCCGCGACTTTTTTCCAGATGTACGCGACCGGGACGCGCCTCATCATCGAATCGAAGCATCGTCTCGGGGCGACGGCGCTCGCGAACCAGAAAATAGAGATCATCCGCAGCATCGATTATGACACCATCGGTACGATAAGCGGCATCCCGGCGGGGGATATTCCAGAGTATGAGACGATCGATGTCAATGGTGTGCGGTATCGGGTGCATACGGTCGTCCAGTATGTCGATGACGCTTTCGATGGCACGAGCGGCGGTAGTCCATCCGACGCGATACCCAATGACTACAAACGCGTCAGGATTGCCGTCTCGTGGGGCGCCATGGGAACGGATCAGACGGCCGCCCTGTTCACCACCATTGCTCCTCTCGGCGTGGAAACTTCGGCTGGCGGAGGGGTGCTGTCGATCAATATCCTGGATGCCGCGGGTTTCGGCGTACCGAGCGCTTCGGTGCATATCGTGAACAGCGCCGCCTCCGTCGATGTGACGATACAGACGGATGCGACGGGCAATATCACGCTGCCCGGCGCTCCGGCGGGTACGCAGAATTATGCGCTGACCGCTTCCAAGGGCGGTTATTACGGTACGGTGACCTACCCGCCGTATCCGACGTCCGCTTACAATCCGGTGGACGAGCACGCCTCCGTGGCGGCGGGCGTCTTGAACCAGACGTCGCTGGTGATGGACCGATATGCCGATATCACGGTGCACTCGAAGGATCCGTTCGGAACGGATGTGCCGAATATCAATTTCGGTATGAAGGGCGGCAAGGTCTTAGGTACGGATCCAGTGACATCCGACATCGTGTACGGGTATGATCAGAACCTGACGACGAATGCGTCCGGCATCGAGGATATCGCGGATCAGAGCTACGGCCAGTACACGCTGACGGAATCCGACGCGCGCTATGAGCTGTACAAGCTGAATCCCGAAGGCGTGACGAAGGATGTGTTCGATGCGCCGGCTGGACAGACGACAACAACAGATATGATACTGCTGGATACAGAGATCGGATCGGTGAAGGTAGCCGTGACGAATCAGGCGGATACCAGTCCGATCGCTGGGGCCAGCGTCCGATTGTACAATACGGGACTCGGGTATGATACGACGCAAACCACCGATCAGTACGGATTCGCCTATTTTTCGACGGCGGTGACCGGACTGGCTGCCGGGACATATGATATGGAAGTGAGCGCGACTGGTTTCCAGAATGATACGGATACGGCTAACGTGGGAAGCTCCTTGGTGACGCAGGCCATACAAATGACCCTGAACTGAATCAGATTATGAGAAAAAAGCCGCTCAAAGCGATGACGCTGATGGAACTGATGATATCTATCGCTATCATGCTGATCGCCATGGAAGGATTCACGCTCTTGTTCCTGAAAAGCTGGGATACGAACAAGTTCATCCTGGAAGAGGGGCTGGCATCGGCGGCGGCATCGCGCGCGACCGGAAAAATCATCCGCGAATTGCGGCATGTGCGCCAGGCGGACAATGGCGACTACCCGATCGAGTCCGGATCGGATTTCGACCTGAAGGTATATCTCGATATCGACGATGACGATGTCACGGAACGCGTCCATTATTTTCTCGATCTCGATACCGACCAGCTGAAGGTCGGCATCACCGAACCTACCGGAACGGCACCGGTCTCCTATCCGGCAGCCGATGACAGCGTGTCCGTATTGACGAACTTTGTCGTGAATGAGAGCACCGACCCGGTCTTTTATTATTACAACCAGAATTACCCCGGCGATACGGTGAATAATCCGATCGCGTCGCCGGCCGCGGTCGATCAGGTACGCCTGATCCGAGTCCACTTGTTCGTGAATATCAATCCGGTCCATGCGCCGGACAACATCAATATCGAATCATTCGTCGATCTCCGTAACCTGAATTCCTTATGACGAACAGACGCAGATACGGTCTCAGGGGATCGGCGCTTGCGTACGCGCTGGTCATCCTGACGGCCGTGATGATCATCCTGACGGCCATCCTCGGCTTCGTCACGGCGCAGACCAAATACGCCCTGCGGGTGCATGCGCGCGAGGAGGCACTCCAGATCGCGGAGGCGGGCATCCATTTCTACCAGTGGTATCTCGCGCATACGACGGACGGACGGACGACACAGCAGCTGCAGACATTCTGGAATTCCGGTTCCGCGTATGGGGTCGGTACGGATTATGAGGCGGAGTACCTCGATCCTTCCGGAGGCGCCGTCGGGAAATACCGGATCACCGTGACGCCGCCGGTGCTGGGATCGACGATGGTCACGGTCCGTTCGGTCGGCTGGCTGTACCGATACCCGGATGACATCCGCACGATAGAAGTCCGTTTCCGGCGGCCTTCCTGGAGCGAGTATGTCGTCTTGGCCAATGCTATCACGCGTTTCGGAGCCGGCACCGAAACGTTCGGGAGGATCCATTCCAATTATGGCATCCGTTTCGACGGTTTGGCGCACAACCTGGTGACAAGTTCGGTGGCGAGCTATAACGATCCGGATCATGTCGGGAATGATGAGCTCGGAGTACATACGCATGTCAATGCGCCGCCCGGGAGCGGGGTCAATGACTCCTTCCGACCGGCGGAAGCGGCAGGAGTCGCAGTGCCAGCGCGTCCGGACGTCTTCGAGGGCGGGCGTCAATTATCGGCGGCGACCGTGGATTTCAACGGAGTGCTGGGCGATCTTTCCTATATGAAAAGCGTGGCAGTGGCAGGGACGAGCGGAAGCAAATACTTCGATAACGCCCATCAAGGGCGGCATATCATACTGAAAGCCGATGGCAATTACGATATCCGGACGGTGCAGAGCTTCAATTCTTCGACGAATGAGATCAATAACTATAGCGGCGCCTGGGCCACCTATCCCATTCCCAACGAGGGAGTGATATTCGTGGAGAATCACGTATGGCTGGAGGGGACGATCAATGGCAAGCGCACCACTATCGTGGCGGCCAACCTCCTTTCCTCGGCGCTGAAGGACGTGTATATCGGCCAGGATATCCGTTATACCAACTACGACTGTACCGATATATTGGGAATTATCGGTCAGAGCGACGTGATGATTTATGAGAACAGCGACACGGATCTGCGGATCGACGGGGCGCTTCTGGCGCAGACGGACCGGGTCGGGCGTCCGAATTACGGGCAGTCCGATCACAAGGATGTCATCACCATCTATGGCGCTATCGCGAGCAATAAGCGCTACGGGTTCGCCTGGACCAATGGGACGCAGAACTGGGGCTATACGACGCGCAACCTCTACTATGACAACAATCTTCTCTATTGTCCGCCGCCGTATTTTCCGGTCGGCACGCAGTATGAGATGGATCTGTGGGAGGAGAAATGATGGAGAGATAGGTGATGCAAGATGAGCGATGCATGATGCCGAGGCGGAGAGAAGAGAGGGAAAACAATTGTGTTACAATGGCTAAGGGCAATACAAAGAAGAAAAATACAACGATGAATATCCTGCAGAAGAAAATATTCGATCTTTTTCCGAGCTCGTTCGGCCTGGATCTCTCCGATCTCTCGATGAAAGCCGTATGGCTCGACCGGGTGGGTCGTCGCGATGCCATCATGAGCTTCGGTTCGGTGCCGCTGCCCGTCGGGAGCGTGATCGACGGCGAGATCATGAACCCCGAGGCGGTGGAGGACGCTACCAGGAAACTGCTCGGGATATCCGGTCCGAAAAGATTGAAAACACACAGGGTGATCTGCTCGCTTCCGGAAACCAAGGCGTTTCTCCGCATCATCTCGCTTCCCGTGATGGAAGAAGACGAGGTGCGGGAAGCGATCAAATGGGAAATCGAGGCGAATATCCCGCTCACGCTCGACCAGGTGTATTATGACTGGCAGATCCTCGATCTGAATCTGACGCAGGAACAGGGGAAGATGAGCGTGCTCGTGGTCGCGGTGGCCAGGAGCGTCGTGGATCAGTTCCAGACGGTGCTCGCGTCAGCCGGACTCGAAGTCGTCGGGCTGGAAACGGAATCCATCGCCCAGGCGCGCAGCCTGCTCGCCGAGAAAAATGAGAAGCGCACGACGCTCATCGTCGATATCGGCGACCGGCGGACGAGTTTTCTCATCGCGATCGGCAGCACGCCGTGTTTCACCTCGAGCGTACCGCTTTCATCGCAGATGATCACGGACGCCATATCCAAATCGCTCGGCCTCTCTTTCGAAGCGGCGGAAGAGATGAAGATCAGGCAGGGACTGGGATCGCTCGCGCTCCAGAGCCCCGTCCTGAAAGCGGCGCTTCCGGTGCTCGAGAATATAGCCGTGGAAATAGAGAAGTCCATCGATTTCTATCTGAACAACCTGCGTTATTCCGCGACTATCGATGCCATCGTGCTCTGCGGAGGAGGATCGAATATGCAGGGGCTCCTGCCGTATATGTCCCGCCGCCTGGGACGGCCGATCGAATTCGGCAATCCGTGGGTGAACGTAGCGCTCGGCAAACAGCTGCCGATCATCGACCGCAATCACTCCGTGCAGTATTCAACCGCTATCGGACTCGCTCTGCGAGGCCTCGACGAATATGAAGACTTTGCTTAACCTCCTGCCGGAGGCGAACAAGAACGCCATACAGCGCAAGCTCCACTTCCGTTTTTTCCTGTGGCAGCTGTTCCTGATATTCGTCCTGGAGGTGTTCTACGTGAGCATCCTCGTCAGCGTCTATTTCATCCTGGATTTCCAGCTGCAGAGCCTGCAGGCGACCGGGCGGCAGTATGATACGGTGCATTCGGAGCAGAAGCAGCTGGACGAGTATCAGGCAAAATTCAAAGACACGAACAGCGTCGTCGACGTGGTCGGGAAAATCGAGCGCGGGCACTTCTCGTTCGCGCAGATATTCATGCTGCTGGACAGCATAGTGCCGGACGGCGTCGTCGTGGATCGCCTGACCACCAAGAATTATACGGTCATGCTCGCCGGCCAGGCGGCTACCCGCGATGCCCTGTTGGCGTTCGATGCCCGGCTGAAGGAATCGGCATGCGTGCAGGATGTCAATGTGCCGATTTCGAACCTGTTTTCCCAGGAGAATGTGGATTTCCAGATCGATTTCGGGATAAAAAAAGAATGTCTGCAGAAAAACAGCTTATGACACTCTCTTTCTACAAGCAGTATGCGCCGCTGATCATCCTGTCTATGCTGCTCGCCGCCATGGCCGCCATAGCGTGGTTCGGCATACGTCCGCTCAAGCAATCGCTCGATGGGAAGATGAGGGGCGTCCAGGAATTCCATACCGGACGGGAAAATCGCGAGCGGCAGGTGGGCAGGCTGCCGGAACTGCGCGGACAGTACGAGGCTATCGTGGCGGACGAGGATATGCTCGATATCCTCATTACGGAAGAACAGGTGGTGGATTTCGTGAAAACGCTGGAGGCGCTCGCGGGAATGATGAACGTGCAGATGAGCATCGTCTCGAAAGCCGATGGGAAAATCGCTGAACGGAAAAAGCCGGCTGCCGCACCGGCCCCGGAGAAGGGAGCTGCGCCGGGATCCGTTCCCGCACCGGACAGCGCCAAACAGAAACCGGCGGATATCCTCGATGATGCGCCATTCGACCGGTATCTGCATCTGAGCGTCAAGGTAGAGGGGCGGTACGGCGATATCGTCGCCTTTCTCCACAAGATGGAGACGCTCCCGTTCGGGCTGGACGTGATCGGCATCGAGATGAAAAAGACGGACGGCCAGGCGGTAGCGCGTCCGAGTACGGCGGGAGCCGGCAGAAACCCGTTTTCTATTTTCGGCAGCAATCAGAACGTGACGGCACAGCCGCAGGCTCCGGTACGAGGCGATGTGGAAGCCGCGTTCGATATACTCGTCTATGTGGCCAAGAAAACCGACGTATGAACATACCATTCCTCCACTTTTTCAAAAAAATACGCGGGACGTTTTCCTCAAAAGGCGTGATGTTTTTCTGGTATCGCCATTATACAGCCATGTTTTTCCTGCTGTTTCTCGTCGTGCTCTCGCTCGGCGGATGGAAATGGTACTACAGCCTGTACCGATACCGTCTCAGCGATGAAGAGAAGAAACGGTATGTCGAGCAGTATTTCAAGGAAACGACGTTCAAGGAGGCGAGATTCCGCGATGTGGTGGATGACCTGGTGGAGCGCAGACGCATGCATGAGGAGACGCTCGAGCTCAAGCGTGATATTTTCGAAGGGAAAAGATCAACGTCGGAAAACTGATTTTTTCTCCTTGGCACCCCTCCAGAGGGCGGACAGGCGTGCTCGAAAAAACTTCAACTCTCCCGGCAAGATTCTTGCGGCAGAAGGCTCTCCCTTTTATGATATCGTTTGTAGAAGACGGTTTTCAATGAGTGAAGATTGACCCGACGACGTTTTCGGGGTATGCTGTTTTGACTATGGTGAAGATTATTTCCCGCAAAGAACAATTCGCGTCGCTCTACCCTGCCGCTCCGGTGTTCCGCTTCAAGCAGCTTGAGGAGGCGCTGTACGATCCCGCGATCCGGAATTATTCCGGTATCTCGAATATGCCGCTTGCGATGCGCGAGACGCTCGATGAGCAGATGCGCTGGCTCGCCCTCGCTCCGGTGCGTGTCTTTGAAAGCGCGAAAAAAGACACGCACAAGGCTGTCGTGGAGCTCGGCGATGGCAAGCGCGTGGAAACGGTGCTGATGAAGAATGCCCGCGGGCAGTGGACGGTCTGCGTCTCGTCGCAGGTCGGGTGCGCCATGGCCTGCACGTTCTGCGCGACGGGGACGATGGGATTCACCCGCAACCTGATCGCCGACGAGATCGCGGATCAGGTGCGTTTCTGGAATATTTTTTTGCATGATCGACCGTCACTGCCGCAGCGCATCAGCAACGTGGTGTTCATGGGGATGGGGGAGCCACTCGCCAATTATGACCATGTGAAGGAATCGCTCATGCAGCTCCTCGCGCATACGGACATCGGTCCGACGCATATCACGGTGTCGACGGTCGGGCTGTTGCCGATGCTGCGGAAACTGCTGAAGGATCCCGAGTGGCCGCCGGTGCGGCTCGCGGTATCGCTCCACAGCGCGGACAGCGATACGAGAAAAGCGATGATGCCCGTCTCTTTCGATACGTTTCTGGAGGATCTGATCGCGTGGACCGCGGAGTACTTCGAGAAGCATGAGAGCCGCCGTCAGCACCTCACATTCGAATACGTGATGCTGTCGAAGATCAACGATACGGAAAAACATGCGGAAACGCTCATCCGTTTCGCAAGGCGCGTGGGCAAGGTGCGCATCAACCTGATCCCATACAATTTCACCGGGAGCGTCTATCGGGACAGCTTGCCGGCCGACTTCGCGCGGTTTCAGAAACAACTGGAGGATGCGGGGGTTGTCGTGACACGCCGCCGAACGATGGGCGACGATATCGCCGCCGCCTGCGGCCAGCTGATCGTGGAGAAAAACACCGTATAAATATCACTATGTCGGAAAAATATTTCATCAAAACTTTCGGTTGTCAGCAGAATGTCGCTGATTCTGAACGGCTCGAGAGTTTCTATCAGTCGCGCGGCTTCGTGCCAGCCCGGACGCTGGAAGAGGCGGATGTGCTCGTGCTCAATACCTGCGTGATACGCGACCGAGCCGAGGAAAAAGTCTATGGGATGGTCAAGAGTCTGCGTACGAGATTGGGAGAGAAGTCGCCGCGCATCGTCGTGACCGGCTGTCTCGTCGGTGCGGCCGCGCGCGTGCCCGGCGGCAAGATGATGAAACGGCTGACGTCGCGATTGCCGGACGTGGAATTCCTGCCGCTCGAAGATGTCGGATTCGAGCACGCACCGCAGCGCGCCGCGGGGAAGATGGCCTCGATCGTCATCTCCAACGGCTGCAACAACTATTGCGCGTTCTGCATCGTGCCGTTCTCGCGCGGCAAGGAGCGTTCGCGGCCGTTCGAGGATATCATAGCCGAGACGAAACAGGCGGCCGCAGACGGGTACACCGAAGTGATGCTGCTCGGGCAGAACGTGAATTCCTACGGCGCGGATTTCCTGATGGAAAGGATGAAGGACAAGGCAGAGTACGTGCTGCCGGACGGTGAGCGCGTCACGCCTGTGATGGTCAAGCACCTGAACCGCCATCGTATCCCGACGCTCTTCCCGCACCTCCTCGAGCGCGTGGCGCGGATTCCGGGATTGACGAAGATATCTTTCATGTCTTCGAACCCGTGGGATTTCTCCGACGAGCTGATCGATGTGATCGCGCGATATGAGAATATCGACCGGACGCTGCACCTGCCGGTCCAGGCGGGGAGCGATGCGGTGCTCAAACGGATGAATCGCTGGTACACGCGCGCCGAGTATCTCGCGCTGATCGATAGGATCCGATCAAAAATACCGAAGGTGCGGTTCACGACCGATATCATCGTCGGTTTTCCCGGAGAGACACTCGAGCAATTCGGGGAGACGATCGATCTGGCGAAGCGGGTTGATTTCGCCAAAGCGTTCATCGCGTGGTATTCGCCGCGTCCCGGCACCGCCGCGACCAAGGGCATGCGCGACGACGTGCCGATCGAAGAGAAGCAGCGGCGCTTCCATGAGCTCGACGCCGTGACGTTCAAGGGAAAGAAGTGAAAATCAAAGCTCAAATAACAAATGTCAAATGAAATCCTAAATCCAAATGATCAAAAAGAGTGATTTGGCATTCAGATTTTTGGTATTGATTTGATATTTGATATTTTCATTTTGACATTCTATGGAATTCTTGTGGATGGAAGACGGAGGGTGTAGTATGTATACGCAATAAAAAATATGCTACAGAAACACTCTCTCACTATCATGTCGTGGAACGTGAACGGTATCCGGGCCGTGCACCGCAAAGGCGTATTCGAGCCGTTCGTGACGAAATATAAGCCGGACATCCTCTGCCTCCAAGAGACCAAGGCGGTCCAGGGCCAGGCCGAGATCGATCTGCCGGACTATGAGGAATACTGGAACTCCGCGGACAAGAAAGGCTATTCCGGCACGGCGATATTCACGAAACACAAGCCGCTCGCCGTTTTCAACGGATTGCCGGCTGATATCGTGAAAAGATTCCATCTTTCCGGCGACGGCTACGGCGATCCGAATGCCGAAGGCCGGGTGATCGTGGCGGAGTATGAGATGTTTTTCATCGTGACGGTATATACGCCCAATGCCAAACAGGATCTTTCCCGTCTCGCGCTCCGTCACGAACACTGGGATCCGGCCTTTTTCGCGTACTGCACACGATTGGAAAAAAAGAAACCGGTGATTTTTTGCGGCGATCTCAATGTCGCTCACATGCCAGACGATCTCGCCCATCCGAAGCAGAACGAGGGCGAGCACGGATACACCCCCGAGGAACGCGAGGGATTTCAGAACTTCATCGATGCCGGATTCGTGGATACGTTCCGGATGTTCCATCAGGGAAGCGGTCATTATAGCTGGTGGTCGCACTTCGCGAACGCCCGGGCGCGCAACGTCGGCTGGCGCATCGACTATTTCCTCGTGAGCGGCAAGCTGAAATCCAAGGTCGAAGATGCGTTCATTCTCCCGGAAGTATTGGGCTCCGATCATTGTCCCGTCGGTATCAAGCTTTCCTAGGCGTCCGTATTCGGCGCATTTCTTCGTTCTCGGTTCCGGTGCTCGACACCGTACTCTACGAGTACGGCTTACGGAGCTCCTCACCGACGCCTTGAACTGCACTCGAATACGAACACCTAGAAATTTCTGCAAATCTTATGACAAATAATCAGAATAAGAATAACGTACCGCTGGCGGAGAGGATGCGGCCGAAGATGATTGCGGATTTTCTCGGTCAGGAGAAGGTGTTCGGCGAGGGGGCATTTCTCCGTGAGGCGGTAAAGCGAGGCGATGTTCCGTCGCTCATCTTCTGGGGGCCGCCGGGCAGCGGCAAGACGACGCTCGCACGGCTGCTTTCGAACGAATTGTCGGCACAGTTCATCTCGCTCTCGGCGGTGACGAGCGGCAAGCGCGACCTGCAGGAAGTGATCGAAATCGCGAAAACGAACGGCGAAAACAACAAGCAGACCATTCTCTTCCTCGATGAGATCCATCGCTGGAACAAGGCGCAGCAGGACGCACTTTTGCCGTTCGTGGAGTCCGGCGTGTTGACACTCATCGGCGCGACGACGGAAAATCCCAGTTTCGAAGTGAACGCCGCCCTCCTTTCCCGGACGCGTGTGCTCGTGCTCGACAAGCACAGTGAGGAAACATTGATACGGCTGCTCACGCAGGCGCTCGCGACGGATGAGACGCTGCAGCGGCAGAAAATACGGGCGACGGATGCGGCGCTCGCGTTCATCGCGGCCGTGTCCGGAGGAGATGCGCGCCAAGCATTCAATATTGTGGAAGCGTGTGCGTCTCAGGTGAAGAACATCACGCCGGAAATAGTGGAAACAATCGTCGCGCGATCGCACATCCTCTACGACAAGGGCGGCGAACAGCATTACAATATCATCTCCGCGCTCCACAAATCGATGCGCGGCGGGGACGTGGACGCGGCGCTCTATTGGCTCGGACGGATGCTCGAGGCGGGGGAAGATCCGCTCTATGTGGCGCGGCGGCTGGTGCGGTTCGCGTCGGAAGACGTGGGACTCGGCAATTCGCTCGCGCTGCCGCAAGCGGTCGCGGCATTCCAGGCGTGCCAGATGCTCGGGATGCCGGAGTGCGAGGTGCATCTCGCGCAGGCCGTTGTCTATCTTGCGAAGTCCAAGAAGTCGAACGCACTCTATGTTGCCTACGGGAAAGTGAAGGAAGACGTGAAGCGCTTCCCCAACGAGCCCGTGCCGCTCCACCTGCGCAACGCGCCGACCAAGCTGATGAAAGAGCTCGACTATGGCAAAGGATACAAATACACGCCTGATTTCAAGACGCAAGAAGCGGCCAAGCAGAACTATCTGCCGGAGAAGCTCAAGGGGAGGAAATACGTCCGCTTCGATGACGCCCCGCCCTCCGAAACGAAACTTGCTTAGTAAAGACTCTGAAAAATCCTTTATTAAAAGCAAAAAATATGGTATTGACTTTTCTATACCACTAGAGTAGTATAGTAACTATTGGTACTATATCATCCAAAAAATGTACAAAAATATGGAAGAAATCCTTAAATACGTACAAAACCAGCTCGTCCAGGCCACTTTCCGGCTGAAATCCTATACGCAGGATGAGCAGGGGAAAAAGTACCCACAGAGAAATATCTACGTGAAAGTCGATAAGTACTTCCGCGATTTTTTGCATAATCCAAATGCCCAGGATCGTTGGATCATAATCCCGGGACTTCGCGGTGTTGGCAAAACTACC
>JBAQCV010000037.1:0-8557 GCA_049294475.1 Candidatus Moraniibacteriota bacterium | reverse complement strand
GCCCTATATTTACCGTGGCGTTTTCCACTGCCAAGAATGCGGTTGCTTCATCACCACTGAAACCAAGAAAGGCCACAACTATTTGCGTTGCACCAAACGAAAAGAACCTTGCTCGCAAAAATACACGCGCGAGGAACTGATGACCGAACAAATCAAAAAGGAAATTAAAAAAGTTTCTTTGTGTTCGGATTGGGCAAACCAGATGATTTTTCATTTGGAAAATGAAAAATCAAAATCAATTCAATCCGAAAAATCTTTTGCTCAAAAATGGAAAGATGGGGTTTTAGACTGCGAAGAAAAACTTGATTCGCTTTTGGACATGATTTTGGAAAAATCAATTTCCCAAGAAGAATACAACGCCAAAAAACAAAAAATTCTCAACCGCAAGATTGAGATTTCCGAAAAAATGAAGGCTTTTGAGCAAAAGAGTCATAATCGGTTCGAACTGGCTATAAACTTTATAAAAGAAGCCAACCAAGCCAAAAATATCGCTTTACAAGAAAATCCCGAACGGATTCGGGATTTTCTCAAAAAGATTGGTTCGAACTTTCAAATTTCCGACCGCACGCTCTTTTTCGATTTCAAAAACGCTTGGAAAATCCTGGCCAATCGCAATGCCGAGGCGCGAAGCGCCGAGGCCTCCAAAGACGAAAAACTAAAATTCTTCACAGTGTTGGGGTGCTAGGATTCGAACCTAGGATCATGGGACCAGAACCCATTGCCTTACCGCTTGGCCACACCCCAATTATCAGCTAACAGTCAACAAATAACCATAAACTGCACTCCCCTATTCTACACGAAATCAGCTATTTTTCAAGAAAAAAGAGCGCGCCAACCCCAAGGATCGGAGTTGGCGCTGATACTCAACAAGGGTGCTCTTCTTCTGCTCTCTTGTCCGCTGGAACGGCTCGGTGAACGAGTTTGGCAGGCAACAGACAAACGCCGCTCTCCAAGGCTTCCGATACCTGGATGAGCTCCTGGTAGAGGATACCAAACTTCTTCGCCATGGGAATATAGTATTCCCGCAAGTCGTGGACTTTGTGCGACACCCAGCCCTTATCTGCCAGATTCCAGGGCGTCAGTCCGTTATGGAATTGATCGCACAGCTTGATACGGACAGACCGGAGCGGCGCCACATTTAACAGATTGTGAAAATACAGCCGATGTGCCTCGCCTGTATCTTCCATGTGGTCAAAGCGTCGCATATTGACCCAATCCACTGCTTCCGCCATCTCCTTGCCGACCTTTTCGCGAAGCCGATAAATAGGCCATTCTACTGCATGATCTTCGCAGACATCATGCAAGAGACAGCCTCCGATTTCGATTTCATCAGTGACACCGAGGTATTCCATGGCAATCACTGCTACGAATTCAGGGTGACGAATATATTCCTCACCATCATGGCGTTTGTCATGGCGATGCGCCTCGGTAGCGATCAGACGTGCATCCGCGATGACTTGCATCTGCGGACTACCGTATGCGAATATGCCCCGAACCACTCTATCGAACAGGCAGGGGTCACTTTGATGACGTGTGAGTATTGCTACTGCGCGTGCGAGCATGACAGCCTCCTATGAGTTGAAATAAGTTGATTGTTAAGTAACCGGATATTCCACAGTACGTCAAAAAATAGCCTCCGTCAACCCCAGTTAGATATCAACCTCCATCCGTCCCTTTCGGCAAGTAAAAGCCGTAAGGCGCCTTCGGCTTACAGCTAAAAATATATGGAATTTCTACCGGATATCTAACGGGGTCAAGGCGAATTCAGCCTTCAACAAAATACTTTTTATACTTTCAGATAGCGGCGGATGGCGATGGCGCTCGAAACGACGCCGAGCGAGATGCCGAGCAGTATCAGGCCGATGAAAATAGACCAGAAAGAATCCAGGTATAGATTCATGAAATTGCCCTGCGGCAGAGCTCCCTGTGTCAGCGGAGCGATATAATACGCGATGCCGAACAGGAGGCCGGTGGCGATGATCGCCGCCACCAGACCGTAGAGCGCGCCCTCGAAGACGAACGGCATGCGTACATAGATGTTCGAAGCGCCCACCAGACGCATGATCTCGAATTCCTGGCGATGGGAATAGATCGTGATGCGGATCGTATTGAACGTGATGAGGATGGCGACAAAGATGAAGATGGTGCCGAGTATCAGTCCGGCTCTCGCGGTCGTCGTGTTGATACGGTCGAGACGCTCGAAAATTTTCCTGTTCTTCGCGTAGTTGATGCGACTGACGTCGTTCTGGAATGTCGACTGCTCTATCTGCTCCACGATGAGCGGATAGTCTTCCGGTCTCACCGCCCTGATGACAAGCGATGCCAGGAGCGGATTCTCCCCGATCTCCTCGATGGCCTGCGCGATGATCGGATCGCCGCCACTATCGGCGAGGAACTGTTTCAGGGCATTATCCCGGGAGACGTATTCTATGGATGTGATCTCTTTCTTGTATTTGGAAAGTTCGCTTTGTATCTCGAGAATCCGCGCTTCCGTCACGTCGGGATTGAACGACACGCTCACGCTCACTTTGCCGCGCAGATTCTCCAGTATCAGACTGGTCGTCATACCGAGCAGGACGGAAAGACTCACGATGAACAGCGAGAATGTCAAAATGCTGACCGTGGCGAATGTCAGCCAACCATTGCGGCGGAAATTTTCTTTCCCCTCTTTGAACGTGCGCCAGAGCTTGAGAGTTTTCATACCCCTATTGTAACATATATTTCCCCTTGCTCTGATCGTGGATGATCCGGCCTTTGTCTATGAGGATCACGCGCCTGCCGAGCTTGTCGACGATGCCCTTGTTGTGCGTCGCGAGGAGAATAGTCGTGCCGAACGAGTTGATCTCAAGCAGAAGCTCTATGATCTCATCGGCCGAGACGGGATCGAGGTTGCCGGTCGGTTCGTCGGCGATGATCACTCTGGGACGATGGATGAGGGCGCGAGCGAGCGAGACGCGCTGCTGCTCCCCTCCCGAGAGCTGTTTGGGGAATTTGTGCATCTTGTCGCCGAGTCCCACGATCTCGAGGATTTCCGGCACCTCTTCGTTGATGTCCGCCGTGCTCTTGCCGTCGACTTCGAGCGCGTACGCGACATTCTCGAACGCGGTCCGTTGCGGCAGCAGTTTGAAATCCTGGAACACCGTCCCGATATTGCGCCGGAAAAAAGGCAGATGCTTGCGATTGATCTGGCTCAATGGGCGTTCGTTGAAATAGATCTCTCCATCAGTCGGTACTTCCTCGGCATAGATCAGTTTGAGCAAAGTCGATTTGCCGGCGCCGCTCGATCCGACGATGGAGAGAAATTCTCCCGGCTGGATGGATAGGCTGACATTCTCAATCACCGCGTGATCAGGTGGAAAAGTTTTTGTGACGTTTTCGAAGCGGATAATAGGCTGGATGTCTGGCATATGTTTATTTTATTTTCGTCGCAAATGACACACGTCGTAGCGAATATTTAATGCGATTGTAAATAGCGGAGTTCGCTTTCGATGAACATCTGCAGATCGCCACCCAGCACTTTTTCGGTATCGCTCGTCTCGGTATCGGTGCGATGGTCTTTGACGAGCGTGTACGGATGGAGGACATAGGAACGGATCTGATTCCCCCACTCGGCGCTCTTGCGTTCGCCGCGCAATTTTCTCTGTTCCGCTTCCTGTTCTTCGATATGCCGCTGCGCGAGCTTGGAACGGAGTATCCGCATCGCTTCTTCCTTGTTCTGGAGCTGCGAGCGTTCGTTCTGGCAGGTCGCGACGATGCCGGTCGGGATATGCGTGATGCGTACGGCGCTGTCCGTGGTATTGACGCTCTGACCGCCAGCGCCCGACGATCGATACGTGTCGATGCGCAGCTCGTCCGGCCTGATCGCTTCCACCTCCATATCATCGACGACCGGCATCACCTCCACGGAAGCGAATGATGTCTGCCGCAGGCTGTTCGCATTGAAAGGCGACTGTCGAACCAGCCGATGGATCCCCGCTTCCCCGTGCAGATAGCCGTAGGCATACGTACCGATTATTTCGATCGTCGCGCTCTTGATACCGGCCTCGCCGCCGCGTGATTCATCGAGCAGCCGGGTCTTCCACCTCTGCCGTTCAGCATAGCGCAGATACATCCGCAGGAGCATCTCCGCCCAGTCCTGGGCATCCACGCCGCCCGCACCGCTTCTCACGGTCAGGAGCGCGCTCTTGGCATCATACTGCCCGCCGAGCAGGGTCCTGAACTCCCACTCACCGATCGCCTGTTCAGCAGCCGCGTATTCGGCCCCGAGCCCGTTCAGATCCTCTGGTTTCAGATCTTCCAGCAGCATGAAGCCCTCCAGATCGGCAAGCGTCTTCTCCAAGCGCTCGAAAGAAGCTCGCTCGCTCCGGAGCGTCTCCAGCTCCTGCATCGCGCGCCCGGCAACCTTCGGATCGCTCCAGAAGTCAGGCCGTTCGCTCTGCGTGCGAAGCTCGGCTATGCGAGTTTCTTTGCGGGCGAAGTCAAAGATAGTCCTGCAACTGCAGGAGTTTTTGTCGAAGAACCGCTATTTGCTCCCGTGTCATATTCATGATTGCCAGTATATCATGATTCCGTGTTTCGCAGAAGTCCCTGCCAAGATGGCAAGGATTGATGTTTTTTCGTTTATGCTGTAGACTGAAAAACGTTTTGATGCGTGCCAAGATAGCTCAGTTGGTAGAGCAATGCATTCGTAACGCATAGGTCCCGGGTTCGAATCCCGGTCTTGGCTCAAAAAGAAAAACGCCCTTCGTCCGTCAGCTCGCGGATCAGGGTGTTTTTTATACTTTCGTTTTCACTTCGCCAGTTCCGCGTCGATCGCCTGTTTCAGCGCGTCATATCCTACCGCGCCCGGCAAGAATGTCCCGTTCACGAATGTTCCCGGGGTACCGCTGATGGAGAAATCCGCCGCTTCCGCCACATCGGCGTCCACTGCATCCTGATATTTCTTCGTATCGAGGCATCTCGCGAATGTCTGTCCATTCAGACCGAGGCGCCAGGCATAATCCTTGAATCTCTGCGTTCCGACCGTGTTGCCCCACTCATCCTGCCTGGCGAAAAGATTGTCGGCATACGCCTGGAATTGTTCCTGGTCATCGGCACACGTTGCCGCGAGCGCCGCGTTCTCTGCCTGCAGATGGAACGAGAGCGGCAGATGCTTGTAGACGAACAGCACCTGGCCTTGATATTCCTTGAGCGCCTTGCTCATATCGGCATGGAAAGCCTTGCAATACGAGCACTGAAAATCGGAAAACTCGATGATCTTCACCTTGGCATCCTTGGGACCGATCGCGATGTCATCGTCCCTGATGTCCGGCAGCGTGAGATACTTGCCTACCGGCAGGCCGATCTTGCCCATATCGAAGAAATATCTCTCGCTATCCGCATCGAACAGGCTCGAAGCCTGCGCATAGAAATCCGTGTCCGCTACGCTTGCGGAGAAAATGAATGCCGGAAGAGTCTTGATCTGGAAACGTTCGGTCAAAAACCGGCCAAGATCGGAACCCCGCTCAATCGGTGCCGCTTCGAGAGTCGGGATGACGCGGCGCAGCCAAACGAGAGCCTCGCTCGGATCGCACTCGGCGCAATCCTGCTCTGTCACCACCTGTACCGTTACCTTCGGATCGCTGTAGGCTACCCATGTCTTGCCGCCTGTCTCGAGGAGATCGTACTTTTTCACCGCGCTGCCAGAGAATCCCCTGCCCGTCGCAAGCTGCACAAAATCCACGAACAGGCTGCCGATGAACAACCCTGCCAGGATGACGGCGAGCGCTGACAGGTTTTTCACCTGCTGCTGGCCTGATGCGTTCCCTTCCGTTTTCGCCGAGAAAATGTTTTTCATACGATCGGTTTGGATCACTATGGATTATTCAGAACACATGCCGGCAGGCGCGCCGCCCGATACCGGTACGCTGGCATTCTCGATGAGATTTTTCTGCATCGCATTCAGATCATAGAGCGTCCCCTTCGGAGCGAGCGTATAATCCTCGAAGCCGATGGTGATGGTATCGGTCGCGACCGCCTTGAACGCCATGCCGAGCAGCACGGCTGCTACGAACAGCACTATGAAATCTCGTTTTGCGTATTCGCCGCGCACCACGAGGCGCTCATACGTCGCACCGCACGCGCTCATGCCCTTGTGCACGACAGCGTTTTCACGAAGCCACGAACGGAGATCCGCGACCGTTGTTCGACTTTTTGTCGCGAATGTCGCGAATGCTCCTTTCGCAAACGCCCCGATATCTTTCCGGACATTTTTCCACTGTATCGATGAGGCGATGCTCTGGACGCGAGGCGGCTGTTTCAAAAACAGCATAAGCGACTTTTTTGCTTTATTCAAAGCATTCAACACCTGTTTCGCGACTGTTTTCAAAGCAATATTCATAGAATGCGTAGTGATTGCCATACGGCTTTTATGCTCCCGGAAAATGGTGAAAAAGGCATTAAAATACCTTATCACGGGGGTGATTTTTACACAATAGGCGCTCATTGATCTCACAGTTTCGTCGCGTCCTCCAGCACCTGGTCCAGATCATCGAGACTTTTGGATCCGAGGCCGTCGGCTTTGCAGGACGGGTCGCGCAGTTCCTGACGCACGGTTTCGACGGCGAGAAACGGCTTCACGCCTTTCACGATATTGTCATTGATGGCGATATTCGGGCCTTCGCTGCAGTATCCGAGGCATTCGCGCACCGGCAAAATGAGCGCTTCTTCCTTCGAGAGCCCCTCTTTCAGATTCGCGAAAATCTGCTCGGCTCCCTTGTGGCAGCACTTCGTATGCAGACAGACTTTGACCGTCGCCTGTCCGGTGTGTTTCGTCTCTGATGGCAAGTGTTCTTCTGGCATAAAGCCGTTCCAGTATAGCGGTTCCGAAGAGAGAAATCAACCATCGGTATTGACTCTATCCGCTTTCGGTGCGTATGATGAAGCATCAGACAATCCTGTCCATTACCAACGGAGGAAGGCCGATGAGCTATATCATCGAGAAGTACGCTCCACAGCAGATGGTGAAGCGCGATATCGACCATATTGCTGGCCTGTACCGGCAGCTTTTCGAAAACCATCCGGAACGTGCCGATACGATAACATACGACCATGTCTCCCTCTTTCTCAAAGTAGGCCACATGTGAGTAGCGCGAAAAGAGGACGTCATCGTATCGATGGGCGCGCTCATTCCAGTCCGGAAGCTGATCGCGTCCGAAACGTTCGGTTCCGTCCACGACATCGTCACGGACGAGAAACATCGCGGGCAAGTTCAGAACCAACAAAGCCTGGCGACGATCATTCTCAAGGACATGATCCAGTATGCGAAGTGGCGGCAGTACAAATATCTCGAACTCACGAACGCGCCGGATCGTATCGCCGCCAACAAGTTTTATAAGAAGCTCGGCTTCCGGCTCATCGCGCATGCCGACACTGACGACAAGGCCGGTACGAATCTGTATCGCCTGTACCTGACACGGCAGAAAATTACCGTCATTTAGACCCTCGCGGGAACATCCGCCCGGGTTTGTTTTTTTATATCATACCTATCACCGCCGCCATCGCAGGGATGTTTGCCATCTTGTCGCGACGGTGCGAAAAGAATTTTTCTGGTTCGCAAAAGGTGCAGAGTAGGCTCTTTTCTATATTTTTACCGGATATTCCAGATTTTTTCAGCTGTTCTTTTGCTATCCCCTGCAAATCGACGAAGATTCCAGCGTTTCTTTCAAGAATATATTGTTCATACCCCGCGAACTGCGACAAGATATCAGTCCCGATCTCAAAATGACACTTTTGGATGTTTGGACCAAAAGCGACACATATATCTATCTGTTTTGCGCCGCACTCTATCATGGCATCAACCGTTTTCCCTATCACGCCGCCGACTATCCCACGCCATCCCGCGTGCGCGATACCGATCACGCGAGCCATAGGATCATAGAAAAACACCGGCAAACAGTCCGCCACCGTGACCGATAAGAACAGTTTTTTCTCTTTCGTCACCAATGCATCCGTGCCAAGTATGACAGTCTGTGAAGTATCGGAAACAATTGCCACTTCCGTCCCATGCACCAGCTCCGCGCTCACCACCCCGTCAGAGGCTATTCCCTGCTCGGAAAAAAATCTCTTCCTGTTCTCCCGGTTCTCCTCCGGCCGCTCCGGAAACGCCTTCATCGGACCGTCTTTCCTTTCGGACAAAACAGCAAACACTTCCGGAAATTGTCTGAAAAAATCAAGCATACTTTTCATTATATATCATAATTCCACGGCCGTGGAATTATGATATAGTTTATTTGTCTCTTGTTTGATCCAGGCGGCGTAGGAGAGGTTGGATTCGACTTCGAGTTTCATGATGCACTCATCTTACTACAGCCGCGAGAAATCGAGTGCATTTCATTATCCTTACACGATTTATAGAAAACAAAAGGAGATGGGTCAGATTGAGAGCTTGAATTTCTTTTTTAACGAATCCTCTCCCTCAATCTCATCTGCCACGATATACAGCAGCTCTTTTCCCATTCTGCAGTCCGCCTTCAAGAGAGTGATCAATTCCTCGCATTCGTACGGATATACCCAGACG
>JBAQCV010000036.1:0-8126 GCA_049294475.1 Candidatus Moraniibacteriota bacterium | reverse complement strand
CCCAGAAAGAAACTTCTCCCTCGATCGGCACGTCCCGAGTCCCATCGTCGTAGATCAAGAGGAGCTTGGCCTGGTATTTGCCGAATCTGAGCTTGGAAGCGTCGTTCCAGTCCCATCGGAGTTCGTAGGTGGGATTGCCTTGTTCATCAAGGACGGTTCTGCCATCCTGGATCTTCTCCGTGTAGACCGGGAAGCCGTCTGTCCAGGAAGCATCGAAGACGCGATTGGAATTGGGCAGGATATTGCCCTTCTCGCTGTTGACCTCGAGGATGGCGATGTCGTGGGTGCCGCCCTGGTCGATGAAGATGTTGCCGCGGGGGGCGATGTGGACGGAGCCGGTGTTCTTCAGCTTGACGGTGAAGGTGGCTGGGAGGAATTCATAGAAGCGCTTGGCAATGGAGAACTCGGCCACCTCCACCTCACGTTTGGCATCAGGCACCCGGGCTTCGAGAAGAACAAGCACGGCGGTGCCACCGACGACCGCGGTCTGGCTGGGTGTGAGCTCTTGGGCGTCCTGGGTCCTAGAGAAGACGAAGGCGTAGTAGTAGCCGAAGGAAGCGGTCGATGGAACGACGAAGCTTGCCGTGATCGTCTTCCACTCATCGGGAGCCAGGGTGAATGAAGGTTCTGAGAAAGATACCCACCGGAGGAAGTCATCGCCTGGTTCCGGTTCGAGGAGCTCTGGCTTGCCGCTCTCTTCGTAGGCTCGGAACTTCATCAAGTCGATCTTGAGGGTTTCCGGTTGTGTCCCTCCGTTCTTGACCTTGAGTTCCGTCTGAATCGTGGTGCCCGGCTCGGTGACGAGGTTGATGGGGAGTGGGGAGGTGACGAGGCGGAGGCCTGTCTGATTTGACAAGGGAAGAGTCTGGGCGGAGACGGAGGGAACGAGAAGAAGGATGGATGCGAGATACAGAGTACCAAGAAGAAATGTGGTAAAGAAAAAATGCCCCGGAAAAGCCAGCTTGAAGGGAAATGATGAAAAAAATATATGCATAAAGGTTGTCGTTATTATAGCGCATTCCTACCTCTTATGACCAGATATCTGTTTTCCTTAGTTATTCGTTCTTTATACATGTAATACTCATTTCTCGGTGTACACAATCTATAACGGTCGTTATAAATTGTGTACAGTGTCTAAATAGTATGAAGAAAGACGCCGTGTGCTGCAAATAAAGCCTCTCCTTCCGCAAACAAAAACCTCCTTCCGGAGGGGAAAGAGGCCTATCTTTTTTGAATGAAATCGGCGCTAGAACCGTCCGGCAGCCACCACAGTCAGGGTATCAGTATAATCAGTCGCAGCAGCCTGCACCGCCGAGATTCTCGCACGTTCGATAAAGGTCAGTACATCACCGTCTGTCGTCCCGCTCGATGCAGCCACTGGCTGGAAAGTCGTCGAGAGCGTACCACCGGAAGTGGTGTTGGCGCCTGCATACTCTAGTCCATAACCCGACGCCTGAGTAACCGTACCGGTACCCGTGCCAGAGTCTGTTGTAATATCAACATCAAGTATATATCCAGACGAAACGTCGACGGCAAGATCAGTATCATTATTATCAACAGAACCAGCTGTCGCGATAGTGGCACCTGTGGATGCCGAATTCAAAGCCGCATTGGCGCTCTTGACCCATGCCACCCAACCACTAGCGGCGTTGGTCGCAATCGTCACGGTCATCCCATATGTGGAAACGGTAGTGGTCGAGAGATTCGCGGTAAAAGAGTCCGTATTCGCATTTCCATCTGGATCCGTTCCATCAGTGAACGCAACAGTAAAAGTCGCAGGAACAGTTGCTGTAATTACGATTTGGTCATTGGTAATAGTTGAAAGCGCAAAGTTAGAGCTATCGATAGTCGTCGGACCGGCCAGCTGAGTAGTGATAGTGCCGACCAAATCATTCGCCGCAGCAGCGTTCGTCAATGTACTTGTTCCAGAGAAATTAAAGCAATACAGCGTTCCCACTACCATGTCACCACTAGGGAAAGTAACATCTTGACCAGATGCTGCCGAAGCAGTACCAATACCAATCCAAGCTGTTGCATCGGCAGGGATATTTGTTGTCGTTACTGTCCAGTTAGCAGCTGTATCGACTGTCGCAAAGCCAGTCGGAAATGTTACTTTAACTGTGGTTTCTACAGAAGCAGTCGCAGACTTGGCACACACCATTCCGCTAGTTACCGTAGAAGCAGCCAAACGATCAAGCCGTACATACGCTTGCTGTAAGCCAGCGGCTTGCGCACGTTCGGAAAAAAGAATAGGGATTACCAAGACAAAGAGCAGTGTAAAAATCCCGAGAACCGCCGTTCGTTGAGTCACAGAGTGCAACATAAAAGCAAAGTTGGGTTATTTTTATTTTTGCCTGAAAATTTAAGAGTTTTCGACTCTTTCACCATCCATTATACACGAATATACCCCTCTTGTCAAAGATTTTTGTCAACAGAGCCTCGACTGCTGATCCCGATCAAAGACAATCGCTCTTGCTTCTGCCGCGCGATCGCATCCGCGGACCATTCAGAAGCTCGCCGAGGCGATGACGGTGAGGGTCTCGGTGTAGTCGCTCGCGGCCGGGGTGACGGCGGAGGATTTCGCTTTGAGGAGGAACGCCCCACGGCCGGTGGTCGTCGGAGCAGTCGCGGTAAATATTTCGCGGATGGTCGTATCGGTCACAGCGACATTGTTGGCGGACAGATCGTATGCCGTAGCAATGGACAATCCTCCGGCCACGCTAAATCCCTGTGCGCCGAATCCCTCGTCCAATATTGTCAGGTTGCCCGTCACGGCGCTGATGAGGTAGCTGGCTACGGAACTCTGGAGTCCGGCATTGCTTGCGGCGACATATACGCGTCCGCCACTCTCGCCGTTGGTACTGAAATCCACCCAGATTTTCTGCGGACTATCCACCACTGTCGTAGCTACCAGACTGCTCGCGCCAGTAAACGCAATAGCAAAGGGCGGGCCAGTTTCGGTATCTGATGCGGAAACATCAATGTCGAAGGTCATCTGCGGGCTAACGGTTGCAGCGGTCGCGGTCGGGCCGTAGCCGGTCTCGGTGAATTTCCCCTGCCAGGCCTTGACCTTCACCTTGTACGTCGTGCCGGATGCCAGCCCGATGATGAGCGTACCGGAAGCACTGCCCCAGTTCGCGTACGTTTGATAATCCTCGATGCCGAGTGCTGCACCTACCGTATCATCGCTCTGGACATAGCGCGTGTCGGCGACGAAATTGTCCGTACTGATGGCGATGGCGAATTTCGTATCACTCGGATTGCCGCCGACGTCAAGGACGATTTTTAGTTTGTTGTAATAACTGCTCGGGTTGGTGAAGGTCGGTGCCGGAGGGACATTTGCCTGATTGGTGAAGAGCAGCCCCGAGCCGAGATCGTAGCTCCCGCCAACCAATTTGCCGCCGCTCTGCTCGCCGCTGATAGCATCGAGCGCGTAGCTCCCCGAAGTCGCGTTGCCAGCCCCGCCCGAACCGAATCCGAAATCCTTCAGCTGATAATTCGTACTCGCCGGAAAGACGAAGATGAGAAAAAATCCCAGTGGCGCTGCAAATATTTTCGCAAAAAATCTCTTGAAGTATCGCATGCGGCTGTACCAAAATTATTTCCCGATGATGACCGTCACTTGGGAAACTGAAGTCTCTTTGTTGTTCGCATCAGCCGGGAGTATCTTGGCCTGCGAATATTTCTTCACGACACTTTCCTTGACCACCTCGGCTTCTTTCTCCAGATTCGCCGCATAATAAACGACCGTTCCCGTGTAATCCTTGAGCGTATTGCCTGCGACCGTCTTGCTATACCCTTCCGTTTTCAAGAATTCGGCCAGGATACCGGCACTCCCCTTGGCGGCGCCGCCATTCAGGACGCTTATGTCCAGTTTCTTGGCTGCCAGAGCGACACTGGAGGCTGTCTGCTCCTGGGTATCGGTATTCACAGCCTGCGGGTTTTCTGATGTCGGGGATTCGGCTGGAGCAGCCTCCTGTTCGTTCGGCTGTCGCTGGAGCGCCGTTATGGACGGCTGATTCTTCTCCACGCGCGCGCTCTGCCAGTTCGTATACGCTACCCACCCGATGCCTGCGATGCTCGCTACGACGAACAGGATCATGCTGGCAATCAAAAACATCCCCCACAGCGGTTCGTGCGAATCATTGCGAGGGCTGTCATGCGTCTGCGGCATATCTTGCGTCGTGTCAGATGGTATCTGCTCTGCTCCATCCTGTTCCGATCGTATTTCTGGCATAGGCAGTTTTTCTTTTTTTCAGTATACCATAAATTCCGCCAGAGGCGGACTAGTAGTGCCGGATTTCGCAGGGTGAAGAAAAAAGAAGAAACGTGTCCTCTTTTGCCGCCTCACTTGATGGCTCCGGCGACCGACTGCACTACGCCCCTCGCGAATGGCGGAGGGATGATGCGCCCTGCTGTCGGCTTTGATACGAGCGCCGCGAGCCTCTTGCCCGCCCGCAGCAGCATCTCTTCGGTAATTTCCTTCACGCCGTTGTCGAGCGCGCCGCGGAAGATCCCTGGAAATCCGAGGGAATTATTGATCTGATTGGGGAAATCCGATCGCCCCGTCGCGACGACAGCCGCTCCTCCCGCCCTCGCCTCGTCCGGCATGATCTCCGGAATCGGGTTGGCCAGCGCGAAAACGATCGCCCGGGGCGCCATCGACGCTACCATCGCGCGCGTAACCGTATTGCTCCTCGAAACCCCGATAAACGCATCGGCTCCGACAAGCGCATCACTCGCTGATCCGTTCATGCGCCGCTTGTTCGTCATTGTGGCTAACTTTTGCTTAAAAGGATTGAGGTCTTTGCGTGTTTCACTGATGATCCCCCGGCTGTCGACAAGAATGAGGTCGCCGACTCCGAATTTCAGGAGAAGATTGGCGATGGCATTGCCGGCAGCTCCCGCTCCTGCGATGACCACCGTGCTTGTATGCGGATGCTTCTTGACCACTTTGAACGCGTTGATGAGCCCGGCGAGCACGACCATCGCCGTACCGTGCTGATCATCATGAAAGACCGGGATATCGAGAAGCGCCTGCAACCTCCTCTCTATCTCGAAACAGCGCGGAGCGGCGATGTCTTCGAGGTTGATGCCGCCGAACCCGGGAGCGATGTTTTTGACCGTCTCCACGATCTCATCGGTGTCCTGTGTCGCGAGCACGATGGGAAACGCATCGATACCGGCGAATGTCTTGAACAGCATCGCCTTGCCCTCCATCACCGGGAGCGCCCCTTCCGGCCCGATATTGCCGAGACCGAGAACCGCCGAACCGTCCGACACTATGGCCACCGTATTGCCCTTCATCGTATAGTCCCGCACCGTATCTTTGTGCTGCGCCACGAACGCCGAAACCGCCCCGACGCCTGGCGTATAGTACACGGAGAGATCATCCGTGGTAGCTACTTTCGCCCTGCATCGTATCTCGATTTTCCCGCGCAATTTCTTATGCACCGCGAGCGCCTTTTTTCCGAAAGAATTTCGTATCATACGTGTCATTGTAACGCTCATCCGATCCAGTATATCTCATCCCCGGAAAAATTACATCATCGGCACCTCTATGGCCAGGATATACGCGCCCTGTTTCGCCCGTACAGTAACTATTGCGGCATCCCACACCCCGAGAGCGTCTCTTTGCTCAAGTACTTGGCTGCCTGCCGCCATCGCGCCCTCGATGACGAAGAAATATACGCCGTTACTTGTGCTTCGGAGCGCATAATCGATATCCGTATCGGCATCGAAACGCCCCAGGGAGAGGAATGCGTCCTGATGAATGAAGAGGGCTCCGTTCTCTTCGCCGCCCTCCGGACCCACGACGAGAGAAAACTCGTTCCTGGGCAATGGCTGACCAAAAAGTTTTTGTGCGTAGCGAGGTTCCGCGCCGCGCCTGTTCGGCACGATCCAGATCTGAAGTCCCATGACGGCCTCCGTCTGCGATGCGTTGAATTCCGAATGCTCGACGCCGGTGCCCGCACTCATCACCTGCACCTCGCCCGTCTCGATCACGGCAGCATTGCCCATGCTGTCTTTGTGCGCGAGCGCGCCGGACAGCGGAATGGTGATGATCTCCATATCGCGATGAGGGTGCCGCCCGAATCCCTGCCCAGCCTCGATGATATCATCGTTCAAAACACGCAGCGCGCCGAACCCCATCTTCTGCGGATCATAATAATCGGCGAAACTGAAACTATGATGAGTTGTCAGCCAGCCGTGATGCGCGTAGCCGCGCGACCCAGCCGGATGAAAGATTGTTTGCATAATTTTTGATGCGGTGAGAGTGGGATTCGAACCCACGGTACGGTTTCCCGTACGCTTGCTTTCCAAGCAAGTACCTTCAACCACTCGGCCATCTCACCAATTTTATTGAGAAAGAATATCCCGATATTGCTGTTTAAGCAAGCGTCTCCCCTCGGTTGTCTTTAAAAACTTTTCGCGTCTTTCCGCATCACTCTTTAACAAGTAGCCTCCGCCCGAGGCTGATCCGCCTTGGGCTGGGGCCATCTTTCCAAAAGCGCAAAAATTAGTCTAGCGGATTTCCCGGATGCCGACAAGCTTCATACTGTCCTGATCCGGCGTGCGTCCGTGAAAGACGACAACCTGCTCGCCGCTTGCGAGCTTGCCGTCTCTTTTCGTCTCCTGCATCAGGCGGCCGATGAACGTATCGAGCGCCTGATCATTCTCGAACAGGTACGGATCGACGCCCCACACGAGAGAGAGCTCGTTCCACGTGGTCCGGCTGTTCGTCGCCACGAACAACTTTCCTTCCGGACGGAAATGCGCCAGTAGCCGTGCCGTGAAGCCGCTCATCGAGAGGAGCAGTATCGCTCTGGCATGAAAGCTCTGCGCCAATTCATACACGCTCCGGATCATCGCTGCGTACTCGCTCTTGAAGTTGAGATTGAGCGCTTGATACAGATCGTCGAACGGCGACTCCTCCGTCTTGCCGATGATTTCTGCCATCATCGCGATCGTCTCCACCGGGTACTTGCCCATCGCCGATTCCTCGGAGAGCATCACGGCGTCCGCATGATCGATGACGGCGTTCGACACGTCGGAAACCTCGGCGCGGGTCGGACGAGGGTTGTCCGTCATGCTCTTCATCATCTGCGTCGCCACGATCACCGGCTTCGCGGACCTCAAACTCTCCGCGATGATGTGTTTCTGCAGGATCGCCACTTCGCTCTCCGGCATCTCGATACCGAGGTCGCCGCGCGCGACCATCACGGCGTCGGTCGCCTTGATAATTGCTGCGAGATTCTTGATAGCTTCCTTGCGCTCGATCTTCGCCACGATCTGTGGCAGACGCGCATCCTTGCCAAGAATATTTTGCATTTCCGCCCGCACGCTCTCGATATCCGCGACCGAACCGACGAATGACACCCCGATAAAATCAATCCCCTCTTCCAGGGCGAAACGTAAATCACTTTTGTCCTTCTCTGACAGTATGGAAAGGACGAGATGCGAGTCCGGCAATATGACGCCCTTGCGGTTCTTGATGGTCCCGTCATTCTTCGCCTCTGCCGTCACGAAACCCCGGGCAACCTCCGTCACGATGAGTTCGATGGTTCCGTCTTCGATGAGTATGATATGGCCGACCTCCACGCCGGAAATGATCCCCGGCATATCGAGGAGGATGGTTTTTTCTTTCTTGGCAATCGGCACATCGGTCAAGATATCCTTGTGGGAAATATCGCTCACGCGAATTTTGTCACCTTTCTTCGTCAAGAAAGCCTCCGTCACTTCCGTGCGGATGCGAGGCCCCTGCAGATCAGCGAGAATGCCGATCGGCACGTTCAGTTCATGGGACAGTTCGCGGACGCGGTTGATGATGCTCTTGTGCCACGCGTGCTCACCATGCGAGAAATTGAGGCGCGCGACGTTCACCCCGGCCCCTACCATTTTTCGCAAGGTGTCTTTCGCTTCCGATGCCGGACCGATGGTCGCGACTATTTTTGTTTGTTTCATATGTTTGAAGAAGAATCCCTCCGTCGCCAAGGCTTTGGCGGGCAGGCAGGAATTGTGAATCAAGAATTATGAATAAGATGCGGGACTCAAAAGACTACTACATTCTCCCCTGATTCGTTATTCGCTATTCATGATTCCTTTTCCGTAGTATACCGCAAAAG
>JBAQCV010000035.1:0-23001 GCA_049294475.1 Candidatus Moraniibacteriota bacterium | reverse complement strand
GGCGAAGCCGGCGTGATCGCCGTATTCAGCGAGAAGATGCTCCGGGGGGAACAGCCGATCATATACGATGGCAAGACGACCCGGGACTATGTCTTCGTCTCGGATATCGTGGCGGCGAACATCGCCGCGCTCGACAACGGCCGCATTCTCGGCGTCTACAATATCGGTACCGGCAAGGAAACCGACGTCAATCGGATCTTCTCTCTCTTGAATCAGCGATTCGACTCCGCATTCGATCCGGCATATCTGAAAACCCCAGTTCAGCAGATACAGAGGAGCGCGCTCTCCAGCGAGAAATTTCGGAACGTATCCGGATGGCAGCCGACTGTCTCGCTTGAGGAGGGGATACCCAGCGTCGTCGAGTGGTTCAGGCGGAAAGAGGCGGTTTCGTCCCAGAAGACGCGCGTGCATCTTCCTCACTTCGCCTTCCGCCCGTCTTTCTTTATCTGAGGATATGCGATAGACTGGAGAGAGACGTGACACAAATACACAACGCGGATATTTATGCAATTCACCATGAGAAGAATATTCGGCATTTTTCTCGTCCTGATCGTCGGCTTGCTCGCGCTCGGGGCGTGGCAGACATTTTTCGCCGCCGTAGTGACGCCCGGCGCATCCGATATCTGGCAGCCGGTATCGTGGTTTTCACTGCTTACAGTTTTTTTCTTTCTCGGGACAGTGGTGTGGTCGGACGTATCGTTGAGAATAGCGGGAGCGGTGCTGGTGTTTCTGCCGGGACTGTTTTTTGTGCATGCATGGGAATATGTCGCGGCGTCTGTCATATCTGCGGCGCTTGTTTTCTGGGGCGGCATGGATATCGCTGCGGAAACAGATGAGCGCGTGCGGTTTCATTTTTTCAAGAGTGTCCGGGCGGGACGATTTCTGTTTGTCGCCGGTCTGTCGCTTGCGCTAGCGGGCGGATATTATGTTTTTCTGAAGAATGCCTCGTGGGAGGAACTGGTGCCGCGTTTTCAGGTCGGCGATCAGGTGACCGGAGTCATTTTCAAGGTTGCCGGAACTATCAATCCGAGCTTCGCCGCGCTCGCCGAGGGAGATGCGACCGTGGACGAATTCCTGCTCAGCCTCGAACAGAACAAGGAGGGAATGTCCTTGTTTCTCAGCGCGGATCAGGAGAAGGTCGCGCAGGAACTGTTTCTCCGGTCAGGCAGGGAACAGATAGCGTCGCTTGTCGGACGGCAGGTGAATGGGGATGAGAAGATATCCGATACGCTCTCATTCGCCCTCCAGCGCAAACTCATCACGCTGCTGCAAGGAGGTGATACGACGCAGCATTTCCCGTCTCAGGCGATACCATTTTTCCTCGCTTTGCTGCTGTTTTTTACGTTTCTTTCATTGTTGTCCCTCGTAGGGATCGTGTGCGTCGTCGCAGCACAGCTGCTGTTCCGGCTCGCGCTTCTGATCGGATGGCTCAGGCTGGAGAGGATCACCGTAGCGCAGCAGAAGCTTGCCGAATAGGCACAGAAACCGTATGATTGGCACTCTGATCAAGGGATTGCCAACTTTCGTGTTTTACGGTAGGATACGGTGAATAGAGGGAGGGTATTTCCAGCATAAATCTTGTCAGAGAGGCTTGAAAGTTTCAGAAGTGAGTTTGTCGCTGGACGGACGAGCGTCTCTATGAAAGGTCGTTTGCTGGCAATACTCCGATACTGAATTTAGCGAAGAATATTTGAAACAGTTATGGCGAATTATTACGATACATTGGGCATAGCCAAGGGCGCCTCGGATGACGAGATCAAGAAGGCGTTCCGCAAGCTCGCCCACAGATACCATCCGGACAAGGGCGGCGGAGATGAGAAGAAATTCAAGGAGATCAACGAAGCGTACCAGGTGCTCTCCAGCAAGGAGAAGCGCCACCAGTACGATCAGTTCGGCCAGACGTATAGCGGACAGGGTGGCGGGAGCAGGCCGGGACAGGGTTTCGGCGGATTTTCGTCGCAAGGTTTTGATTTTGATGGCTTCTCCGCCCAAGGCGGATCAGCCTCTGGCTGGGAGGATATTTTCGCCGATATGTTCGGTGGAGGCGGGCGCGCCCGGGGGCGTTCTCGCGCCGGCGCCGATATCTCGGTGGATGCGGAGATCACGTTCGAGGAGATGGTGAAGGGCGTCAAGAAGGATGTGCGGTTGCGCAAACTCTCACGCTGCAGCGTCTGTCATGGCATGGGCGGGAAACCGGGGGTCAAAGAAACGGAGTGTCCGGATTGCAAAGGCAGCGGCCAGATACAGAGCGTGGTACAGACCATCTTCGGCGCGTTCGCGCAGATGAATGCATGCGGTCGCTGCCACGGTCGCGGTAAGACATACGCGGAGAAATGCACGGAATGCCATGGCGCCGGACGCATGCAGAAAGAAGAACAGATCGCTATCGAGATCCCGGCCGGCGTGCACGATGAGCAGACGCTGTCCATGCGCGGCGGCGGTGCGGCGGGAGAAGACGGCGCGCCCGCAGGCGATCTCTTCATCAACATCCGTATCCGTCCGCATGCGTCGCTCAAGCGGCGCGGGGATGATATCGTTTCGCACCTGGACATCACGTTCGCGCAGGCGGCGATCGGCGCGAAGGTGGATGTCGGGACTATCGAAGGTCCCATAACGATGAAGATTCCCGCCGGTACGCAGCCGGGAGAGGTATTTCGCATCCGCGGCAAGGGAGTGCCTCATCTCGGGCACTACGGTCGCGGCGACCATCTGGTGACCGTCGCCTTGCGCGTGCCGAAAAAGCTCTCCCGCGAAGAGAAGCATCTCATCGAGCAGCTCGGCACACTGAACGGATAATCCGCGGATGAATATCTGCTTCGCAGGCCTCTCTTTGCCGGGAGGCCTGTTTTTGTATACAATGGGAGCGAGGGACTATCCATTAAATGCACCAGTATGGAAAAAGCGACGAAGCTCCTGATCGTGGACGACGATGTGAATACGCGCAGTCTCTACGCCGATGCGCTGCGTGCGGTGAATTTCGACGTGCGCGAGGGCAATGACGGGCTCGAAGGCATGGAGATGGCAAGCAAGGACACCCCGGATATCATCGTTACGGGCATTATCATGCCGCGGATGGATGGTTTCCAGTTTTTCGAGGCGCTGAAGAAGAATGTCGCGACTGCCGGAGTGCCGATCATCTTCCTCTCGCATCTCGGACGCGAAGAGGATGCCCAGCGCGCGACGGCGCTCGGAGCGAAGGATTTTATGATCCGGGACATGACATCGCCGAACGATATGATCGCGCGTATCAACGGCATCCTGACTCTCAAGGAATACGTGCTCGGCATCGATCCGTTCAATTTCGACGCAGCGAAATTCGCCAAAGATTTCGAATTGAACCCAGATTTCGTCTGCTCCGAGGAAAAGGCCGGCGGCCGTATCGTCCTCACGCTGCGCAAGCATGACGGCGACGCCAAGCGTTTTGACGCGGAAATCACGTGTATCTGATATGGCGGTATGGAAATATAGGATCGATGCCATACCGGAGGGCGGCGTGGAAGGGAAATATCACCCGGTGACCGAGGCTCTGCTGGCGGCACGCGGGTATGACGGCGCGGAGGCGCATGAGCGTTTCCTGTTCCCGAGCTTCGATCGTGATATCCACGATCCTTTTCTGTTCGCGCAGATGGAGCGTGTCGTGGCGCGTATCGGTGAGGCGAAAAAAATCGGCGCACGTGTCGGGGTATTCGGCGATTATGACGCAGACGGAGTGACATCGTCCGTCATCATGCGCTCGGCGCTCGAGGCGCTCGGCATCGACGTCGCCGTCTATATTCCGGACAAAGTGAACGAAGGGCACGGACTCAGCCTGCAGGCGCTCGATTTTTTCGACCGATCCGGCGTGAGGCTCGCCCTGACGCTCGATTGCGGCATGACCAATCATGCGGAGATCGCCGAAGCCAAGAAACGGGGCATAGATATCATCGTGGTCGACCACCATCATGTTCCGGAGGTGCTGCCAGACGCGTTCGCCATCATCAATCCGAAACTGCCTGATGAGATGTATCCGTTTCGAGAACTCTGTGGTGCCGGAACGAGTTTCAAGGTGGCACAGGCGCTCTACGCCCGCCATCTGCCGGAGCAGGGAGATCAGCTCAAATGGCTGCTCGATGTGGTCGCTATCGGAACGGTGGCGGACGTGATGCCGCTCATCGGCGAGAATCGCGCCATCGTGAAATACGGGCTGGTAGTCCTCGGAAAGACGCGGCGCGTTGGACTCCAGGAGATGTTCGCGGTCGGCGGCATCAGGATCGATGAGCATACGAAGCCGGATGCGCGCATGATCGGATTCCGGATCGCACCGAGGATCAATGCCGCGTCGCGTATGGCGCACGCGATGCTCGCGCACGATCTCCTGATGGAGAAAAACCAGGCGCACGCCCGAATGCTCGCGCTCGAGCTCGACGCCCTCAATGTCGCGCGCCAGAAACAGAGTACGGTGATAACCGAACAGGTACGGACGATCGCCCGCGAAAAATATGCCGATAACAAGTTCATTTTCGCAGTAGACGAGCATTTTCCATTCGGCATCGTTGGGCTCATCGCCGGACGCATCGCCAATGAATTTCACAAGCCAACCTGCGTTCTAACGAAAGGTGCAGAAACGAGCCAAGGATCATTTCGGAGCATCCAAGAGCTGAATATCATCGAAGTGCTTGAAGCGTGCGGCGATCTGCTGATGAAGTTCGGCGGACACTCCCAGGCGGCCGGCATGACGATACGCAATGAGAATCTGGACAGGTTCTATGAAAAGTTCAATGCGCTCGTCGAAGAGCGTCTGAACGGCGTCGTGACAGAACCGGAACTGTGGATTGATGCGCGTCTCAAGCCAGGACATATCGTGCCGAAACTCTATAGTGACATTATGCTGTTCGCGCCGTTTGGCGAGGGCAATCCCGAGCCGGTATTTATGCTCGGGAATATGCGTGTCGAAGAAGCGCGGCTCGTAGGTAGCGGCAGCAAGCACCTGAAATTGCGCCTTTCGTCCGCGGAAGATGATACGAAAAGCTTCGATGCTATCGGTTTTTCTCTGGGCACCGCGTTCCCCGACCTGAAAAAGGGGGAATTGCTCGATGTCGTCTTCCAGTTGAGCGAAAATACCTGGAACGGTTCCACGAGCATCCAGCTGAAACTGCTCGATATGCGCCGCAAACGCGTTTGATAATGAGACAGATCATGCCGCGGCATCTCCGATAGATAAAAATACATAGTTATGGTACTCTGAAAGGGAAATTTACTTGATATTTTAGCGTTATTCAGATATGGAAAGAATCGTGATGTACAGCGATGGCGGGTCGCGGGGCAATCCGGGACCGGCGGCGCTCGGCGTCCATATCGAGACGCTTGACAAGCGCTACGGCGAATATCTGGGGGTGAAGACGAACAACGAAGCCGAATACGCGGGCATTATTTTCGGGCTGAAAAAGATCAAGGCGCTCATCGGCAAGGCGAAGGCGAAAAAGACGGTCGTCGAATGCCGGATGGACAGCGAGCTTTGCTGCAAGCAGCTCAATCACGAGTACAAAATCGAGAATGAGAAATTGCAACCGCTGTTCCTCGAAGCGTGGAACCTGATGCTCGACTTCTCCGATGTGAAGTTCGTCCATGTCCGGCGAGAACTGAATACCGTGGCAGATGCTGCCGCGAATGAGGCGATGGACAGGGAGGCTCAGCAAAACAGACTGTTGTAATTTTTTGATTTCAAAACCGTGTTTACGAAACGCAATATCGTCATCGCTGTCATCATTCTGGCTCTGGTCGGGGGATTTTTCTATTATCGCAGCCAGAGCGGGGAAGCGCCGCTACAGACGGAAACCGTGAAACGAGGCGATGTCTCGGAAACAGTCAGCATCAGCGGTGAGCTGGTTCCGGCCGAGTATGCGGATCTGTCATTTCAGGGCACAGGTACGGTGGATCAGATATCGGTGAAAGAGGGAGATGTCGTACGAGCGGGACAACCTATCGCTACTCTCGATTCGTCGGTGCTGCAGTCGCAATTGAATGAGGCACGCATCGCTCAGGCCATAGCGGAAGAGAATGAGAAGCTGGCGCGGCACGGCTGGGACGATCTGAAGAAAGAAGAACGCAATGTGAAAAAATTGGCCTCTGAACAAGCGAGAGAAAATGTCCGGACCATTGTCGCGCAGATCAACGACAGGAAACTGTCTGTCCCGATCGATGGGCAGGTGTCGAAGCTCGATGTCCGGATCGGCGAAGTCGTCACTCTTGGCAGGGTCATCGCTCGCGTAGCGAAAACCGGTGATTTCGTCATCGAAGCGCGCGTTCCGGAATCGGATATAGTCAGAGTGACGATCGGTATGCGATCGCGCGTCACCTTCGATGCTTTTCTTTCCGATGAGGTTTCTGAAGCTGTAGTCGTCGAGATCGATAGGGCATCGACCGTCGTGCAGGACGTGGTTTCCTATGTCGTGAAATTTCGTTTGGAAAAGACGGATGATCGCCTGAAAGAAGGGATGACAGCCAATCTCGATATCGAGACCGCGAAGCAAGAAGGCGTATTGATGGTGCCATTCCGTACCCTTGCGAAAGAGGGAGGCAAGACCTATGCGGAAGTGAAGCGCGGTGAGAATCAATTCGAGAAAGTGGAGGTGACGACCGGTCTTGAAGGGGACGAGGGGATGATAGAGGTCAGATCCGGACTGAAAGAGGGGGATGAAGTCACTACATTCGCAACGCAAAAGAAATGAGCCTGATTTCCGTTCACAATCTTGAGAAGATTTATGACAACGAGGGTGTCAAAACCAACGCGCTCCACGACGCCACGTTTGCGATAGAAAAAGGAGAATTCATCTCCATTATGGGGCCATCGGGGTCGGGGAAATCCACCCTGATGCAGATTTTGGGACTGCTCGATCGCGCGACTGGCGGAGAGTACCTCCTGGACGGGAAAAATATCGGCGAGTTTGCTGATGATGAGCTCGCGCGGCTGCGCAACAAGAAGATCGGTTTCGTCTTTCAGGCATTCAATCTTCTGCCGAAAACATCCGTGTTCGAAAACGTCGAGCTCCCGCTGCTCTATGACGATCATCCGATAGAGAGCAATGAGAAGAAAATAAACGGAGCCCTGAGGGCAGTGGATATGATGCATCGTGCGAACTATCTCTCGAACCAGCTCTCTGGCGGCGAAAAGCAGCGCGTCGCTATCGCGCGAGCCCTCGTCAATGACCCGGAAATCATTTTCGCCGATGAACCGACGGGCAACCTCGATTCCAAATCGGGACTGCAGGTGATGGCCATCCTGCAGCAATTGAATGCTGCCGGCCGCACTATCGTGCTCGTGACGCACGAGACCTATACCGCGGAACACGCGAAACGCATTCTGCTTATGAAGGACGGACAGATCGTCGGTGATCAGCCGGTCGTCAATCGCCGCACCGCAGAAGGAGAAAATTTTTTGAAATGAAACTCTCTGATCCGCTCAAAATTTCCTATCGCTCGCTCGCGACGTCCAAACTCCGCTTTTTTTTGACGGTGCTCGGCGTCGTGATCGGCGTGGCATCCGTGATTATGGTGATGGCGATCGGAGCCTCCGCGCAACGACTGGTGCTGGCACAAGTGGAAAATGTCGGATCGAATCTGATCGGCATCCTTCCGGGCGCGTCTGAAGAAAAAGGACCGCCCGCTTCGGCTTTCGGTGTCGTGACGACGACTCTCAAGAACGATGACTTGAAGGCGCTCCGCGAACGCCGCAATGTGCCGCACCTCACAGCCATTTCCGGATATGTGAGCGGATCGGGGACTATCGAATCAGCGAGGTATTCTTTCGAAGCGAGTTTTCAGGGTGTGTCGCCGGAAGTGATAGAAATAGAGAATATCAGCGTCGCTGCCGGGAGATTCTTCTTTCCTGAGGAAGAAAGCGATCTTTCGCGCGTGGTCGTGCTCGGCGCGACGCGCGCTTCCGAGCTCTTTCCGGAGCGCGATCCTATCGGCGAAACAGTCACGCTTCAGAAAATTCCTTTCAAAGTGATCGGAGTCTTGGAAGAGCGGGGATCGACGGCATTTTCCAATCCGGACAATATGGTCTATGTGCCTCTGGAGACGGCACAGAAACTGCTGCTCGGCATCACCTATCTCAATTTCGCGCGCGGCAAAGTGGATGCGCCGGGGAATATCGAGCGTACTATCGCCGACGTGGATAATCTGCTTCGCAAGCGCCATGATATCGAGGAAAATGAAGCATCTGATTTCTCTATCCGCAGCACGGAAGCCGCGCTCGGTGTGCTGACGAGCGTGACCGATGTGCTCAAATATTTTCTCATCGCGATCGCTTCGATCTCGCTTCTGGTCGGCGGCATCGGCATTATGAATTCGATGCTTATCTCCATCTCTCAGCGTGTGCGGGAAATCGGCCTGCGCAAAGCAGTCGGCGCGCGCAAAGAGCATATCATTTCCCAGTTTCTCATCGAATCATCATTTATCACTATCGTGGGAGGGATTATCGGTATCCTGTTCGGCATCGCAGTCACGTTTGCCGCATCGATCATCATCATCAAGCTCGGTTATGAATGGCAGTTTCTCGTCCCGCCTTCATCGGTGGTTATCGGGTTTACCGTCTCGTTCGTCATCGGTATCGTTTTCGGGCTGTATCCGGCGCTCAAAGCTTCGAAAGTCAGCCCTATGGAAGCGCTCAGATATGAATAATGGGCATGATGCCGCCTTGCAGGCAAGCTTCGTTCGGTAAATAACACGCTATGAATTTTCTTCTCAAATACGCTCGCCCATTCCAATTCGCGATCAAAACGATACGGACGCACACGGCGCGGACGTTTCTGGCGTTGCTCGGCGTGGTGATCGGCGTCTTTGCGGTGGTCGTGGTGACCTCGCTCGGCGAAGGCGTGAAAGGGTTCATTACGGGGCAGGTGGAGAGTTTCGGCACGAATCTGATCCAAGTCGAAGTGAAAATTCCGAATACCACAGCGATGTCGAGCGAGAACGCCACGTCGCGCGCTCAAGGAACGCAGATCACGACCTTGACCGTCAAAGACGGAGAAGCGATCCGAAAATTGCCGAATGTGGAAGCGGCCTATGCCGGCACTATCGGGCAAGAGCGCGCCAACTACGGCTCTCTCGGCAAGAGGATCTTTCTGTTCGGTACCGGAGCGGACATAGCCGCTGTCGATGAGAATGCCAAGCTTACGAGCGGCCGGTTTTTTACTGCGGAGGAAGATGCGAACCTCGCTCGTGTCGTCGTATTGGGATCAGAAACCAAAGAGACATTTTTCGGAGCAAGCGATGCCGTGGGGGAGTCCATCACTCTCAAGGGAGAAAAGTATCGCGTTATCGGAGTACTCGCGCCACGTGGGACAGCGGCCTTTTTCAACCTGGATGCCTTCACCTATGTGCCGGTGCAGACGCTCCAGAAAAAAATCCTCGGCGTCGAGTATGTCCAGTTCGTTTCGGTCAAGATGGCCGATGTTTCCCGTGAAGCGGAAACGGTCGCGGATATCGTAGCGCTGCTCCGCAAGCGGCACACCATCGACAATCCGGACAAAGATGATTTTTCGGTAACCTCGACCAAAGAAGCGCAAAAAACCTTGGAAGATGTTCTCGGATCGATCACGATCCTGCTCCTGGCGCTCACGTCGATCTCTCTCGTCGTCGGCGGCGTGGGAATCATGAACGTGATGTATGTATCGGTGTCTGAGCGGACGAGCGAGATCGGCCTGCGCAAAGCCGTCGGCGCGACATCGGCAGGCATCTTGCAACAGTTTCTTTTCGAAGCGCTCATCATCACTTTTATCGGCGGCCTGATCGGGATAGGACTGGGGATGCTGCTCTCTTGGGGGCTGAGTTTCCTTTTCGGATATTTCGGCTTCGGACTCACGCTGCACTTTTCGATGACTTCGTTCCTGCTCGGTACGTCATTCTCTATGGCGGTCGGACTGATATTCGGCATCGCGCCAGCCTATCGCGCGTCCAAACTTTCTCCGATGGAGGCGCTGCGGAAAGAGTGAATTTCTCTATCCGCTATGGCTTGGGGAGGAGAGAAGCGTAGGCTCCGCGGATAGAATCGAAAGAAATCGCCGCGCCGGAAGCGGTGTCGTCGAGCGAAAATCCTTCAGGAGAAAATTCATCGACTTGGCGTTTCTCCACGCGGCTTTTCTTGAGCTTCTTCGCCTTTTCTTTGGAAATTTCTCGGCCGGTTTTCTTGTCGAAATAGATGGTTTTCGCACCAGCGAATTCGAATTTTTCCGTCGCTTCGGGAGTGGCAGTCTCTATGGTGTAAGACACGAACCCTGTTTTCGGAAAACGGAGAAGGGCGGCGTTCATGAATTCGCGCCAGATGGGAGCGGCGACGAATACCCCGTCAGCGCCTCCGCGCATCGGCCGGTTGTCATTGTTTCCTGCCCAGACGGCGGCGGCGATATGCGGCGTGTATCCCACCGTCCAGGCATCGCGGAAATTCTGCGTCGTGCCGGTCTTGGCGGCGACCGTCACTCCCGCGGGAAAGGCGAGCGGACTGTTCGGACCGAATATCGGGGTGCGCGAGGCATTGTCCGAGAGGATGGAATTTATCTTTCGTGCGATATCGGCATCGAGGACGCGGACACCGCTCGGATCATCGACGCGCATATATTCCTTGCCGTTCCGATCGACGATTTTCAGTATGGGATTGATATCGTGGCGGATGCCGTCTTGGCTGAAGACCGAGAAGGCGCTGGCCATATCGATCGGTTTCACTTCGGCGCCGCCCAAGACGAGCGCGAGACCGTAGCGCGACGGATCGGTGAGCGTGGTGATGCCGAGACGCGTGGCGAGCGCGACGGTGTCGGCGACGCCGGCGAGCGCGAGCGTCTGAACGGCCGGGACATTGAGCGACATGGCGAGCGCCTGGCGCATCGTGAGCAGTCCGTGGAAGCGGCCGTCATAGTTGCGCGGTATGTAGGGGCGCCCGCTGCCGTCAGGACCGAAATTGATAGGTCGGTCGTAGATGGGCGTTTCCGGCTGGAAGCCTTTTTCGAATGCCGTGGCATAGGCGAACGGCTTGAAGGCGGATCCCGGTTGGCGGGCGCTTATCGTGACGTTCACCTGGCCGTCGACACTGTGATCGAAATAATCCTTGGAACCGACCATCGCGAGCACCTCGCCTGATCGCGGATCGAGCGCCACGAGTCCGGCATTGCTCGCCCCGCGCGTGATGTTTTTTCTGGCCCCGTTCTGTACGGCCTGTTCTGCGGCATCCTGGAGACCGAGGTCGAGCGTGGTATGGATGCGCAATCCTTCGGTCTGCAGCGCCTCCCTCGAATATATTTTTTCGAGCTGGCCGATGACATAGAACACGAAATGCGGCGCGACGATGGCGCGTTTGAGTGGGACGATGGCGGCGAGGATATCGACGGACAGCGCGCGCCGCAGTTCCTGATCGCTTATGAACCCGAGTTCGCGCATACGGACGAGGATGTTTTTCTGCCGCGCGCGCAGTGCTTCGCTGCGGCTTCCGTGCGGGGAGAAATAGGTCGGCGCATTGGGAAGCGCGGCGAGGAGCGCGCTTTCTGCAAGGGTGAGATCGCGCGCCTGCTTGCCGAAGAATGTCTCTGCTGCCGTCTCGATGCCGTAGGCGTTGGAACCGTAGGGGACGACATTGAGATACAGATCAAGGATCGTCTCTTTGCTGAAATGGCGATCGATCTTGATGGCGAGAAATGTCTCGCGGATCTTGCGCCCGAGCGTGCGCTCCCGGGTTAGGTAGAGGTTGCGCGCGAGCTGCTGCGTGATCGTCGATCCGCCCTGCCTGATTTCTCCGCTTAAGATATCCACTTTGAGCGCGCGGAGAATGGCGAAAATGTCGATGCCCTGATGCGTGTAGAAATTCGCATCTTCCGACGCGATGGTAGCGAGACGGACAGCGAGAGGTATGTCATCGTGCCGTACGGTGATACGGTTTTCCTCGTCGTAGAGGCGATAGAGTTCCTGCGTCCCTGTCCGGTCGTAGAACACGGCGGATTGTTTCAGCGGATCATCGGCGATGCTTTTGACGCTCGGCGTGCCGAAGAAATAAATAGCCAGGATACCGCAGAACACGCCCAGGATGATGAGGCTGACGATCCACGCGATTTCCCATCTGAGGGAGCGTTTCATAGGGTATTTCGATATCGCGGATGATGGAGAGGAGGCGATACCGTATTCAATAGGAGTATACCTCCTTTGTCAATCGCTCCATAGTATTGTACGCTGAAGTGGACCCCGGTCATTCCTTTTTGTGAACTATCGTATGTTCGTGCCTGTTTTCAAGCCATTGTATGGCATACTGAAGTTTTTCGGCTACCCGGTCATCTGGGAAGTGTCTGTCGGCGCGGTCGTGTTTCGCGAGGAGGGCGGCAGACGGGAGTATCTGCTGCTCCATTACCCGAGCGGGCATTTCGATTTTCCCAAGGGTCATGTCGAACCGGGAGAAACTGAGGAGATGACGCTCCGCCGCGAGACGGAAGAAGAGACCGGTATCCGCGATCTGTTGGTGTTTCCGCAGCGTGTCAGCATTCGCTATTTCTATATCGCCAGAGGCAACGAACGCGAGAAACGGCTGAGCAAAAAACGCGGCATCTGGATCTTCAAGCAGGTGCATTTTTATCCGGCGCGGACAGAGACGCGAGACATCAGGATCTCCCACGAACATATCGGCTCTGTCTGGCTCCCGTACGAGGAGGCGCTCGCCAAGGTGACATTCGAGAACGCCCGCCGCGTCCTTCGGGAGACGGAAGCGATCCTGCGTTCCTCATGCTGATATCGAATAGAACAGACTTTTTCTATGCTCACGCTCAAGAATATCAGGAAAATATACGGCACGCAGCGCGTCCTCGAGAAGGTGTCTTTTTCCGTGGGCGAAGGGCAGAAGATAGCGCTCGTCGGACAGAATGGCGCCGGCAAATCGACGCTGCTCCGGATCATCGCCGGCCTCGAGCAGCCGGATCGCGGAGAGATATTGAAACCGAATCGCGTCCTGATCGGATACCTGCCGCAGGAAACGATCGCGGAGTCCGGCGAAACGGTCATCGGGTATCTGCGCCGTATGGCGGGACTCGGAGATCTCGAAGAAAAAATGAAGGCTCTGGAACCGCGTTTGGATCATCCGGATATCCTGGAAAAATACGAGGTGTTCCGATCGGACTATGAGCGTCTGGGCGGGGATGATTTCACGCGTAAGGCGAAGGGCGTGCTCGACGGTCTGATGCTCACGCACATCGGGCTTGACCGCTCGGTTGCGGAATTGTCCGGAGGAGAGAAACGCAAAGCGGCGCTCGCCGGAGTACTCCTGCGCGGCGTGGATATCCTCCTTCTCGATGAACCGACGAACAACCTCGATCTGCCGGCACTCCTCTGGCTCGAACGCTACCTCAATCGCTCTGGAGCGACCTCTATCATCGCATCCCACGATCGGCGCTTCCTCGACCATGTCGTGCAAAAAGTGCTCGAGATTGATTGGTACCGGCGCGATGTGACGATGTATACCGGCGGATGGAGCACATTCGCCGAGATGAAGGCGCATGCGATCCGCAAACACAAGGAACAATATCGTATGCAGGAGGAAGAGCGTGAGCGACTGCTGGTTTCTATCGGGCAGAAGATGGATTGGGTGGCGCGGGTCAAGGGACGCAAAGCGCCGGATCATGACAAACTCGCGTCGAATTTCAAGAAAGAGCGCGCGACCAAGAAGTTCACGACGTCAGCGAAGGCGATGGAAGAACGTCAGAAGCGCCTGAAAACCATCGAGAGACCGCTCGAGCGTCAGCCGATCATCATTCCTTTCGCAGCGGAGCCGGGAGAGAAGGCGAGCACCATCACGCTCAAAAAAATGCGTTTCGGTTACACGGGCGGTTTTCAGGGCGGTACTGTCGATCTCACCATCCCTTTCGGTACCCGTCTGGCCATCCTCGGCAACAACGGTTCTGGCAAATCGACGCTGCTCAAGACTATCGCAGGAGAACTTCAGCCGCTGTCCGGGAAAAGGATCTGCGGCAAGAAACTGGTGTTCGGATACCTGATGCAGGAACATGAGAATATTTCCCGGGCAGTCACGCCGCGCGAGCTGTTCAGGAACCGCCTGGGCATCTATGACTCTGTCATAGTCGCGGAGCACCTCGCTCATTTCCAATTCTCGCCGGATATCTTGAGCGACAAGATAGCGTGGTTCAGCCCGGGGGAGCGCGTGCGCCTGATACTGGCGCTGCTCTCGGCGATGGGAGCGAACGTGCTGATACTCGATGAGCCGACGAACCATCTGGATCTCGAGGCGATAGAGGCGCTCGAGGAGGCGCTCGCGGGATATGCGGGCACGATCCTCCTTGTCACGCATGACCGGCGTTTTTTGGAGCGGATCCGCCTGACCAAGACCTACGTCCTCGATGACGGGAAGCTCGCGCCTGTCAAAAACTATGAAACATACGCGGCGAAAATGATGCCGCAGATACGACGGATATTGAAACGCCTGGAAGAAAAGCGGGCGGTGTGAGTGGATTGATACAAAAAAAACAGGCTACGCGCGGTGTTCTGCGTGGAGTCTGTTCGTGATCGCGGGCAAGGAATGTGATTCTAATCCCCATCGTCTTCGGTTCCATGGAATGCATCATTGAAACCGAACACGCCTCGTGACATGAAGTAAAGAAAGGCCCATGCGGCGCCGATCAGTATTGTGGTGCTAAAGATCGGATGCGCCATAACAAAGTCGCTAATAATCTTCATAAGTCCTCCTATATTCTATCTTTTCAAGGATCCAGCCGCTGATATGGCAGAAGCAATACCAGATCGGCTTGATGATTTCCATCCAGAGTAATACCCAGGTGGCGATGAATAGAGGTATGACCGTGATCATGAGTGCAATATATATCACATCCGTCTTGATAATTGCGATTATGCTCTGTGATGTCGTGACTAACCATTCCATCATAGGACCTCCTTACAAGTAATTGATGATACGCTATAATCCGTTGATTTTAGCCCATGTATCCCTCATCCGTCGGAAAACGCCCTCTCCCTTGAACCAGCTGTACAATACTCCCACAGCTACACTCAAGAGGATGAAAACGGATAGTGCAACCAGTACTTTGGTGAGCATCGGTATCTCCTGTGTTGTTAAAGAAAGTAGCTTCACTATCTCTCTGCCCGAATTTTTTGTCAATGGCAATTCGCACAGGTTTCATGTGATACCTCACAGAAAATGGCTTGTGGTTGCCTGGCAGAGCGCTTTCCGATATACTGTATCGGTATGAGGCAACACATAAAAAAACGCTTTCACTTCGGGGGAGTGCTCCTGCTCGGTCTGGTGTGCGGAGTCATCGCGTATCCTGCCGCGGTCAGGTTCATGCCGCCGGTTTTCGATGCGCTGCAGAGCTTGCAGGTGAACAAGGGACTCGATCTGCAGGGCGGTATCCATCTCGAATACAAGGCCGACGTGTCGCAGGTGCAAAGCGACAAAGTCGACGACGCCCTTTCCGCTGCGGAAGCGGTGATCGAGCGGCGCGTGAACGCGTTCGGCGTGGGCGAGCCGCTCGTGCAGTTGTCGCGATCCGGTACGGAACGGCGCATCATCGTCGAGCTGCCGGGAGTGCGAGACATCGAACAGGCCAAAAAAATGATCAAGGAAACTCCGTTTCTCGAGTTCCGCGAGCCGGCTGATCCGAATTCCGATATCGCGAAGCAATTCGATGAGCTGAATCGCGCGTCACGGGAAAGGGCGCAGGGTATCCTGGAACGGGCCAAGCGTGGAGAGGATTTCTCGGCACTTGCCAAGGAATCCAGTGAAGATCCCGGGTCGAAGGACAGGGGCGGCGATCTTGATTTCGTGAAGCAAGGGACATTCGTTCCGGAATTCGACGCCGTGATCTTCGGAGAGAATCTGAAGTCAGGAGCGGTCTATCCGGATCTCGTCGAGAGCCAGTTCGGCTGGCATATCATCAGGAAGATCGAGGAAAGAGGCGGGGGAGATGATCGAGAAGTGCGTGCCGCACACATTCTCCTTCTCAGACGGTCCATAGATCAGTATCCGGAATTGCAATGGATAGCTACCGGTCTCACCGGGAAAAACCTGAAGGATGCCTATGTCGACTATCAGAGCCAAGGGGTCGGATCACCGCAGATTGCGCTCCAATTCGACGGCGAAGGCACGACATTGTTCGCGGAGATCACCAAGCGCAATATCGGTAAGTCGGTGGCCATCTTTCTCGACAAGGAGATCATTAGCCAGCCGACGGTACAGAATGAAATCGTCGCGGGGCAGGCCGTTATCACCGGCAGTTTCACGACGCAGGAGGCGAACGCTCTCGTGAAGCGTTTGAATGAAGGCGCGCTCCCGGTACCGATCACGCTCGTGTCGCAGCAGAGCGTGGATGCTTCTTTGGGTGAGAGCGCGCTCAAGCAAAGTCTGTTCGCGGGACTGGTCGGCCTCGGCGCGGTCGCCGTCTTCATGATTTTTTACTACCGCTTTCTCGGACTCATTGCCGTGTTTGCTCTGCTCCTGTATACGGCGATGCTCTTGGCGATCTTCAAACTTTCCGTCTTCACGCCGTTTTCCATCACGGTGACGCTTTCCGGAATCGCCGGGTTCATCCTCTCGATCGGTATCGCGGTGGATGCGAACGTGCTCATCTTCGAGCGGACGCGCGAGGAGCTTTCCTATGGCAAGAATGTCTACAAGTCTCTCGGCGAAGGGTTCCGCCGCGCCTGGCCGAGCATCCGCGACGGGCATGTCTCGACGCTCATCACGACGTTCATCCTGATCGCGTTCGGCACCGGCTTCGTGAAGGGGTTCGCGATCATCTTGGCGCTTGGCGTGCTCCTCTCGCTCTTTACGGCGGTCGTGCTCGTGCGGGTGACGACGATGTTCATCGCGGGAGAGTGGATGGAGCGACATCCGAAACTGCTTGTCTCACCAAAAAAATTACTCGAATAGGAAAGAAATATGCTGCAGATCATCCAAAAAAGAAAATATGCATACTGGTTTTCCGGGGTCATAACGATCGCCAGCATGATTCTGATCGTGATGTGGGGGTTCAATTTCGGCATCGATTTCAAGGGCGGGACACTTTCGGAGGTGCGGTTCGCTCTCGATCCGGCGCCGCAGGTTTCTGAAATTTCGGAAAAACTTTCGGCTATCGATCTCAAGAGCCTCACGCTGCAGCCGACAGGCGATCGGGGAATATTGCTCCGCTACCTGGCGTCCGATGAGACGACGAACGAGCAGGTGCTCGCCGTGCTCACATCCCTGGATCCCGGTATCGTGCAGCTGCGCACCGATTTCATCGGCGGTTCGGTATCGGATCAGATCAAGAGAAACGCTATCTCCGGCATCTTGCTCGCCGTCATCGGTATCGCGCTCTATATTGCCTGGGCCTTCCGCCGTGTGTCCGGCATCGTGACATCGTGGGAATACGGCGCGGGAGCCATCATCGCGCTGGCGCATGATATCGTGATCGTGCTCGGTCTGTTCGTCATCCTGGGCAGATATTTCGGCGTCGAGATCGGCGTGCCGTTCATCGCCGCGCTTCTCACGATCCTCGGCTATTCGGTGAATGACACGATCGTCGTGTATGACCGCGTTCGTGAGAACTTGCTGCGCGCGAACCGTAAAGAAGATTTTGAGATCACTGTCAACCGTTCGCTCAACGAGACGCTTGGCCGCTCGATCAACACCTCGATGACGGTGATTATCACGCTCGTCGCGATCGTCCTGTTCGGCGGCGAGAGTATCCGGTATTTTGGCATCGCGCTCTTGGCGGGTGTCGCGTTCGGGACGTATTCCTCCATCTATATCGCTTCCGCCCTCCTCGTCACGCGGTATAAGATGAAGACAACGAAGTAATTCCAAATTTGACATTACGTATCAGCATTATGTTCAAGAATATTTTCCGGAAGAGCAAACAAGATAGTGAACGAAGTGATGATTTTTCAAGTATTCCCGGCGCTCCGAAAATGGAGGATATGAATATGTTCCAGCGTTTCGCGATGAGGCGCCTGATGAAGATGAGCCCGGCCGATCGCGAGAAGGCGCTGAAGAAGTCTCTCACGCCGAAAAACATCCAGAAGAACAAAGGCGAGATCCTCTCGTCCCTCGAAGCGATGCGCAAGGTCGGCCAGATCTCCGACGATCAGTACCGCCTGACCAAAGCGAAGTTGGGACTGAAATAATCACTATGCAAAACAAGGAACAGAAAATCGAGGAACTGCTCACGCGCGGTGTCGCCGAAGTGATCGATCGCGAGCATCTGAAAGCGCGACTGCTTTCCGGTGAGATTCTTCGTATCAAATTCGGCATCGATCCGACGAGCCCGCATATCCATCTCGGTCGGGCGGTCTCACTCATGAAGCTCCGCGACTTCCAGGAACTCGGACATACGGCGGTTTTCATTGTGGGCGATATGACCGGCGTAATCGGTGATACATCCGACAAGGAGAGCGAGCGTCCCATGCTGACACGGGAACAGGTCGAAGGGAACATGAAGAATTATCTGGAGCAGGCGTTTGAGATCCTTGATCCGGAGAAGACGGAAACCCATTATAATTCGGAATGGCTGTCGAAGCTCGGTTTTCTGGAGCTTGGCAAGATGGCGAGCGCGTTCAGTCTGCATGAGTTCGCGTCGCGCGAGGTGATCGCCAAGCGTCTCGACGTTGGTAACAGGGTTTCTTTCCATGAGATGCTCTACCCACTTTTCCAGGGTTATGACAGTGTGGCCGTGAAAGCCGATGTCGAACTTGGCGGCACCGATCAGCGTTTCAACCTGCTCGCAGGGCGCAGGCTCCAAGTCGCGCACGGACAAAAGCCGCAAGATATCCTGATGACAAATCTCATCCTCGGGACTGACGGGCGCAAGATGAGCTCGAGCTGGGGCAATACGATCAACGTGCTCGATGCGCCGAATGAGATGTTCGGCAAAGTGATGAGTATCCCGGACGAGATCATAATGGACTATTTCGTCCATTGTACGCGCGTGCCGATGGAGGAGGTAGACATGATAGCCGAGGAGATCGTGACCGGTGGCAATCCGCGTGATGCCAAAGTGCGGCTCGCCAAAGAGATCGTCACACTCTATCACGGCGCCGAGGAAGCCGTAAAAGCAGAAGCTTACTTTATTGATACCTTTTCAAAGAAACTCATTCCTGAAATTGTTGCTGAATACGAATCAGCTCTTGATGGGCATGAAAATGTTGAGTCTTTTATCGCACGTATAGGCTTGGCAAAGAGTAAGTCAGACGCACGGCGTAAAATCGAGCAAGGTGGCGTATCTATCGGTGATGAGAAGGTTCTGCACGGGTCGCGAATGTTGAGCAAAGAATTGGACAACGGCAAGGTGATGCGCGTCGGCAAGAAGGATTTCGTGAAGATCACTTTTTCCAAAGGCGAATAACTGGTAGAATAAAAGAATGTTACAGGAACGTATCGCCCAAATTGAAACGGAAGGAACTGCTTCGCTTCAGACCGTGAAGACGGCTGTCGAATTGGCCGCGTGGGAGGTGAAATATCTCGGCCGCAAGAGCGGGCTCGGCGATATTTTGAAAAGCCTGAAAGATCTTTCCTCGGAAGAAAAACGCGTCGTCGGTCCGCTCGGCAATGCCGCGAAACAATCGCTGACCCAGGCGTTCGCAGCGAAGCAGGCGGCGCTCTACGAGCAGAGCATCGACTGGGAAGGGGAACGTATAGACGTGACGGCACCCGGAGTCCCGGTTTCCCGCGGACACCTGCATCCGATCACGCGTATCGAACACGAGATCGAAGATATCTTCACCTCGATGGGATTCGCGATCGCCGATGGGCCGGAAGTAGAGAGCGAATGGTACAATTTCGACGCGCTCAATGTCCCCACCGATCACCCGGCGCGCGATATGCAGGATACGTTCTGGCTTGCCTCGCCGAAAGCATCCGTAGGCGGGCTGAAAAGCGATGAGAAACAGAAAGAGCGTTTGCTTCTGCGCACGCATACGTCTCCGGTGCAGATACGCTATATGGAGACGCACACGCCGCCGCTCCGCATCATCATTCCGGGGCGTATCTTCCGTCATGAGGCGACGGACGCTTCGCATGAGCACACCTTTCATCAATTCGAATGCCTGATGGTGGACGAGCATGTGAGCGTGGCGAATTTCAAATACGTCGCAGAAACATTTTTCAGCGCATTTTTCGAAAAGCAAGTGAATATCCGTCTGCGCCCGAGCTTCTTCCCGTTCACCGAGCCGTCTTTCGAATTTGATATCAGTTGCACTCTCTGCGATGGAAAAGGCTGCCCGGTGTGCAAGCAGTCCGGCTGGCTCGAACTTGGCGGTGCCGGTATGGTCAATCAGAAAGTATTCGAAGCCGCCGGCTATCCGCGCGGGGAATATCAGGGATTTGCGTGGGGCTTCGGCGTGACGCGTCTGGCGATGATGAAGTACAAGATCACCGACATCCGCTCGTTTATGTCTGGCGATCTCCGATTTACCCGCCAATTCTGATCCTATGAAATATTCCTATCAGTGGCTGAAAGAATTGAGTGGGACCAAAAAGTCACCCCAGCAACTGGCGGAGATGTTGATGATGCACTCGTTCGAGGTGGAGGGGATCGAGAAATCCCCGCATGGGCTTGATGGTATCGTGGTGGGCGAGGTGATACGTCTCAAGCAGCATCCGAACGCGGACAAGTTGCGCGTGGCAGAGGTTGCCGTGGGAAAAAACGATGTCCGTCAGATCGTCTGCGGCGCGCCCAATATCGCACAGGGACAGAAAGTCGTCGTCGCGCATCCAGGGACAAAGCTACCGAATGGTATCGTGATACAAGTCGCGGAGCTGCGCGGTGTCGAGTCGCACGGTATGGTCTGCTCGGCGAGAGAACTCGGTCTCGGCGACGATCACGCGGGGATTCTCGTGCTTCCGGAAAACACCCCCGTCGGCGTACCGTTCGTGCAGCATTTCGGGCTGGATGATACCGTCATCGAAATCAAAGTCCTGCCTGATCGCGGTTCGGACGCACTCGCTTACCGAGGCATAGCGCGTGAGATCGCCGCGCTTGACGGTCATATGCCGCACTTTGTAGCGAAGCAACCAGCGAAGAATGCGAAGACGGTCAAAAAATCTTCTTCCGAGCGTGCCCCGCAGATAACGATCAGCGATACGGAGGGGTGTCTGCGCTATATAGGCGTCGCCTTCAAAAACATCACGATAGGGGAATCACCGCTCTGGCTGAAGGCCAAGCTGATGCTCTCCGGTATGCGCCCTGTGAACAACATCGTAGATATCACGAACTATCTGATGCTTTTCTTTGGTCAGCCGATGCACGCGTTCGATGCCGACAAAATTTCAGGAACGGTCGTTGTTCGTCGTGCGTTGTCGGGTGAATCGCTTCAGATTCTCACGGGGGAGACGAAAATGCTCTCATCAGAAGATATCGTGATAGCCGATGATATGCGGGTACTGGCGCTTGCCGGAGTGATGGGCGGAGCGTACGTGGCGGTGACCGGGCAGACGACAAATATTTTCCTCGAGATAGCGAATTTCGACGGCCCGACGATCCGCCGTATGAAGACACGTCACAACCTTCCGACGGATGCGAGCTATCGTTTCGAGCGCAACCTCGATCCGAACTTGCCGGGAGAAACAATGAACGAAGTCATCTCTCTCATTACGGAACTCTCTGGAGGAGAATGCGTCTGGATGAAGGATACCTATCCGCGCGCCGCCAAGCCGTGGAACATCACGCTGTCTCTCGATCGCGTCAAAAATGTCCTGGGTGTGGAAATCCCTCCGTCCGAAGCGGCGCGGTACCTGACGCTTCTCGGACTGCAGACAAAGAAAGCTGCTGGCCAGAAAAAACTGGATGTGACAGTGCCGACTCGGCGCCCGGATCTCCGCGACGAATGGAACCTGATCGAAGAGATCGGCCGTATGCGCGGGTATGACGGGATAGCCCCTATGGCGCCGCTTGTCTCTCTGACACCGCTAGTGAAGAATCCCGAGAAGAATCTCGAACGTCGTACCAAAGAATATCTGGCACACAGCGGTTTCGATGAGCTGATGACATACTCATTCTATGGCGAGCGCGATCAGGCAGCCGCACGTCTGCCGCGGGAACAGCATCTCGAGCTAGAGAATCCGATGAGTCCGCAGCAGAGACTCCTCCGCACGACCATCATTCCGGCGATGCTTCGCAAGGTGCGTGACAACCTTCGTTACTTCGAAACATTTGATTGTTTCGAGTGGGGGAGCGTGTTCGCCAAGGGTGTCGGAAAACAGGGTGTGACGGAAAAAAAGTCTCTCGCATTTGTTTCTATCCAAACGAAGAAGGGCGTCCGCGGCAATGCCTCGGCAACGGCGGGCGAATCATTCTTCATCCTCAAAGGAAAAATGTCGGCGTTTCTTGATGCGTTTCATATCGAGGATGTCATGTTTGAGCCGCTGTCAGAAGTATCGGGTATGCCGGGGGTGGTGATGCTTCATCCGACACGGAGCGCCACCATACGAAGCGGAAAGACGATACTTGGTGTCGTCGGCGAACTGCATCCGTCTGTCGCGCGCGACTATGGTTTGGATTCACGAGTCGCGTGTGCGGAACTCGATACTTCCATACTTGCGGCTGTCCGCGAACGAGAGATCATTTTCAAGCCGCTTCCGAAATTCCCGTTTGCTGTCCGCGATATTTCACTCACATTTCCTCGAACGGTGACCGTGGACAAAGTCGAGCGGTTGCTGCGCGAGGCAGGCGCCCCGCTCCTCAAGCAGTGTGAACTATTTGACATATACGAGCAGGGCGAGGAGAAGAGTCTCGCGTTCCATCTCTCTTTCGGCGCGGATGACCGGACGCTTTCGAGCGAGGAGATGGACAGCGCTTTTGACCGGATCGTGGCATTGGCTAAAGATCGATTTGAGGCTCGGTTGAGGGATAAATAGTGATTCCCGATGCAGAAGATGAGATACATAGGTAACACCCTGGATTTAGTGAAGTTGAGAGATTTTGCTACAATCCGAGGTTAATTCCTGAATCATCTTCTCTATGCAAACTACGAGCATTGCCAGCTTTCCCTTCT
>JBAQCV010000034.1:0-17915 GCA_049294475.1 Candidatus Moraniibacteriota bacterium | reverse complement strand
GTGCTGCATAGCGGCGAGCATAGCGCTTCTGCCTATCGCGCATCTCAAGCTGACCGTTTTCGGCGCGCCTCTCTACAGCGTCGAAATACCGATACTCATAGCCTTAGCTGCATACGCGTATGGATGGAGGCAAAAAACACTTTCACCCTTCAGCAGGATCAGCTTCCGCAACCCGTTCGTCATCGGCATCACGCTTTTTTTCTCCGGAGCCATGCTCTCATTCTTCGCGAACCCTTTTTCTCTGACGGGCTTGGGCATGCTCAAGACATGGTTCGTATTTCCGCTTGTCGCCTCGTGGCTGTGGCTGGAGACTGATCCGGAAACGCGTGATCTGGCACGCATGCTCGCCGTGTGGCTCGGCGTCATGGCTGTAGGCGCCTGCGTCAGCCTCTTTTTCTTTTTTCAGGGAGCGCTCACCTATGATGGTCGGCTTGCGGCATGGTACGCTTCGCCGAATTACCTCGCCTTCTTTTTGGCTCCCGGCGTGCTGCTTGCGGGGCACTTTCTCTCCTCCCCATCTCGCGCGAATCGGAATTTTCAAAAGCCGCTTCTGTGGCTGTCGCTTACCGCGCTTATTTTCGCCATCTTCCTTACCCGCTCGTATGAGATGTGGGTGGGCATACTCGCGGGACTGTCTGTTTTCCTTCTTCTCGATACGGCGTTCTCGTGGCGAAAAAAGATCGCGGTCGTCCTGTTGTGCCTGGGAATTTTTTCCATCCTTGTTTTCTGCGAATCGGGAAGCGGGAAGTGGCAGTCGCTTGCGACGCTCGGGGAGCGCTCCTCGCTCGCTTCGCGCGAGATGATCTGGCGATCAGCGGTCCGCATCATCGCCGATCACCCGCTGTTCGGCATCGGCATCGGGCGGTTCCAAGAGACATACCTCGCCTATCAGCGGTATTTTCCGCCCTATCTCGAGTGGGCGGTGCCGCAGCCGCACAATCTCTATCTCGCCGTGTGGCTACAGGCGGGACTTATGGGGCTCATCGGATTCTTTCTGCTGATGGTCGCGTGGTTTTGGAAGATGCGGATGCTTTTGAAATTCGGCGACGAAGATTCGAAAAAAATCAGCGTGTTTTTGATAGCGACTCTTGCGATGTACGGTATAGCGGGGCTCGTGGACACGACTTTTTTCAAAACAGATCTTGCTTTTGTCTTCTGGCTTCTTGTGGCTTTCGGCATAGGCTTGCTGAACAAACAAGAAAAGCCCTGAGGCAAGGGCTTGCGGGACACTTCCTGGACGCCTAAAAATCTATGCGGTAGAGACGATGCGTGACTCTGTCGGTAAAGAACAGAGCGTCTTCCTGGGGAGAGAGGAAAAGGTCGGTGCTATCGAAGCTCTTCGTCACCTCTTTGAGATCCGCAAGCCGGGTCTTTTTTCCTGTCGTCGTATCAACTTTCCAGAACGTATCCTTGGTATTAAGCGGCTTGTCGAAATAATCGTTGGGAAGCAGCGCGCTTTCCGGAAGCGATCCGGGGAGAGCGTAGTAGACTGTTTTGCCGTCTTTGGCCCATACCGCCTTGGAGACGAGTGTCGGGATGGAGAGTCCCTGGAATTCTCCCCCGCTGCCGTTCATGATGTTCAGGACGACGCCATGCCCGCCTTTTTCCTCGCTTATGCTGACGAGCACCTTCTCGCCGTCGGGAGACCAGAGGTAGTCAGCTCCGAACTTCTCTGACAGCAGGGTGCGGCGATTTTCTCCCGTCAGGCTGACCGTCTCGAAATACGTCTTTTCGAGCGCGTTTGGTTTGCCCCAGAAGGAGACCGTCGTGCTCTGCGGGATAGGGGCGATGAAGGAGTCGCGATAGAGGAAGGCGAGCTTTTTCCAGCTGCTGCCGTCGGGGTTGGATATGTTGAGCGATTGCTCCCCGCTTCTCGGATCGGTGTACTGGTAGAAAATCTTGTCGCCGAGGTTGTTCCAGGTCAATCGCAACATTTCTGGCCGCAGCGGGACGAGCGTCTTGGTGGCGAGATCGGCGAAGTGCCAGAGGCTCTGTCCGCTCTGCTGCTTGAGCAGGAGAAGCGCCTTATCTTTCTGCGGCGACCAGGTGACGCGCAGAGGCATCCCCGGGAGATTGCTCATGAGCACGGACTTGTCTTTGCCTGCCAGCGAGGCTTTTTTCAGTGCCTGATCATCGATGGAATAATAATAGATGGTGCCGTCTGTGGAGATAGTGGCGCCGAGGATATCCTCGTTGATCAGGGGCTGGATATTCGTGACGATCGGAGCCGTGTCAGAGGAAGCCGCTTCTTCCGATGACGCTTTTTTCTCCGGATCGGCGACGGGGTCGTTGACGTTGTTGCGGAAGGCGAAATTGTAGGCAGCCAAAAAGATGAGTACCAGAATGAGCAATCCGACGGAAATGTAGAAGGTTTTTTTCATTTGGATTTTCTCTACCAAACGTGAAATGAGGACCCATTTGTCATGCTTGGGTATGACCCACAGTTCGTTATGCCGACTGCCTTGTATGGCGCACAATCCTCCTTTGTCTCATACAATACATTAAGCCCAGCAGCTGTGAAAGCGTCATAATATTTTTTAATAGATGTCGGATCCGTCGGGCCACCACTGTTGTTAATGTCTGCGCATGTCCCGTTTTCATGACAGCTGTTGGTAGTGTTGCGATTGATGGTTGGAGGCCATGATTCAGTTATTCTCCACCCACTTACCCCTGTTATACCTTTGATTTTTCCGAGGAGGGTGGTATTAAGAAAACACTTGCTCAACCCACATGGTTTGTATGTTACCCCAGAAACCTCTGAACAGCTTGAGCAGGCCTGGCACTTAATCCCTTGCGGGCAGCAGGCTACTGTCGGTTCCGGTGGGCTTGGGCAGGCGGCTGGCGGCCCAGTTGGTGGTACAGCAGGACCAACGGCAGTAGGTGAGAGGCCGTTGAGCGTTATATTGACGAGGTCGGGGTTGATGACGTAGAGAAGGAGGTACGCCGTGAGCGCGATGACGAGCCCGATGAGCGAGTCGAAGATGACGCCCTTGGCGGTGCCCATAGCCGAAGTACTGCCCGCGCTCGTCAGGTACATAAACCCCCCGATGGAGAGCATCAGGACAGCCGAGAGGACGATGATGATGAGCGCGACCTTGTAGATGGCCTCGAGATATCCTTTCAAGTCGCTTCCGACATTATCCGTTCCGGGAATCTTTTCCAGGAGGGTATACTGGAGCCCCTGTGCCTGGGCGTCCGTTCCGGAAACGAAAAGGAAAATACCTGCTGAAAAAACGAGCAGAAAAAACAGAATGAGGATGTTTTTGTTTTTGTACATATTGAAAAAACGGTGTACCGCCATTATACCACATTTCAGATTGGATAGAGGATATGTGATGTATGAAATGAAACAAAAAGCGCGCACACCAGCAAAACTTGTGAACCCATCGGCTGGTGGCACGGATAAAAAGCTGCCTCAAAAGTCCCAACTCCCGTTCATGCTGGTCGACTGGGTGTAGTTGACGACGGTCGTCTCGAAGAAATTGCCCTTGTCGCTGTTCGGGTCCTGGAGCCGGTCAAGGTGCTTGTAGGGGTTGGTGACGGCCTCGGGATAGAGCGGGCCGATGTTGAGCATGGCGAGGCGGTTGTTGGCGAGCCACTTCGTGTACCCTTCCGTCGTCTCGCCATTGATACCGGGAATACGATCCCCGAGGATATGCTTGCCCCACTCGATTTCCTGCTCGACGGCCGTTTTCATCATATCCCGGATCAGCTGTTCGCTGTAGATAGCCGGGAATTCCTTGCGGATCTCGCGGATGATATTGGCGAATATCGTGATGTGAGTCAGCTCATCGCGGCGGATATACGCGATCATCCGGCCGGTCGCGAGCATTTTCATGCGGTCGGTCAGCGTGTCGAAGAACGCGAAGCCGTTGTAGAAATAGACCGACTCAAGCAGGAAATTCGCGACGATGCCGCGGAAGAACTTGTCATCCGAAGGATCATTGATGAAATCCTCATAAATCTGCCCGATGTACTTGTTGCGTTCGAGGAGCGTCTTGTCCGTGCGCCAGAAATAATAGATCTCATCGCGTTCCTTGCTCTCGACCACTGATTCGAGGATAGTGGCGTATGACTGCGAGTGGATCGCTTCCTGATAGGCCTGGATGGATAGGATGAGGTTGACTTCCGGCGAGGTGACGTAATCGGAGAAGTGCGGCAGGTTCACCGTCTGGATGGAATCGAGGAAGATAAGGAAAGAAAGGATGCCTTTGTAGGCCACCTGTTCTTCCGGTGAGAGGTCGGTATGGAACATCCGCGCATCATCCTTCAGCCCGGACACCTTTTCCGGAACCCAGAAATTTCCTATCATCACCTGGTAGAGCGATTTCGCCCACGGATATTTTGTCGCGTTGAGATTGAACAGCCCGGTCGTCGCGCCCTTGATGATGGTGCGCACTCCCACATCATCGTTTCCCTTCGGGTTGAACATCAGGTTTCGCTGCATTTCTTCTGTCATATTTGTTTGCGAATGGTGAATAATGAACCATGCATCAGGAATGAATAATAATGAAGAGTCGGAATGAGAAAGAAGAGCGCCCTCTTAATTATGATTCGTGATTCGGTATCCTTGCTTTGTCTTCAGAGCTAGCCGCTGCAGCTGACGCAGTCATCCTTCACTTCCCCCGAGAGGCTGCGCACGTAGTAGACGGTCTTTATTCCCTGTTCCCACGACTTCACATAGTAGCTGTAGAGCTGGGCGGGGCTTACCTTGGCCGGGTCGATCATCCACTCGAACGATATCGACTGATCTATCCACGGATAGATGGTCGCCATCATATCGATGACATCGTTCATGTTCATGTGGATGTATTCCTTGTAGTACCAGAAATTTTCCTTGGAAAGCTTCGGAGCGACGCGGATGGTCGGCGCCGAGAGGTTCGTCTCGATGAAGAATTTCTTGTAGATCGGGAGGAGTGCCGCGGTCGTGCCGACGACGCCGGCCGTGGAGGTGTTCGGTGCCGGGGCGGTGTGGTAGGCAAAACGCACACCACTCTCCTTCATATCGGAGAAGAGCTTCTTCCACTCCTCCGAAAAAGGGGTGTTCATCTCAAACCACTCCGCTGTGCGTCCGAGCAGGATGCCCTTGGAATATTCACTGCCGGGATACAATTCGTACGTTCCCCGTTCCCGCGCGATGTCTACGGATGCCCGATAGGTATGGTAAGTATAGCGCTCGAAGAGGCGGTTGACTTCTTGGCGAGCCTCCTCGCTATCGTAGGCGAGCTTGCGCGTGGCGAGATATTCGGCGAGTCCCAGATACCCGAGACCGACGCTTCGGTAGCGTGTTGAGGTCCGTCTGGCCTCCTGGATCGGGTAGTAGTTGAGCGTGACGACGTTGTCGAGGACGCGCATGACGATGGGAAATACGTCGGCGATCACCGCTGGCTCGTGTACGGTGGCGATGTTGATGGAGGCGAGGTTGCAGACGACGAGATCCCCGGGTTCATAGCGGATGACGATTTTCCCATCCTCGATGACTTCTTCGAGGAATTTCGTCGCGGATGTGTTCTGGCAAATCTCCGTGCAGAGTTGCGTGGAGTAGATGTTGCCAGCATGTTTGTTCGGGTTCAGGCGATTGACGGTGTCGCGGAAAAAAACGTACGGCATGCCGGTTTCGACGGCCGACTTCAGGAACTTCTTGAACACATCTTTCGCCTTCACCACTTTTTTCATCTTCATCCGTTCATCCTTCTCCAGCATGAGGTAGAACTCCTCGAATGTCTCATTGAAACTGTCCTGCAGGCGTTTGCCGTAGAGCGTCTCTACCTCGTGCGGATCGAACAGGGAGACGTCGGCATCTTCTTTGAGCCGCTTCATGAACAGATCGGGGATGGAGACGGCGGGAAAAATATCGAATGCCTTGGAACGGATATCGCCGGTCTCCGTCTGGAGATCGAGGAAATCATAGATATCGCGGTGCCAGATGTCGAGCGTTACGGAGATGGCTCCCAGGCGCGAGCCGAGCTGGTTGACGGCGACCGCGGTGTCGTTGATGACTTTCACCCAGGGATTGACGCCGCCGGACATGCCGATGACTCCGCGGATCGAACTGCCACGGGCGCGGATATTGCCGAGGTAGACCCCGACGCCACCGCCGAACTTGGAGATCTGAGCCATATTCTCGACGGCATGATAGATGCCGCGCAGATCGTCATCGACATTGATCTTGAAACAGCTGGACAGCTGATGATAGTTGGTGCGGGCGTTGAGCAGTGTCGGGGTCGGCAGCGAGATGCGCTGCTCGGAACAGTGCTCATACACCTTGAACGCGAAAGCAAGTCGGTTTTCTGGCTTTTCCGGAATGGCGAGGAACAAGGCGAGCGACATATACATTTCCTGCGGCAGCTCCCTGACTATCTTGTTCGGATTGAGCAGGTAGCGTTTGGCGAAGGAGACGACCGTCGTGTATTCGTATCCCTGATCCGTATCCCGGGACAGCCGCTTGCCTGCCTCCAGGATATCTGCGGCGGTATAATGTTTGTAAAAATCCTTGTAGTAGAGGCCGCGCTCTATGTAGTCATCGAAGAGCGCTTTGTATGCCTCGGGGGAATAGACATCCTTCTGCTCCAGCCCCCGATTTTTTATCGCCTGTTTGTATAGGTCGCCGAGGAGGATCCGAGCCGCCACGTTCTGCCAGAAAATATTCTCTACCGTGACGAGATCGATGCAGGTCTTTATCAGAAGCTTATTGATATCTGATGTCTTGATCTCATCGACGATATTCTTCTTGAATGCCTCGAGCAGGTCATCGAAGCGGCAGCCCTGTTCATAGCCGGATGCGGCGCGATCGAAAACGGCCTTGATCTTTTTCACATCGAAAAGCTCTTTTTCTCCATCCGCCTTTATCACCTTCATCGAGTGCTTCTCGAATTGCTCGATGAGTTTTTCTTTCCGCTCCTCGCGCTTCTCATTCTGCTTTTCTCGGTAGAGGATATAGGCCTTGGCGATCTCGTACCGGCTCATCTTCATGAGGCGCTTCTCGACGAAATCCTGGATTTTCTCGACGGAAGGGATGTGCACGCCGGCCTCTTCGCCGCACGCCGCGATAAGGTCATCGATGACATCGTCGGTCATTTTCGGGATGAAGCTCTTGTTTGATTCCCCGGTCGCATCGCAGGCGAGTTCGATCGCCTTCTCGATGCGCATCCGATCAAAGGGAACCACTTCTCCGTCGCGCCGTTTTACCTGGGTGAGAGACATATCGTTTGGTCAGTCAGTGCCGACAACGGGTGTGTTGTCGCGCGTGATCAGTGTTTATTTTTCCCGCCTATCGGACGGGCAGGGTTTTTTATGTATTGGGGAGCCTTGCCGCTACGGTTTTCCAGTCTATGGAGCGTGAGAATGTTTCTATGTAATCTGCCTTTTTCAAGCCATAATCAAGCATGAATGCGTGCTCGAAGACATCCATGACCAGCAGAGGGGTTGCCCCCGCCAGATGCCCCATATCATGCTCATTGATCCAGATATTGAAGAGCGCGTCTTTCTCTGCGTCATGAACCAACATGACCCAACCGATGCCGCGCATGGCGCCGAGTCCGAGAAAATTCTTCCTCCAGTTTTCGAAATTCCCGTATGTTTTCACGATTTTTTCTTTGAGCATACTCTCGCCGAGAGCATTCGCTTCCTTCGTCATATTCCCAAAATAGAGCTCGTGCATGCGCATACCGTTCCACTCCCAGCCCAGCCGCCGCTTCAGTTCGGAATACTCCGGTGTTCCCAGCTCTTTTGATTCGAGGAGGCCGATGAGCTTATTGCTATTGGCCACATATCCTTCATACAGCGCGAAGTGATTCATGAGCAGGGCGTCGCTCAGGCCGGCCAGGCCGAGGAGGTGCTTATAATCTTTGGCAGCGTAGGTGTCCGGCATACTTTTATGTGTTTGGGGTGTTAGATTTTTCCTACGAGATCGATACCGGGTTTCAGGGTTTTCGATCCGGGTTTCCAGTTCGCCGGGCACACTTCTCCGCCGTGCTCGCGGACGAATACCGCCGCTTCGAGTTTGCGCAGGAGCTCGGCCGCACTGCGGCCGATATTGTTGGCATGTATCTCGTACGCCCGCAGGATACCGTCCGGATCGACGATGAAACTGCCGCGCAAGGCTAGTCCGTAATCCTCATCTTTCTCATCGTCTATATAGACGCCGAAACTCCGCGCGAGGTCTCCTGCCGGGTCGGCTACCATCGGAAAATCAATTTTCTTGATGGCAGGCGAATGGTCATGCCAGGCCTTGTGGGTGAACTTGGTATCGGTGCTGACGGAAAGAATCTCGGCGTTCAGTTTCTGGAACGCTGCGTAGTGAGCGGCCATTTCTTCGAGCTCCGTCGGACAGATGAACGTGAAGTCTGCCGGATAGAAGAAGAAGATCACCCACTTGCCCTTGAAGTCAGCGAGGTGTGCCTTGCGGAACGCCTCCTTATGATAGATATCGACTTCGAAATCGGCGATCGGCTGTCCGATGACCGGTTGCATACCCGAGGAGCATGAGCCTCCCCCGCAACATGAATCTTGGCGCATATTTTTGGTTTGAAAAATTAGGAACGCGGCGAGCCACTTTCCTATAATAGGGGCTTGGTGTGCATGTGTCAAATGACCGCCTGTCAAGCGGAGAAATAGGCCGTATTTTCATGTATTTTTATGTTTTCAACAAGATGTAGTGGCATCTTGCATATCTGTAGCACAAGAGAAAAAATAAGGGCAACAAGAAAAAATCTCCCCACAGGAGGAGACGGGGACGCTCTGGAGAGAATGGGCACGCACTATTTCTTTGGCGCAAAGACTATCCGGTTCTCGATGTTTCCGAGAGCGAATTTCGTTATATTTTCAAGAGTCGTATCGAGAATGCGCCGCAAGGCCTCCTCACTGTAGAATCCGATGTGCGGCGTGAAAACGACATTGTCGCGGCTCAGGAGATCATGGTTCTCCGCGACTTGTCTCCCCTGGCCGGACCCGCAATGTTCGTGCAGACACTGCTGTTCTTCCTTGATGCGCTCTTCCCCTTCGAGGACGTCGAGTCCTGCGCCGGAGAGAATGTGATTGTCGAGCGCCCAGATGAGCGCCTCATTCTCTATGATGCCGCCGCGAGCCGTGTTGATGAGCAGGCTCCCCCGTTTCATCGTCTTGACATTGTTTTTGTTGATGAGGTGATGGGTATGCTCATTGTAGGGAACGTGCACGGTCACGATATCGGACTGCGCCAGCGCTTCAGCGAGCGAAACGTATCTGAAGTGCAGTATCTCGGAGAGGAACACGTCGTGATGCGTATCGCAGGCGAGGACGTGCATGCCGAAACCCTTGGCGATACGGATGACGTGCAGACCGATGTGGCCGGTGCCGATGACGCCGAGCGTCTTGTCCTTGAGGTCGAACCCGATGAGCCCTTCTATGGAAAAATCCCCCTTCAGTCCGCGCGCATAGGATTTGTGGACATTGCGGGAGAGGGCGAGGATAAGGGCGAACGTGTGCTCGGCGACGGTATTTTCTCCGTAGTATGGGACATTCAGGACGGCGATATTTTTTTCTTGGCAGGCGGCGATATCGATATGATCGAAGCCGGTCGAGCGCGTCGCGATGCAGCGCAGGCTGCGCAGGCGTTCGAGGACGGCCGCGCTGACGGCCGAATAGATGAAGACGGAAACGACCTCGCACTCCGCCGCTTGCGATGCGTTGCTCTCCGTCAACGGTTCTACGAAAAACAGAAGCTCGTGTCCGGACAGCGCGCGCGAAAGGTATTCCTTGTCCGATCTGCTGGTTTCAAAAAAGGCGATTTTCATGTCGGGAAATTGATATGTGTTTTTCCGCTGCGGGGCTTGCCCCGCTGTTCGATACCCGTTATTATACCCCAAAGCCTCTCCTTGGTGCCAGCATTATGACATCTGATGAGATATGAAACCAGACGGTGAAAAAAAGATAATACTTGAGATTCCGCGGTGGCTTGTCGACAGGCGATTGGATGTGGCCGTGTTTGATCTGTTGCGGAAGAAATTTCCTGAAAATGATTTTTCCAGAGGCAGCATCGCCCGCCTGATAAAGAGCGGCAGGATTTTCCTGAATGGCGCCTCGACCAGGGCGGATTATCTGGTGAAACTGCATGATAATGCCGAGGTTCGTATAGAGGATCTCTCGATCGCTTCGCCGGAACTGCGGCTCGGCGCAGGCGATGTCGATATCCCTGTTTTGTATGATGACGCCTCCATCGCGGTCATAGACAAGCCCGCGGGCGTGCAGACACACCCGGCCGGGAGTATGGGGACAGGGACGGTGGCGCACTGGGTCATCGCCCATTATCCGGAGGTCCGCGGTATCGGCGAGAACGCTCTGCGTCCGGGAATCGTCCATCGTCTGGATCGCGAGACATCGGGAGTGTTGGTCATCGCCAAAACTGCACCGGCCTTTCAGGCGCTCAAGCGGCTGTTCCAGGATCGGGAAATAGAAAAAAAATACATCGCGCTGGTATATGGCACTATGCCGGCATTGCAGGGCGAGATCGACAAACCGCTGATGCAGCGATCAGGAGAGCTGAAACGCCTCGTCGTAGAGACGCAACACGTCCCGGAAGGCGCGCGTCAGGCGCTGACATCTTACCGTGTCCTGGCCCGTTATGAGGGATTTGATCTCTTGGAGGTGGCGCCGAAGACCGGTCGCACGCACCAGATCCGTGCCCACCTCGCCTCTCTCGGACACCCGATCGTCGGCGATAAACTGTATGCTTGGAAGCCGATGCGTCGTGGAGAGAAGCTGTTTTCATCCCGGCAGATGCTGCATGCCCATCGTCTGCGCTTCGAGCTTTTCTCAAAAAAGCATGTTTTCGAGGCCCCTCTCCCGCCGGATTTCCGCACGGTGCTCCGGAGTATTGACGAAACGCGGGAGGCGGGCTATGATGACGAGGCCTTGAAAAGCCTTTTGTCAGCATAATAAGGGTCGGGGCTTTTATTTTTACCATAAACGTATGCATCAGAAACTCATCTCTTTCAATCTGCAGCAGCGGAAAGTCTCGGCCATACCCGAGCTCCAGGCCGGCGATGTCGTCAAGATTTTTCGCAAGATCAAGGAAGGGAGCAAAGAGCGCCTCCAGTCCTTTCAGGGCACCGTCATCGCCATCAATGGCGGACAGAGCTCTTCCAAGACGATGACCGTCCGAAAAATTTCATTCGGAGTCGGCGTCGAACTGGTGCTGCCGCTCTCTTCTCCGCAGATCGAGAAGATCGAATTCGTGAAACGCACCCGCGCCCGCCGCGCCAAGCTGTACTATGTCCGTACCAAGTCCGGCAAAGACTTGAGCAAGAAACTCAAGGAAATAGCCGTCAAAGGCGGACTGATAGAGGAAGCGTCGGCAGAGGAGCCGAAGACAGAAACCACGGAAGCGGCCGCATAAGCATTTGCCCAGGTGGCGGAATTGGTATACGCGCTACCTTGAGGTGGTAGTTCTCGCAAGGGATTGGAGGTTCGAGTCCTCTCCTGGGCACAATTTTTTTCTTGCCTGCACGCTTAGCTCAGTTGGTTAGAGCACCTCGTTTACACCGAGGGGGTCCAAGGTTCGAGTCCTTGAGCGTGCACCGAATGATTGTGTTTGACAGGACACTCATTTATAATCGGTGTATGTATGCCGAGGTAGCTCAGTGGTAGAGCAGAAGACTGAAAATCTTCGTGTCGGCAGTCCGATTCTGCCCCTCGGCACAAAACGTCTGTGAAGAGAATGTTAGAGAGCACATGAGGGACTGTAGCTCAGTGGTAGAGCGCGCGACTCATAATCGCTTGGTCGATGGTTCGATCCCATCCAGTCCCACAGGGACCAGTCATCCTTGACCAAGCGAATTTGCCTGCCAAATGCTCTAGTAATCAGCGGGTATCGTATAGCGGCTATTATGAGTCCTTGCCAAGGATTAGATAGGGGTTCGACTCCCCTTACCCGCTCAAAAAAAGTAGGACCGTCCCTTTATGGGGCGGTTTTACTTTTTCGTGGTGAGGAGGAGTCGGACCGGGAAGGGGTCGGGAAACGGGAGTTTCCCGTTTGGGGTGACCGAGATTCATCTCGGGCTAAAGGGCGGAAGCCCTATAGAACGCAGCGAAGCGAGTAGTTCGATCCTCCCCTTACCCGCTCTTCTTTGTACTCCGTCCTTTGGGTATCTTGAAGACGATGATTCCGGCGAGAGCGCCCAGGAGGTTGAAACCGAGATCCGCATATGTATCTGCGGCGAGATACTTGCCGTACACTCCCCACTCCTGTGTCTTGAAAAGATAATCCGAAGCGACTTCGAATAGTTCCCATACGATGCCGGAGCTGAAGACGATGAGAAAGACTATCAGAACCAATTTTCTCGAATGAAGCTGTTCCCATTCCCTGAGTGACTCGCCGAGAATAAACGCGAACGTCATACAGACGATGAAGTGGGCGAACTTATCATATTCGAATCCATATTTATAGAGTTGAAACAGGCCGAGCTCCCCGGCAAAATTGACTATCAGCGAGAACGCTATGACCGAACGCATTTCCAGGACCAGAGTTCTTTTTTGAGGCGTGCTTTTTTTTATGATGAGCTCCGGCAGATAGATAAGCAATGGAGACAAAAGCGCGATGACGCCCATGAAAACGGGACTATAAAAGTCCGGAAACCACTGTCTTGGCCCGAAGAGCAGGACAAGCCCGATGATCACGAGCAGCGCGCTCGACAATTTCAGAAAGCGTTCTTGCCGCATAGGATACGGGGTCTTTTATGGCTAATAGAGGATAATATACCATTTCAGCCATTATGGGAAGCAGACTCTCCCTTATTTGCTCCGAAGAGCGGAACACTCTCTTCAAATGAGCTTTTTTGATAGATTCCCTTGAAATAAGCCAAAATTGCTCCCATAGATATAGATTTTTGCTTTATATAAGCCAAATAATAGCATTTTATACTTGACCGCCGCTGGATTTTGTGCTATCATCGGTGGTTGGTCTGAAAAGGTGTACCCGCCTCTGGCGAGGAGCACCTGAAGGCTAGCCCGTTCCCCTTCCGAGGGTCGCGGCTTATCCCTAAGAGCAATCTATGATATTTCGCAAGAGCTTTCTCTTCGCGGTAGCGGCACTAGCGCTCTTTTCTGGCGTATCCACAGTACAAGCTGCAGAGACTATACAAGAGCTTCCACTGACGAGCACTTATGACTTCAAGGGCGATCCGTTCCTGCTCAACTGGACATTTGTTGTCGAGAGCAAGGCGACTGAAAAGGTCGTCGATGCCCCGCTGTCTTTCGAGGAAAAAACGCTCAATCGCTGGAAAGAGAAACAGGCTCATTTGTGGGCTGCCCTGCCGCAAGACAAGTTCACTGTCAATGCTTCTGCCTACACGGCTGCGGCCGATGAATGCGGCAAGAGCGACGGCATCACCGCTTCCGGGCTGAAAGTCGCCGAGAGGCGTACGCTGGCCTGTCCGCCTGCCTTTCCATTCGGTACGAAGATCAGTATCGAGGGGATGGGCGAGTTCCGCTGCGAAGATCGCGGCGGTGCCATCAAAGGCAACCACGTCGACATCTACATGGAAACTAAAAAAGAAGCATTCGCGTTCGGCCGCCGGAATCTGACCGCTGAAGTCGTGCAGTAAATCGCGGTATAAAGAAACGCTCCGACCGCGGGGCGTTTTTTCATTGACGCTCCCCGGTAACTCCGATAGACTGGGGATGCTCTGTTTATGATTGGTCCGATGGCCGAGTGGTTAGGCAAAGGTCTGCAAAACCTTTTACAGCGGTTCAATTCCGCTTCGGACCTCAAAGAAAAAGGGTCAGTGGTGGAATGGTATACACGCGACACTTAAAATGTTGTGCCTCACAGGCATGTGGGTTCGAGTCCCACCTGACCCACCAGAATAGAACTGATTGACTATATAAATGAAAACCGAGCCTCATTGCTCGGATTTTTTTATTTGTTCCAACACTTTTAGAATTTTCTGGAAATCCCTTTTGAGCGTTTCGCGCATTCCCCCGTTGTAGAGCGCGGCGGCTGGGTGATAGAGCGCGAACAATATCTGCGTGCCGATGTCCGGGAAAGTTTTGCGAAACACATGTCCGTGCGCCTCGGAAATTTTCTTATCCGGAATGAAATGTTCCAGCGCGTGCCGGCCGAGCGTCACGATGATCTTCGGCCGGATAATGCCGATCTGCTCATGGAGCCACTCGCTGCAGGCGGCGATTTCTTCCGGAGACGGATCACGATTTTCCGGCGGACGATATTTTATGACGTTGGTGATATAGATATCCTCGCGCCCGAGGCCGATACTCGCGAGCATTTCGTTCAGGAATTTTCCCGCCGCTCCGACGAACGGCCTGCCCTGCAAATCCTCATTTTTCCCCGGGGCCTCGCCGATAAAGAGGATTTCCGCGTCTGCGCTCCCATCCCCCGGTACGGCTTGTGTTGCCTGTTCGCGCAAAGTGCACGCGCATTCGCGCATCATCTTTTCATTCAGGGCATCAAGCACTTTCTTTTTGTCCATACTCTTCTGTATAACCCGCGGATAGGTGTCTTCAGGCTACCATGAAACCCTCTTTCGTTTCGACGAGTCTCCCCTCTATCTCGAAACCGCTCGCGAGCTTGTGTCCCCCGCCGCCGAATCGGTGCGCGATGGCCGAGACATCGACGCCATGTTGTTCCATAGAGCGGAGGCTTGCGCGCACGACGTTGTGATCGCGTTCCGAAAGCACGAGTGAGAACTTCGCATCCGGAACGGCGCTCAAGATGGAAGCGACCTGGTAGATATCTTCCACCGAGGCATGGCATGCCTCGACATCCTGCTTGGTGATCGCGGTGACCAGCATACCGTTCTTCCGATTGAAACGCGCCTTCTCGAACGCCTTTCCCCAGAGCTTGAGCGCGCCGATATTCTTGTTGGCGAAGATAGTCTGCGTGATTCTGGCGAGCGGCGCACCCTTTCTCACGAGGTCTGACGCGATCTCCATGACCCTCGGCGACACTCCTCCGTGTTGGAATCCTCCGGTATCGAACAGTATTCCCGTGAGCAGCATCGTTGCCATCGGCTTGGTGATCTTCGCATGTATCGCGGAGAAAAAAAGATAGAGCAATTCGGACGATGAGGAATATTCCGCATCAATGATGACGACGTCGCCAGTCACAGTGATATCAGGATGATGATCGATGAGTACGACGACCTGACTCTCGGAAAGGGTGCCGACGATTCTGTCGAAACCGCGGTCGACGCTATCGCACGCGATGACCGCATCATAGCTCGTGATATCGAGTTGGTCGGGATGGAGGAATATCTCCTCCCGGAGAGGCTTGAGCTTGTCCGGGAAAGCATCGAAACACGCGATATCCGTATGTTTTCCGCAGTTCCTGAGGTATTCGGCGAGGGCGATATTAGCACCGACGGTATCCGGATCCGGTCGGTTGTGCGCGAAGAGGAGCACCCGCTTCGATTTCGATACGATGTATTCGAGAGTATGGAATTCAGAGTCGAAATTTTGCATAACGTGTGGATAACCCCGAAAAACACCTAGGATAAGCTAAAAAAGATCTTTCAGTATTTTCTCTACCCTGTCTGCTTCCTGCGCCGTCTTGTCTATCTCGAAAGACACTTTCGGGAGCGGCTTCATATGGAGCTTCCGGTACAGCTGTTTTTGGATTTTCGGCAGCTCCTTCTTCAGCGTTTCTGAAACATAGTGCGTTTCCTGTTCCGGGAAAACGCTGATGAACATGCGAGTATAGCGGAGATCTCTCGAGGTGTCAACCTTGGCGATCGTGATGAACACTCCGATCTTCAGGCTCAGCTCGCGTTCCATAATCTCGCCCAAAAGCTTGCGGATGAGCTCGTTTACCTTGATTATGCGCGGGACTGACATATGCGGAGTATACGTTTATGGATTGTGCTCTTGGCAGGAGTCGAACCTGCTTCTAAGGCTTAGGAGTCCCTCGTTCTATCCGTTGAACTACAAGAGCGAATGCCTGCTTCTATGATAGTAAAAAAGAGTATCATTGACCAATACTCTTCACAAAAAACCTGTATTGTGACGGTGGACCGTACCGGATTCGAACCGGTGACCTCCTCCATGCCATGGAGGCGCGCTACCAACTGTGCCAACGGCCCATGTTATACTTTCTAATCATACTGCCTTTCGCCGATTCGTCAATGGCATCCCGGATATTCACAACAGCAGGATTTCCGCTATAATGAAGAGATTTATGTCATTTCCCCATCCCCTAAAAAGCGCGCATCGTCTTTTCGGCGGACTATCCCCGCATGCGGCTTTCTTCATACTTTTTCTCTTTTCGCTCCCCTTCTCGATCCGCAAAGTTTTCGGGGTCTTCTCGCCGGACGGCACATTCAATGAATATCTGGATGTTTCCCTCTACCTCTCGGATCTATTGTTGTTTGCAACCCTATCTACATTCATATTATGTAATAAAAAGTATATATTGTCAATAGCATATTGGAGGAGAATGTTCCACGTGGAACATTTGCTGCTACCTATTTTTATTCCTGGACTCTTTATCCTTTGGTCCGGACTGTCTATTTTCTGGTCAGCAAGTATTCCTTTAGCTCTGGCTACATTTTTGCATCTCACTTTAGGATATGGGCTATATCTGTATATCCTTATATCAGGTGTTCCACGTGGAACACCTGGCAAAGAATCATTCGAGTGTTCCACGTGGAACAATCCAGATAACAAAATGTTCCACGTGGAACATTCAAATGCAGATATTCAAAATGTTCCACGTGGAACATTTGATGTTATATGTAGCTATATTCATACATGTTCCACGTGGAACATTTTTCAAGTAATATCAACTGCAATTATCGTTTCGGCTGTTTTTCAGTCTATAATCGCTATTGTGCAGTTTATAAGCCAAAAATCATTAGGATTGAGCTTTTTGAAAGAGAGCATTTTCTCTATATATGATCCCGGAGTGGCTAAAATAGTCATCAATGGGGATGTTTTTATCAGAGCCTATGGGCTGTTTCCGCACCCGAACGTATTAGGTGGGTTTTTGGCGGTATCCGTACTGATCACAATGGTTTACCCGCTTGTATTTAAAAATACATTGTTCCACGTGGAACATAATTTAATAAAATGGCTTTATAGAGCTAGTATTTTTATTCAGTTACTGGCACTTTTCTTGAGCCTTTCCAAATCGGCTATCTTAGCTTTTGTTATAGGCACTATGATATTGATGTTTGGGGGACGAAAAATGTTCCACGTGGAACATTTCAACACTGGAACACAAAATGTTCCACGTGGAACATTGATGAGTACGATACGCGGATGCTACAATAATTGTTCCACGTGGAACAATTTTACGTTGATAACCTGTGGATTAGTCAAAAAACTGTTCCACGTGGAACAATTACTTATCATATTGGGAAGTATAATGATAGGATTTGTACTATTTTCCTTTAATTTAAAGCTTTTCATAGCTCAGCCGATTATGGAACGTTTTTTTTATATGAAATCGCTTACACGCTTATCTGCAGGCTATTATTTTGAAGGCTTGGGCATAGGACAGTTCGTATTCAATATGCAGCAGTTTTTCGATAGCGATCTCCTGTATTGGCAACTGCAGCCGATCCATAACGTATTCCTACTTATTTTCAGCGAGGTTGGAACAATCGGTTTAGGCTTATTTATATGGTTTTTCGCGTATGCTTTCCTGAGAAATAAGACAAATGTTCCACGTGGAACATTGGAGGCGGAGTTGACCGAATGTTCCACGTGGAACATTTCAGGGGCTCAGAGCACAAAAGTGTTCCACGTGGAACAATCTAACAATACTGGAGTAAATGAGCATGCAAAGCATGCCAAGGATATGACAGGGGTATATTTGTTCCGCTCTTTATTGATGATGATGATCATCATCATGTTTTTTGATCATTATTATTGGGATATACAGCAGGGACAGCTTTTATTATGGATTATTGTGGCCCTTGCTA
>JBAQCV010000033.1:0-13492 GCA_049294475.1 Candidatus Moraniibacteriota bacterium | reverse complement strand
CGCTCGGCCATCTTCGGCCCGACGGAGGGGAGGGAGGAGAAATGCGCGATCAGTGACTGGAAGACTTTTGGATAATGCATAGTGGTTTCGTATGAATATTTGGCAGTTGGTAACCTTGCCGGGAGTCAGTCGTTCGTCCAGCGCCGAACTCCTTTATGAACTTTTTTCGATCCGTCGAAACGACGGCACCGTGCTCGAAAAAACTTCAACTCTCCCCGCAAGATTCCAACAGCAAATATTCTTTTGTTGAGGCTAATCGTTGTGGATTTTTTCGAGCGATTTGAACGTGGTGGAATTCTCGTCGAAATAGAGCTGGATCTTGCCGATGGGACCGTTTCTGTGCTTGGCGATGATGATGTCGGCGATATTCTTGTTCTGCGTGTCCGGCTTCACGCGGTCTTCGCGATAGAGGAACATCACGACATCGGCGTCCTGTTCGATGGAGCCGGATTCGCGCAGGTCGGAGAGCTTCGGTACCTGGTCGGTGCGGGATTCGACGGCGCGCGAGAGCTGGGAGAGGGCGATGACGGGGATATTGAGCTCGCGCGCGAGTTGTTTGAGGCCGCGGGAGATCTCGGAGATTTCCTGGACGCGGTTGTCACTGCCTTTCATACTACGACCCTCCATCAGCTGCAGATAGTCGACGATGATAAGGCCGAGCTTGTGTTCGGCCTGGAGCCGCCGCGCCATCGTGCGCATTTCCAGGATGTTGAGTGAACCGGAATCATCGATGAAGATAGGCGCTTCCGAGAGCACGCCCATAGCGTCGGAGATGCGCTCGAAATCGTTGTTGGGGCCTTCGCTTGAGAGTTTGCCGGTACGGAGCTTCCAGAGGTCGACGCCGGCCTGGGCGGCGATCATACGGTCGACCAGCTGATCGGAACCCATTTCCAGGGAGAAGATGCCCACGGGAACTTTGGAATGGATGCCAACCTGTCTCGCGATATCGAGTGCGAGCGTCGTCTTGCCGATCGATGGTCTCGCGGCGATGATCAGGAGATCGGATTTCTGCAGCCCGGCGAGGAGATTGTCGAGATCGGAGAAATGCGTCTGCACGCCGCGGAACGCATGGTCGCTCTTGTGCAGTTCGTCGATGCGGTTGAAAGCGAGTTCGAGGATGGACTTGATCGGCACGAAATCCTGCTTGATGTATTTCTGCGAAACCGCGAACACTTTCTGTTCGGCCTCGTCGAGCAGTTTCTGGACATCTTCGGATTCATCGTACCCCATCTCGACGATATCGCTTGCAGCGGAGATGAGTCGGCGCAAGAGGACTTTTTTCTGAACGACTTTCGCGTAGTGGGTAACGTTCGTGGCGGAGGGGACGGAGTTCACGAGCGAGGCGAGATAGTTCGATCCGCCGACCTGTTCGAGTTTGCCTCTCTCCTCGAGCTTGTTGGCGAGTGAGAGGACGTCGATTGGCTCGTGATCTTCATACAGGGCGAGCATCGTCTCGTAAATGAGATTATGGTCGTCCTTGTAGAAGTCACCGACTTTGAGCAGGTCCGCGATCTTGATGATGGCGTCCTTGTCGAGCATCAAAGAACCGAGAACCGAAGTTTCGGCCTCGAGGTTGTGCGGAGGGACGCGGAGATGTTCGGTGGTTTTGGCGGCCATAGGAGCAATGAAGCGTACAGTACATTATAGCGCGCCAGGAGAAGGATGGCTAGAGCTGCCCTCTGTTGTGGATATGTGGATATTTTTCACTGGAATCAAAGCTTTTTCAGGCGATAGCCGCCGGAAACATCTTCCACTTTGTAGCCATGTTTCTCGATCGCTGCGCGCAGATGATCGGATGCGGCGAAGTCTTTGTTGTTTCGAGCCGTTTCGCGCTCTTTTGCGAGAACCTTGATTTCTTTCGGGACCAGTTCCTTTTCTATGGACAGTCCGAAAAGAAAAAACATTTTTTCGAAGACGGTTTTCAATATTCTGCGAGCTACCGGTGCCTTTTTATCGATCAGCGTATTGATGTCTCTCGCATATCCCAGAGCGGTTGCCAAGGCTTCCGGAGTATTCAAGTCATCACACACCGCCTCGCGGAAACGATCCAGATATGATGCGCCGTCGAACGCGTCCGTCTTATCCTGCGCGTCAGAGACGTTGTCTAGCCGTTCGAGCGTTCCAAATAACGTCTCCTTGTTTTTTTTCGCCTGTTCCAGCGCTTCCCAGGTGAAATTCATCTGGCTGCGATAGTGGGCGCCGAGGAAGAGCATCCGCAGATCCATCGGCGTGAATCCGCGCTCGAGAATATCCTCGAGCGTATAGAAGTTATTTTTTGATTTGGACATCTTCTCGCCGTTCACCAGCATATGCCGGGTGTGCAGGAAATAGCGCACGAACGGCTTGCCGGTGACGCCTTCGGACTGGACGATTTCGGCCTCGTGATGGGGGAAGATATTGTCTTCGCCGCCGGTATGGATATCGAGCGTATCGCCGAGGTATTCCATGCTCATCGCGGAGCATTCGATATGCCAGCCGGGATAGCCCTCGCTCCAGGGCGACGGCCAGCGCATCAGGTGTCCTTTCGGCGCCTGAAGCCAGAGCGCGAAATCCCACGGATTTTTCTTGTCGGGATGTTCTTCGAGGCGCGCGCCGACCTTCAGATTCTCCAGTGTATTGCCGGAGAGAATGCCATAGTTGGGGAACGTGGTGACATCGAGGAAAACATTGCCGTTTTTCTCGTACGCGTGTCCGCTTGCGATGAGCTCCGCGATCAGTTTGATCATCTGTTTCACGTGAGCTGTGGCGCGCGGAAAATAGTGTGCTGGCAGGATATTCATCGCTTGCTCTGTCTGATGAAAATAGTCTTCGTAGAAAGAAGCGATTTCCGCCGGCGTTTTTTTCTCTGCTCTGGCCTTTTTCTCGATCTTATCTTCGCCGCTATCGCCCTGGGCCACGTCGTCATCCGTCAGATGGCCGACATCGGTGATGTTCTTGATGAGACGCACCTCATAGCCGGCGTCCTCGAGGACGCGACGCACCGTATCGGCGAACAGGTAGGCGCGGATATTGCCGATATGGATGTGGCCGTACACGGTCGGACCACAGACATACATCCCGACCTTGCCGGGATTGAGCGATTCGAATGTTTCTTTGCGCTTCGCGAGCGTGTTGTACAAGACAATCATAGAGGTATCTCGAGCATATCAGGGACTAGGGGCGCTCTGCAAGCATCAATTTTTTCGGAATGCGCACCGTCTTCACGCCTGGCGGCAGGGGATTGCCAGGTGAAAGGACGGCTGGATTGTAGGCGCGCAGGACATCGGTGCTGGTATTGTTGTCCCGGGCGAGTTTTTCGAGAGTCGGAGTCTGGCTGGAAGCTCCGATGGTGATTTTCTGTCCGATCGTCAATGCGCCGGTACTGCCGAGCCTGTTTTCAGTCGAGAGAGTTTGGCGCAAGGCTGACTCCGTGACACCGAGTCCTTTCGCATATTTTCGAGCGAGAGAGTAGAGGGTTTCTTTCTGTGCCACGGTATGTACGAGGGTGATGTGCTGATCTTGTTTGACCGGGATCTCGGCAAACTCCAGTTTCTTGTCAGTGGCGAGTTTCTGTTCCAAGCCGAGCGCTTTGATGACATCTATGATCGCGTAGACCTTGACCGGATAGTTGAGGTTTTCGTTGTGGTCGCGGAGTGCACCGCGTAGAGCCAGCGTACGTTGTTTTTTCGAGGATGGACCATGTGGTATACGGAGCTGCTGTCCGACTTTGAGTGCTGTACTGTGCAAGGCGTTGGTCTGCATCAACGTTTCGGTCGTAGTGGCATATTGTTTGGCGATGGCGGAGAGCGTTTCTTTCGGACGCACCAAGTGTTTTCGGTCGGCACCATCCTTCTGGATAACCGTACTGATGATGTTATTGATCTGTTTCTCGACGAATGAGAGATAGTGAGGGATAGAGCGGTATCGTCTTGCTGTTTTTGGTTTGTATCGCCAGGGGTAGGCGCCGTTGTAACCGCCGATGGCAAGATAGAGCGCGCTGTCCTCCTTGTCATACCGGATCGCAGAGCGGTTGTTGCCGCCGAAGTTCCCGTAGTTATGGGCAAGGAGGCGAGCGCAGGCCGCAGCGCTTTTTATCGGGTCGATACGTTCGTCGTAGGTTGGTGTGACGACAAGTACGGCTGGTTTTTTTTCTGCTGTTGTGCTGGTGAACTGATATGGTCCGCTCGCACCGACACGCGAAACTGCGAATATGTTAAAGTGTGATTCCGCTATGGCAAGATATTTGAATGCTTCAGGAAAATTATTCTTGCGGAATTCCGCATCTATATCTTCCATCCATGGCCGCATCTTTTCCAGGCCATTGAGCATGTCTTTGTAGCGTGCTCCACCCGGTGAATATGCCCTGTACCATTTCTGATAGATGGCTTCTATGGTGTCCTTGTTGATGATCACGCGATCGGAGTGTTCCAACTGTTCCGACAGCGTCTCGGCGACGACATCTTCGTCGGCTTGTTGCATGATCTTCTGTTCCGGAGTGGCGGTGATTTCCGGAACAGCCGGCGACGCGATCGTTTCTTGTTCCGGAACAGCCGCTGCCAGTTTTTCCGGTTGGAGAGCGGTTGGCGGCTGTTCCGGGTTTTTGATATCCGCGCCCAGTTTCCAGAGCGCTCCGGCTGCCACTCCGGCTGCCGTACCGCTCAAAAACAGCCGTCGGCCGGGGTTTGGTGGTTTTTCCATATCAGAGCCATTTCTTGATCCTGAAGATCGTGATCGTTATGAGGGAGAGCACTGCCATAAAAGCGGAATGAATCCAGAAAGCGTAGGGATTGTGACCGAATGGGATCTGCGCGCTCATCGCGAGCATATTGGAGTACACGGTCATCGGGAGCAGGATGGCGGAGAAGATCGTGAGCACCTTCATCGTGAGATCGAGCTTGTTGGAGAGGAGGGAGTTGTTGGTGGCTTCGAGAGCCTCGATGGTCTCTTTCTGGCTCTCGAGGATGTTCCAGAGGCGGATATTGGTACCGATGAGATCCTGGAAATATATCTTGATTTCCTGGGGGATGAACGGATGCTCTTTTTGGATGATGGATTCGAGTATGGAACGCTGGGGTTTCAGAGTGCGGCGGAAATTGAGGATATCGCGCTTGAGCACGGATATCTCGAACACCATCTCCTTCTCTTTTTCGGCGAACACCTGGGCTTCGATGATATCGAGCTTCTGGCTGATGTGGTTCAGCCGCGGAAAACAAGAATCAAGTAGGATTTCCAGTATGTCGTGCAGGAGGTGGGCGGGTGTCGTGTTGAGCGAGAGACGCCGCTTGCCTTCGCTCTTTTCCAGATTCTCGAAGAATGCGGCGAGCTGGTAGATATCCTGCCGGTGGCTCGTGATGAGATGGTCGTTCGTCAGGATGATATCGAGTTCGCCGGGATAGGTCGTGCGGTGCTTCACGTCGAAGAGGGGGATGTGGACGGAAAAAAACAGACAGCTGTCGTACTGTACCACCTTGGGCTGATACGTGGGCGTCACGAGCTCTTCTATCGCGAGCGGATGGATGTCGAAATTCTCCTGCAGATACGTGATGTCGTCATCCTGCGGGTCTTCGAAATCGATCCATGAGACATTCTTGTGCTTGATGATTTTCATCGGGATATGTTTGTTTTTCCGCTCCGGAAGAACGGGGGATATTCCCAGTATATCAGTGATGCGGCTGATTGACAAAAGCATGTAATCAGGGTATGCTTCCCGATGTGAAACGGCTCATGCTTTCCCTCATCCGCCTCTACCAGAAAACCCTCTCTCTCGAGCACGGGTTCATGGGCAAGCTGTTCGGGGAACGGTTCTGCCGGTTTCATCCGACATGCAGTGAATACACGTACCAGGCCATCGAGCGCTATGGCGTGGTGCGTGGCAGTTGGCTTGGGGTCAAACGCATCCTTCGTTGCCATCCGTGGAACGATGGAGGATATGACCCTGTATTATAATGTGTTATTTGACAACTTAGGAGAGAGCACGATGACGACTAATAAGGATGCTTATTTTCTTGGGCATGTTCCATACCCAGATCCTCCGGTAACTCCTGCGATAGATAAAGCTGGCGCAGTACCGCCAAGTGACGCTGTCCAAAGAGCAACTCGTATGGATAAAGGCGTCCCCATGAGGATGTCTCAAGCCCATAGCCTGTATTTTGATTGGCGTGACAATGGACCAGGGGGAGCTCACAAAAAATCCGTCGAACACCCAACATTTATCGAGCCAAATACTGGTCTGCGGTTCGTCCACTGTCCTATCGCCGCGGAAAAGCTGCACACTCCGTTCATGCGGGTGTACATGCTGGCCACCGATGCGCATAGGCTGTTTTATGGGGACAGCCATTACAAATGCAAGGAGTGTCATTTCAGCTGCAGAATGTAAGGAGGAACTATGAAACTCCTGTTGGAATATTTGTTTCGAAGTTTCATGGAACTTCGTCTGACGCTACCGCTAAATGCCGAACTTCTTCGGATCAGGATAGCGGCACACGAAGCGGCACGGGAATCAGCGCGATAATCTTCAACCACCGAGGAGGATGTGTCATGTCACATAGGTCAGCTGCATATGTACCACGCAGTAAGGATGCAGGCCATCTGGTTCCAGCGGTCATCTGTCCATTGGCAGGTGTCGTTGCTCCATGGAAGGCTGCAGAGAGATTTTGCTGCGGCAGTGAGACGTGCTTGCAGTGTGAAAATCAGGCAGAGTGTAGGAAGCTTCACGATCACATCGTTGGCTATCACGCTCCAAACAGGCAGCCGATAACGGCGTAAGGCGACACAAGCAGAGAGGCGGCAAGACCTCTTGAATAGAAAATACATCGTTCAAAAAATTATGGAGCATCGACTCCGGAGGAGCTAGAAGTACACTGTACCTCTAGCTTTTTTCTTTTATAAAAGCCATTATTCAGCGTATCTAGCACTCATACTTGACGAGTGCCAGCGCATTTTATATACTGTATTTATGATAGTTAGCTGTTGATTGTTATCTGACTGATTATGAATGAACGCCAGAAACAAATCCTTTCGGCCATCGTTGAGCTCTACACGGAGACGGCGATGCCTGTGGGTTCGCAGGCGCTTCTCGAACACTCCGATTTCGGCGTGAGTTCCGCGACATTGCGGAGCGATATGGCGACGCTTGAAAAAGAGGGATATCTCTACCAGCCGCACATATCCGCCGGTCGTATCCCGACCGATCAGGGTTATCGTATCTATGTAGAGGAAATGATGGGGGACAGGCCGCTTTCTCGCCGCGATCAGGAACATCTAGAGAAAGAACTCCTGATGCTTCGCGCCAAACATACGCGTCTCGGCCGGACGACCGCCAAACTGCTTTCGGCACTGTCCGGCAATCTTGCGGTTTCCGGTCTTGTCGATACGGACGAAGTGTATGATTTCGGAATGAAAGAATTGCTCGAAAAGCCTGAGTTCCAGGAAATCGATGAACTGTGCCGTCTCGTGGAAATGATGGATTCGCTCGATGAGAAACTCGACGGTATCATGCTGAAACTGAAAGACGGCAAGACGCATATCTTCATCGGCGATGAGAATCCGATAGCCGGCATCGACAATTGCTCGATGATTGTCGCGCCCTATCAGAATCGGGAAGGCGAGCAAGGGCTTCTTGCCATCATCGGTCCGAAACGGATGGAGTATGCCAAGAACAAATCGCTCATCGAGTATATGAAGAAGCTGCTCAATTTATCTGTTATCATGATCGTTTTTACTGGCCATATAATTTATCTGACGGCATAAGCATATGACGCACAAAAAGAAGCATCAGCGGGAAGCGGACCAAGAGCCAGACATTGAGAATGAAGCAGGAGCGGCGCCGGAACCCCAGGAGGGGATCCCGAAACGGTCCGCACCGGAAGCAGAAACAACCGAGAAACTTGCGGAAGAATATCTGAATGATCTGAAACGTTGCCAGGCGGAATTCGAGAATTACAAGAAACGCCAGGCCGCGCAGCAGAAGGAGCTCGGAGGTTATCTTATAGAAAAGCTCGTACTCGATATCATTCCGGTGCTCGATAATTTCAGATCAGCGACACTCCATGTGCCGGCCGAACAGAAAGATAGTCCCTGGGTCGTCGGCATCCAGTACATCGAGAAACAGCTGGAATCGGTTCTCACGGACAACGGCATGCGGACGATAGAAGTAACAGAGGGGGAGGCGTTCGATCCGAAGATACATGAGGCGGTAGACAGTCAGCAGTCAACAGATAACAGTCAACAGGAAAAACAAGTTGTAGCGAAGGTGATTCAAAAGGGATACAGATTCGGAGACAGGGTGATCAGGCCGGCCAAAGTAACAGTCAGTTAAAAACACAAAGCCCAGAGCACAAAAACCAAACAGTTCACAAAACATAAGGAAGAAAAACACAATGAAGAAATTAAGGGTTTTGAAGACCGTGCTTTCAATAATCGATCATTTATTAAAAATTAAGTAGTAATAATAATCATATGGCAAAGATATTAGGTATCGATCTCGGAACGACGAACTCAGCGATGGCATTCGTCGAAGGCGGATCACCGTCGATCATCGAGAACAAGGAGGGCAACCGCACCACGCCGTCGATGGTCGCGATATCGAAGACCGGCGAGCGTCTCGTGGGCCTGCTCGCCAAGCGCCAGGGCGTGACCAATCCGCAGAACACGCTGTTCTCGGTAAAGCGTCTCATCGGGCGGCATTTCAACGATGACGAGGTCAAGCGTGACCAGAAGACTCTTCCGTACAAAATCATTCAGGCTGGCGAAGGGATCAAGATCGTGATGGGCGGCAAGGAATACACGCCGCAGGAAGTCTCCGCGATGATCCTCGCCAAACTCAAAGCCGATGCCGAAGAGAAGCTCGGCGAGAAAATCACCGATGCCGTCATCACGGTTCCGGCGTATTTCGACGATTCGCAGCGCAAGGCGACCAAGGAAGCCGGCGAGATCGCGGGCTTCAACGTGCGCCGCATCATCAACGAACCGACCGCAGCCGCGCTCGCCTACGGTTTCAACAAGAAAAAAGACGAGAAGATCGCAGTCTATGACCTCGGCGGCGGGACGTTCGACATCTCCATCCTCGAAGTGGCCGAAGACACCGTAGAAGTGAAGTCCACCAACGGAGACACGCATCTCGGAGGCGATGACTTCGACCAGCGCATCATCCATTGGATCATCGACGAGTTCAAGAAACAGGAAGGCATCGACCTCTCCAAAGACCCGCTTTCGCTCCAGCGCATCAAGGAAGCCGCGGAAAAGGCGAAGATAGAATTGTCCACCGCCAATGATACCGAGATCAATCAGCCGTTCATCACGAGCGATGCCAACGGTCCGAAGCACTTGCTGCTCAAGATGACCCGCGCCAAGCTCGAAGAACTCGTGCACGACCTCGTCGAGGCATCATTCGAGCCGGTGAAGAAAGCCCTTGCCGATGCCAAGCTCACCGTGAAAGACATCAATGAGATCGTGCTCGTCGGAGGAATGACCCGTATGCCGCTCGTGCTGTCCTCTGTCGAAAAATTCTTCGGCAAGAAACCGAACATCACCGTGAACCCTGATGAAGTCGTCGCTCTCGGCGCGGCTCTCCAGGGAGGCGTCCTCGAAGGCTCTATCAAAGACGTGCTGTTGCTGGACGTCACTCCGCTCACATTCGGTATCGAGACGATGGGAGGCGTGCGTACCCCGCTCATCGATCGCAATACCACCGTGCCGGTATCCCGCTCGCAGGTCTTCTCGACTGCCTCTGACAATCAGCCGTCGGTACAGATCCATGTGCTCCAGGGCGAGCGCGAGATGGCCAGCGACAACAAATCCCTCGGTCAGTTCATCCTCGACGGTATCCCGCCATCACCGCGCGGCATCCCGCAGATCGAAGTGACGTTCGACATCGATGCTTCCGGAATCCTCTCGGTCACTGCCAAGGACAAGGCGACGAACAAATCCCAGTCCATCCGTATCGAATCATCCACCGGACTTTCCAAGGATGAGATCGAGCGTATGACCAAGGATGCCGAACTCCATGCCGAAGAAGACAAGCGCAAGAAGGAACTCATCGAAGCGCGCAATATGGCGGACAGCCTCTCCTACACGACGGAGAAGTCGATGAAGGAAGCCGGCGACAAACTCACCGAAGATGAGAAGAAGCCCGTCGAGGAAGCCATCACCGAACTCAACAAAGTGAAGAACGGCGATGACCTCGAAGCCATCAAGAAAGCGACCGAAGCCCTCTCCCAAGCCGCGCAGAAGATAGGGGAGAAGCTGTACAAGGCCGCTACTGACGCCGCGAACGCTTCGTCGAGTCAAGCAGGAGCCGAAGGTGCTAAACCCGAAGGCGAAGGCACCGCCGAAGCGCCGAAAGACGCTGAAACAGAGCCTGCTGCAGAGGCAAAGCCAGAAGGCGCGCCAGCAGACAAAGCCGCAGATAGTGAGCCTGTCGAACCGAAGAAATAAGGAGTAGAATAAGAGCGGAGGTTTTTCCTCCGCTCTTATTTATATACTATGAAAAATCCAATAATTCCAAGGACATACATAAATCCCGACTTGGTTATTGGAAAAACAAGATTTTTAATTGATCGATATGGGATTGAAGATTTTATTTCTAAAAGAAGATTTAAAAAAGAGAGAGAAAAGTATATTGCAGCATGTTATTTAATAGGTATTAGAAGTGTTGATAATAGATTGTATTGGATTTCAACTGAAGCAAGTGAGGCGCCTGACGTTATAGCAGCATACTTTGAAATAGATTCTATTGGCAGAAAAGAATATCAATTGAATATTGAAGTGATGGCTGTAACAGATTTTGATAAGAGACCGATATCGAGAATCATAGTTGATAAACTTTCAAAAAAAGCGTACCCAAAGGATTTTAAGTTGATTTGTTATATCCAAAGGAAGGGTGAGAAGTTTATTCCGCTTATAGTTATTCATGAATTGTCAAAGCTAAAATTAAATATTGGAGAAATAATTATTTTAGTAGAAGTAGGGGGTAATCATTTTATTCTGTGTAAAGTATTTCCAGATAAGTTTTTGTATAAATTCAATATGGATGAGGAAGTTAAAAAGTTTAATAAAGATTACGAGTCTCCATTCATAGAGACTTCTCTTGGGCGAAGTGCTAAAACTTTAAATTTGGGCACAGGATTTTATTCTTACGATATTGATAATGATGATCAGGTAAAAAAAATATGAAATTCATAATCATCTACATGACGCATCCGAATCTGAAAGAAGCCAAGAAAGTGGCCGAGGCACTCCTCCACAACAAGCTTCGCTAAATTTGGAAGCCTTGCTTCCAAAAAGAATGATACAAACTCCTGGCGATGACCTTGTGTTTTGAGTCAAAAATAGCTACTATGAAGGCATGAAAAACTTTGAAAGCATCAAGGGAGAAATAGTCCCACTTCTCCGAAGCAATGGCGTGCTCCGGTCTTTTGTGTTTGGTTCGTATGCCAGAAACGAGGCTCGGGAGGGGAGCGACCTTGACCTCCTGCTCTCCTTTCATGAACGCAAGTCTTTGCTTGATCTAGTGGCGCTCCAATCAACATTGGAAGAGAAACTGGGTATGAAAGTAGATATTGTGACGGAAGAGTCTCTGCATCCGAGGCTGCGTCCATATGTCGATCAGGAAAAAATTCAGATACTATGACGAAAGACCCGATGATATTTCTTGACCATATTCTCGAGAGCATTACGCTCATCGAGGAGTATATCTCTGATGTTTCGGAAGAGGTATTCTTGTCGGATATCGGCATTCAGGACAAAGTCATCCGTCGCCCGAAAACTTGAAAAAATACGAGGAGCAATTCGGTCCAGTCCAAGCCTCTGAAGCGCCCTCATCCGCCATCGGCTTCCAAGGATAGGAATAATTTAGAAAAGAAAAAAACGGGGCCGTTTTATGGGTTACCCGTTCAAATTCAGCAGAATTCTGCTGGCATAGATGCTAGAAGCCGATGAAGCTTCCGGCTGGACCGAGGACTCGACCACTTCCAATATCGATCGCGACATCTTTACCGTTTTTGACGGCGAGAAATGTTTCTGAAGGTACAGCACGCCACAGATGGAAATGAGCATTGAATTGCCACCAATACGCGTGGCAGTCAGGACATTCGTAGGTTAGATCGTTACAGCTTCCGTTCAGCGGAACGAACGGATTGCCATCATGGCTATGAGCGATACTCTTGCACTTGTCACAGGACATAAGTGTTCTCCTCGGAGTGAAAATATTGTAAGGGGGTTGAGCGTCTCAACCTGACTATGCTGATTTGCTGAGTAAAGTCTTGCACTCAAACGCTCATTTGTCAATCCTCTTGACCTTATGTAGATAGTCTCACTGATCGGAGAAAGCCTACGCCGCGTGGATCAAAAAAGAAATAAAATAATATGATGGCAAAGAAAATAATATTTTTTGATGGCGATGGGACGTTGTGGTATCCGAAAACAACGAAACACCGAGAGAAACCACACTGGATATATGCCCAAGATGGGACAATGGATGATTATTGCAGACAACTCATTTTGATACCGACTGTTCTTTCGACACTCAAGAAACTGAAGGAGTTTGGTATTATCACCATCCTTCTTTCGACGCACCCGCATCCGCCAGAAGAGGCGGCTACTATCATCAATCACAAGGTGGCTCATTTCAAGCTGAAGGAACTGTTTGATGAAGTGCACGCGACGAGGGAATTGCACGCTTCCAAAGGAGAGTTTATCGTGCGGATACTCAAAGAACGTGATATTGCAAAAAATAGAGCCCTGATGATCGGGGATAATTATCGCTGGGATTACAAACCCGCAAGAGATGTCGGCGTGGACGCCTTACTCATAGAATCCGAGTATATGAAGAAAGACCATCGAGGAAAAAGAGTTAAAAATACGATCAAAAAATTGAGTGATATTCTAAAGTATATTTGATAAATTTTGGAAGTCGAATTTCCTTCTCATCCTCATCACGCACTCGATTTCTCGCGGCCGTGGTAAAATGAGTGCATAACAATAAGCAGGAAAAAACAAGCACAAAAAAGGTGTATGGAAAAACAAATAAGACGGAAAGAGGCCGGCGTGACAAAAGAAGGTATACAAGCAAAAGCATCAGCACAAGCAAGGAAATTCAAGAATGGCGAATTGCGGGCGATCATTCTTGCCGCGATAGTTCTTCCCGGAGCGGTCAGCCTGGCGCTGATGGCGCCGAATGCCGTACAGATAATCAAGCTCTTCAAGAAAATGGATCGGAAGTATCAGACGCCGACGCATCTGAGAAAGGTTGTTGAAAAGATGCGGAAGCAGGGCTATCTCTCCGTCAAAAAATATGGCGGCGAGGAAAAAGTGATACTGATGGACAAGGGACGGTACGAGCTTTTGAAGTACAAGCTGAGAGAAAGGAAGCTGCAGATACCGAAAAAATGGGATAGGAAGTGGCGGATTATCATTTTCGATATCCAAGAAACACGCCGCTTGTTGCGAGACAAGATCCGGGAGCAAATCCAGCGCTTCGGTTTCCATAAATTGCAGCAAAGCGTCTGGGTATATC
>JBAQCV010000032.1:0-6405 GCA_049294475.1 Candidatus Moraniibacteriota bacterium | reverse complement strand
TCTCCTGCCAGACAGCTCCCGGATAACGCCAGCCTGGTATTCCGATCCATTCTGAGAGCAGGTAACAGCAGCTATGCCCGGTTCCGCTTTTTTTCGAGAACGCTTTCATACACTACACAGTACCATTTCAGGCGCCTATCTTTTTTCTTGAAAAGCCTATCCCCGCGACAGCAAAAGGTCACACTTGCCTTAGGCATCATACTCATCGTCGTTCTCGGCACGGGAATTTTCTTCTTGATACGTCAAAACACTGCCCCGGCTCCGATCGCCGCAACACCGCCTCCTGAAACACCCGCGCTCCCGATCGACTCGGAAAAAAATGCGCGGCTGCTTGAACCACCTACCACACTCGCGACCCAGGAAGACGCCATCATCGCCTCCGTACTGCTGGATGACGATATCTACAGCATCACTGCCAAAGACATCATCAATGTCCGCGAGAACAAGCGATACATGCTGCCTGCCGGAAGCGGTGCTGTCCGATTGGCCGCTCCGATGGATGATCTGCGGCTCATATTCGTCTACACCGATGCCGAGGAACTCTTCGCCTGGAGTCCGATCAGCCGTACCTTCGTCAAGAATACCCTCTCGCTTCCTGCGGGGGCATCCGTCAGGGATATCGGCACCTATCTCACCTATCTGTACGTACTGGACGGCACGAACAATCAGATCTACCGATTTCCACGTGCCGAGGGTGGTTTCGGTTCGGCGACGTTGTGGCTGAAAGATCCGGTCGCATTCGAAGCGGATGCCCAACTGACGGTACATGACACGATTTTTGTCGCGCCGAACAAAAACACCATCCAGGCCTTCTTCCGCGGTCGCTTCGTGAAGGATCTCGAGTCTCCGAGTACCTCGCTTTCCGTCACGGACCTCCATACCCGTCCGGGATTCGCCAATGTCTACGCTCTCGATGCGGAGAACAAGCGCATCCTCGTCTGGAACCAGGACGGAGCGCTCCTCGCGCAGTACTTCTCCGAGCAGCTCGCCGAAGCGCGCACCATCACCGTCAACGAAAAAACGAATGAAGTATTCATCACGACGCCAAACACCCTCCTCTCTTTCACGATCAATTTCGGACAATAGGATCATCGCGATCATAAAAAAGTCTCCACCTGCAGAGACTTTTTTTGATTTCAAATTCTCATATGTATCTTACGCTCTTTCCGCCATCCGGATGCGGCTCATGATTTCGCGGTTGACGATGGCGGCGTCCCGGCCATAACGGAGGCGTGACAGTTCTTTCAGAGCGTTGGCGACAGTCTGGTCGCCGTGTGTCGGAGGATAGGTTTTCATATTGAACGGTTTGGTCAGCTCGTTGTTCATCAAGAGGCGCACGAAACAGTTGTAGTTGTCAACGTTCATGATGTCTTGCGCCGTGAATACCGGGGCGAACTGTTTCTCGAGAAATTCCGCGTCTTCCGGCCCCACCCGGAACGTCGTCAGCGATCCGACATTGCCGAAGACCGCCTTGGAAATCTCTTCTTTCAGCTGGCCTATGAACTGGTGCGCGAGAATGAGCACGAGACGGTACTTTCGCGCTTCGGAAAGGATCTGCGCGATAGAGGTCGTTGTGACGTTCTGGAACTCGTCGAGATAGAGATAGAAATCGCGGCGCTTGTCTTCCGGCATATCTGTGCGCGAGAGCGCCGCCATCAGGATCTTCCCCACCACCACCATGCCGAGCAGGCGAGCATTGATCTCGCCGATTTTTCCTTTGGAGAGGTTGATGAGGAGGATTTTCCCGCTATCCATGATCTCGCGGAAATTGATGGCGCTCTTCTGCTGCGCGATGATCGGACGCATCATATCGTTCGAGATGAAGGTCGTCAGTTTCGACGTGATATAGGGCACCATATTGGCGAGCGCCGCCTCGCCACCGGCCTTCTCCGCCTCTTTCAGCCAGAAATCGCGCACGATCGGATTGGTGCAGTGCGAGAGCTTGTAGCGCCGGAATTCCTCGTCGGCCAGCACCTTGGGAATCTCCATCAAGGTCGAGCCGCTCTCCGGATGCTCCATGATGAGGAGCATCGCGTTGCGCATATACTGCTCGAACATCGGCCCGCCGGTCGCCTTCATATCGTAGAGCTGATCGAAGATCCCGATCATCTCATTGATGACGAACGTCTTCTGTTCCGGATGCGCCGGATCGTATTCGAGCATATTGATGCCGATCGGGCGGGCGACATCGGCCGGATCGAAGATGATCACGTCCTCGGCGCGCTCTTTCGGTATGGCGGTCAGGATATCCTCGATGGCATCGCCATGCGGATCGATGAAGCAGAACCCTTTGCCGGCACGGGCATCTTTTTTCGCCATTTCCTGGAGATAATTCGATTTTCCGACACCGGTCTGCCCGACGACATACATATGCCGGCGACGGTCATCGTCGGTGATGCGTATCTCTGTCTTCACGCCGCGATAATCGTTGAAGCCGAGCACGATCCCCCCGGCCGGGATATTGACTGGCGGAGGTGCGGCACCGGCCTTGAGCCATTTGATATTCGGCGTCGCGGTCGTGGAGATCGGAAAATGGAAGATGCTCGCGATTTCCTCGACGGTGAGCATCATCTTCGTCTCATCATCGAAATTCCGGAAAATATAATCATACACCGCCCGTTTTTCCTTGACGCGCCGTTTCACGCGAAAACTATTCACTCCGGAATTCTCGAATTGCCCGAAAGCATTCTCCATGTGCGAAAGAATCTCCTCCGCACGCTCCGCTGTCGCTCCCGAAGCGATCAGCCGTATGTTCGCGCGAAAAGCCCCTTTGTTCGTCTTTTCATCGATGGATTTGACGAGCTCCTGCTCTTCCGGCGTGAGCGTGATCGGTTTCTGCTCATCCCCTCCTCCCGGGCTGTTGGTACGTTTCGAGTCCGTCATGGCCTGCACGAGCCCCTTGCCGAGCACGGAACCGAAATTATGGAAGACTGAGTGATGCTTCGCGTCCTTCAGGCGTTTGCCTCCCTGCATCTGCTGGGCGATGTGCTTGCCTTCCATGCGCCATCCCGGATCCGCCCGAGCGAGCAAGACCTGGATAGCCGCGCCTTCCTCGACGGTCTGCAGCTTGGAGAGCGCATTGGAAATCTCGTTGAGCGGATCGACGTCCACCGTGCGATAGGTGCGAAGCGGCAACGCATGGCTATGCCGCAGTTCCAATACCGCCACCGCCGTATGGCTCTCCGGAGAAAAAATCGTATAGTCAGAAACTTTTTCGATCAATGCGTGGGGGAAAAAACTGTGCACCTGCTTCTCCGCGCTTTCCCGGAAACGTTTCGGCACCGAGAGATAGAAGAATATCTCCTCGCTCGAGGACGGATTGGCGATCTCGAACACGATCGTCGGCGTATCGAAAAATAATTTCTTCAGAACATTCCCCTTGGGCTTGAGCGCCGTGAGCGAAGAGAGCAGCTGTTCCATCGCGAAAATCTCCTCTTTCCACGCTTCCGCTTTCTGCTCCTGCCCCTCCGGAGCCTGCTTGCGGGTCACTCGGACCATCTCCAGATCCATATTGACGGACTGATTCACCTGATAGCGGAAACGGAGAAAGCTGCGGATGACCAGAAATGATCCGCTCGCAATCGCCACGGATGAGAATATCCATGTCAGCGGCATGAGAACACTGTTGAAGTCGAAACCCTCCATTTGTTTTCTGTTTTGTGTCTATTGCTATCCGCGCATTATTCTTTGCGTATCAGACCGCGTGCGAGCAGGCCAGCATACAGCTTGTCCGCCAGCTCATCGTGCATCCGGTCAAGGGCATAGTAATCATTGAGCGAACGCGCGACCTTGACCGCATACGCGACGCCTTTCGTCCCTGCCAGGTCGAGCAGTTGCCGGATCTTGCTTTCCTCATCGAGGGTAGCGTCGATGTTCGTGACATCCGAGGCGACGGCGTCATCCGAATACGTATCCGCGGCACTCGGCGAAACGACTTGCGCGAGGATCTCGTCATACTTTCCCGCCACCTGCTCCTGCCTGCTTTCGATGGGCGCCTCCGGTTCTGGGGACAACATACCAGACTCGCCGGCATTTTTCAGCCTCTCGGAGGCCATTTCCGGCACGTTTCCCTCCTGCACTCCCGATGTTGTTTCTTCCGGCATAGACATTACAGTGATAAATGATGAAAGGCGAGTGATACAGGATAACTGATGCAAGAGGCGTACAACTGCAGAATACCTCATCAAATATCACTGATCATACATCAAGGCTTATCTTAAGCTGCTGCCCCCTCCGCCATCTCCTCCTTGAATTTCGTCACGACGCCGCGGACAAACACATTGTACCCCGGGATCTTGCTTTCGAGAAATGTCTCGATTTCCTCCTGCTTGGCGCCGCGGTCGAGCAGCCCCTCATACTCCGCGACACCCGCGTCGCCGATCTTCTCCATCGTTTCAAGAAAAATTCGCTTCAGCAACGCTTCCCCCATCTTGGAGAGGAGCGCCTCCTGCTTGTCTTCCGGAATTCCCTCCAGATGAAACGTCGCGATCAGCTCCTGCTTCAATGCTTCCTGGTCGAGTGCCATAATGCTTGTGTATTATTATTTTTTTAAGATTATTTCGTCGTATACGAGCCGATCCGCTGCCCCGGGCTCACGAGCGGGGCGACGGTGTTCAGATAGTCCGTCACGGTCGCATTCGGATGTTCCTGAAAAAACGCCTTCCTATCGAACCCGATGTCATCCGTGGTCGCACCTTGGAAAAATGCCGCGAAGTTTGTTATCTGCTCCCGATTGAGACCGGTCGTATGCCCGGAAGCAGCACCTTGCTGAAACAATTTGGCATCATTGAAAATATCTCGCAGTTTCACCCTCCCTGCCGCCTCTTTGTTCATCATCCAGTCTTGTCCGGAAGCGATATCGTGCGCCCGAAAAATCTGCGCGTACCAATCATCCGCACGGTCGTTATAGAGAGCGGCCGTGAGAATATTGTCCGTCACCTCGTTCGTCAACGTGATATCCGGATTGGCATGCGCATACGCGGCAAGATGCGCATCATTCGCAGAGATGCTCGCCATCTGTCCCTCTGTCAGCATGTGTGATTGTCCGAGCGCTTTCTCCACGAAATCTTTATCGATACCATGTGCCGAAAAATTTACCATCTCTCCTTCCTTGAGCAAGACATCTCCGTACTGGTCTTTCAAGGTATCAATGAAGTGCGTTCTCTGCGCCCCCTCAAGTCCCAACTGATCCGCCAGGGTGCCTCCGATTTTCCATATCGAATCGCCCTCTCCGACCCGGATATCCTGATTCACGAACCCGCTAATGAGACCGGCCTTCGCTTCTGCCGCTGCCTGCGGAACATCGGGCATCTCTATGCTCCCAGAAACAGGTGCGATATGGGCACCGGATACGGCTTCACCGAACCGTCCCTTGATCCAATCCGCGGCCTCATTGCCGCCCCATGTATTCATCACTGCTTCTTTTCCCCCCTTGACCAGCGCATCGCCACCCGCCATATCGAACAGCTCTTTGGCGAAGTAGCCTCCTCCGAACCCTATACCGAAAGCAGCTGTTTTTCGCAAGAGTGCCGCTCGCTTGTTCTTCTGCAGCCTCTCATCCAAGGAAAAAATATCTTTCTCGATCATCTCATTCAGAGAGAGCGCATCGGCCTCGTGAGAGCGTTTCTCATTCCAAAAAGTATTCTTTTCCAACATTTCCACCTGGCTGTGCGCCTCTTTCTCGGCTTTCGCGCCCTGGCGCCTATCCGCGATTTTTTCAGCGACTGCTTCCAACGCGACAGCAGCCCCCGATCCGGAGAAAAGTCTTCCCGCCACAAGCGATACTCCTCCCGTGACCCCGGCCAATCCGAACAGCGCTCCGGACGCGAGCGCTTTCTGCTTGAAGGAAAGGCTGTTGTACCCTCTTCCTATTGTTTCGATCATTCCAGCCACTTTTCCCGGAAAACCCTGATGTTCCGCACGCACCTGCGTCCTATCATTACTCACATTCACCAATTCATCATATTTGAAATACTTCAGGGTTCCGGCCAAAGCGGTATGCAGCTCTTTTCCCTCCAGGCCCAACTGTCTGATTTTCGCCAGTTCGGCATTGCGCAGATCGATCAATGCATTATTGTACTGCGCCTGATAGTATTCCGTATCCGCGCTTTTCTCCTGCTTGACGCTGCTGCCGAAGAAACTCTTTACCTTGAGCCACCGGTTCGTATTCGTATAATCCTCGCCTACATATTGACGCCGCGCCTCACTCACCCGTGTCCGCAACGTCTCCAAGGACACGTCTGGATTCTCATCTTTCGGCTGTTCCGAAGCGACAACCGCCGGCTCCGGCGCCGCTTCCGTCAAGACGGGTATGTCAGGCTGGAGCGCAGCCCGGGCTTCCTGCGACGATTTTCTATCGCTTCTCCGGGGAAGGAGCGCTCCTCTTGCCGCACGTCTGTCGTCGGC
>JBAQCV010000031.1:0-20387 GCA_049294475.1 Candidatus Moraniibacteriota bacterium | reverse complement strand
GCTCTTCACCCGGTCACGGAGCGACGTCGCCTTGCCGATGTAGAGCAATTCCTTCTTCGCGCCCAGGAAAAAATACACCCCCGGCACTTCCGGCAGCGTGTTTTTCTTGCGAAACGCCTCGAACGTGTAAATTTTTTCCCACGGCGCAGTCATATGTACCTTACTATACCATTCCGGGTACAACACCGCGACCCTTTACAAAAAGAGAGAAAAGGCGTATAATAGTAGATACAAAGTTTATTTAAAAACCATCCTAATCAAGGCATAAATCGGAGGAGGCAATGTCAAAAAACCGTTGTATTGGTACAATGACCAGCGAGGTCATTGCGCTTCATAAACGTGGAATGCCACTCAATATGGCGTTCGCAGAAGTAGCTCACACGCATGGTATATGGAGGCACAATGATCAGGCAAAATACGACTATGTTCTGGTCAAAGTTCTCGGCAGAGCCAAGCGCCGATTAAAACGCGCGCAAGCCAACAGATCTCCTGCGGCAATGCCCACGGAGCAACTACGGCTACAGCGTTACCGTTAAAAAATACCGAATTCAGAAAGATTTGCTGGTATCCCTGGTCCTCCGACTCCCCCTGGAGGCTTGCACTGGGACCAGCCCAAGCGTCCACATCACAGAACTTTCCCTGTGGCGTGGCGCTCTTTTTTTACCCAAAAATAATTTTTTCCGAACGATTCGAGGTGTCAGTCCTTGAATTTTTTGTATGCCACGAATATCAGGCTGGCGAGCGCGATGCCGAGCAGGATGACCCGCAGGATATCATTCATATCCGACCAGTACCGTGTCGAGCCGATGATGAGCGAGAGCACTCCGCCGAACGACAGCCCCAGTGAGACCGCTTCGACGCCCTGCAGAAACACGCTGCCGATCAGGAGCAGGATGCCGAGGGTGGTGAAGACGACGAAGACGTTGCGGTTGTAGACCTTCATCACATCTGCGAACTGCTTGCCGCACGTATAGTTCGCATCACAGTAACCGGCAGGTACCGGTACCGTTATCTGCGGCGTCATACTCTTCGCCTCGATGTTCTCGTTCCACTGCCCGCCGATCTCAAGGCACGCCGCCTCGGTCTCGATCGCACGGTTCACCTGGCTTTCAGGACAGAAATCAGTGAACTCCGGCGAATGATAGATCACGTCCACGAGATACGTGATGAAAAGATTCACGACGATCGTGATGCCGACGATGAGCGCCCATTTGATGATGCTCGATTTTTTCATGCCTGATGCCGGAGAAACCTGCGGGGAAGGAGTGTCCATATATGCGTATTAAAAGATAAAGAAGCCTTCACGGACAGTATACCACTCCCTATTTCTTTTTCAATACGCGTTTCAGGTATTGTCCGGTATACGAACGCGGCATCTGGGCCACGGCTTCCGGCGTGCCGACAGCCACGATCTTCCCGCCTCCGGCGCCGCCCTCCGGGCCGATGTCTATAATATAGTCAGCGGATTTGATGAAATCCATGTTGTGCTCTATGACGATAACCGTGTTGCCCTTCGCGACCAGGCTTTCGAGAATCTCGATCAGTTTTTTCACGTCCTCATAATGCAATCCGATGGTCGGCTCGTCAAGGAGATAGATCGTGCGTTCGATATGCGGACGATACAGCTCGGAAGAGATCTTCACCCGTTGCGCCTCGCCGCCGGAGAGCGTCGTCGCCGACTGGCCGAGCTTCAGATATCCGAGACCCACTTCGTTGAGTGTCTTCAAACGATCCGCGATAGCCGGAATATCAGCGAAGAATGAAAAGGCTTCCTCGATCGTCATCTCGAGCACTTCGTAGATATTCTTGTGTTTGTATCTCACTTCGAGTGTTTCTTTGGTGAAGCGCTTACCGCCACACACGTCGCACGGTACGTACACCGTCGGAAGAAAATGCATCTCGACCGCGATGAAACCGTTGCCCTCGCAGGTCTCGCAGCGGCCGCCTGGACGGTTGAACGAGAATCGTCCCGCCTTCCAGCCGCGTACCCGCGCCTCCTCACTCGCCGCGAACAGATCGCGGATATGCGTGAACGCGCCCGTATACGTCGCCGGATTGGAACGCGGTGTCCGGCCGATCGGGCTCTGGTCGATGAGAACCGACCGTGACAGGTATTCCGAGCCGGCGAACGATGCGCAGTGAAACACTTCATTGGACTTGTAGCGGCGGTCAAAACGGGCCTGGAGGTTCTTGTGGATGATCTCGTAGAGCAGCGTCGATTTTCCCGAGCCGGAAACGCCCGTGATCACGTTGAGGCGTCCGAGCGGGATATCGACGTTCATATTCCTGATATTGAAAAGATTGCCGCCGCGAATCTTCAACGCTCCCTTCTCCTTGCTGCGGCGCTTCACCGGAACCGCTATTTTTTCCTCGCCGCGCAGATACGCGAGCGTGAGCGACTGGGACTGATTCGTATCGGCCGTCAGCAGATCGTCGAGGTAGCCGGATACCACGATCTCGCCGCCGTGCACGCCGGCACCCGGACCGATATCGACTATGTAGTCAGAAGCATAGATCGTGTCCTCGTCATGTTCGACGATGATGATGGTATTGCCAAGGTTCCGGAGCGCCTTGAGCGTCTCGATCAGGCGGTCATTGTCACGCTGGTGCAAGCCGACGGTCGGCTCATCGAGCACGTAGAGAGCGCCGACGAGCTGCGACCCGAGCTGACTCGCCAGACGGATGCGCTGCGCCTCGCCGCCCGAGAGCGTATTCCCGCGCCGATCGAGCGTGAGGTAATTGAGGCCGACATTGAGGAGGAACTGCAGCCGCGAGCCGACTTCGCGCAGCACCACCGAGGCAATCTGCCGCTCCCGTGCCGTCAGCTTCAAGCCGTCGAGGAAATCCTTCGCATCCTCCGTCATCATCGCCGTCACTTCGACGATATTTTTCCCGCCGATTTTCACATGAAGCGCTTCCTCGCGCAGACGCGTTCCGTGGCAGACCTCACACGCATCAGTGCCGAAAAAATGCTTGGTGCCGAGGCCGTTGCACGCGGCGCATGCGCCATACGGCGAATTGAACGAGAAGAGTCGCGGCTCCACTTCCGGATAGGAAAAACCGTCGTACGGGCAGGAAAATTTGGCCGAGAGTACCACGCTCTCGCCCCCGATGCGCACATCCACCAATCCCTCGCTCTCTTCGAGCGCGCGCTGTACCGCTTCCGAGAGGCGCTCCTGCGACGTCTCCGGAAACTTCTTGAATTCTTCGAGCGGCAGTTCATCGACGATGAAATCGATGGTATGTTTCTTGTTTTTGGAAAGAAGCACCCGTTCGCGCAGGCTCTTGCGCTGTCCATCGAGAAATATCTCCGCAAATCCCCTGCTCAAGGCATTGTAGAGAAACTGATAGTATTCCCCTTTGCGGCCGCGTACGACCGGTGCCGTGATGATCAGGTTTTGTTTCCGCATCTTGGCATCCGCGAGCGCCTGTTCCACCCGCTCTTTGACGATCAGGAGCATCTCTTCGGGCGCCAGCTTCTCTATCTCCCGATCACAAATGAGGCAATGCGGCCGGCCGAGACGCGCGTACAGGACGCGCAGATAATCATAGATCTCCGTCACCGTCGCGACCGTCGAACGCGGATTGCGGCTCGCGGACTTCTGGTCGATGGAAATCGCCGGGGACAACCCGACAATCTCGTCCACGTCCGGCTTCTGCATCGTATTGAGGAACTGCCGCGCATAGGCGGACAGCGATTCGACATAGCGGCGCTGCCCCTCGGCGAAGATCGTATCGAACGCGAGCGATGATTTTCCGGATCCGGAAAGCCCCGTGAACACCACCATCGAGTTCCGCGGCATCTCGACGGTGATATTCTTCAGGTTATGCGTACGGGCGCCTTTGACCACGATCCACTCCGATGGCGTGGACGTATGGGCAGCGTTTTTCCGCGCGGTTTTCTTGGACATAGATGGAAATACAGGAAAGGCAGCGTACCACGACAACAGGGAATTATCAAACGCCGGGAGTCTTCCGTCCAATTGAGTGATCTGGCATGCTGTTGCTGACGAAACATGCGCTGTCAGAAATAATCGAGTATCGTGCGGTAATCCTCCTCGCGCTCGAGGTGCACCACGAGCTCGATGCTGCCCTGCGGCAATCGCGTGCTGAACGCCCTGAAATCGGCGAGCCAGTCCAGGCTCACCAGATAATCGGACGTCACGAGCGCCGTCTCGGCATAGATCAGGTGCGTCCGCTTCCAAAAAAAGGAGAGTATCTTGCCGATGAACGCCCCGTGCAGGCCGTTCAGCATCCCTTTCTTTCCGAAACGGATATACGATATCCGGTATTCCGCCGCCAGCCGGATGAATACCCTGAAGAACGGCGGGAAGCAATGCAGGTGTTCGTGCGAATTGAGACCGTCCGGCAGGCGGCCGAAGATACCGCGGAAACGTTCGATCTGATCCCTCCATTCCTGTTCGACTTTTTTCGCCGTCGCCAGGCCGGTGATGTAACGGGCGATGAAATTGACGCTCCGCACGAGAACGCTCTCATGCATCTTCTCGCCGCTTTTCAGGAGCCCGATGAGTTCCAGGTGCAGATCGATCTTCACGCCCGTCGCCGTGAGCGCCTCCGCCTGCTCGGCAGAGACATAGTGTATGAGCACCGCCACGCGATCGATCTTCCTCTCGTGCGCCAGGCGCAAAATCGGCTCCGCTGTCTGGCGGATGCCGTAGTCATCTGCGGTAACTACAAAACTTTCACGGATGCTCTGTGTCATCGTGACGCTGCGTCCAATAATTATCTGCCTGCCCATTCTCTCAAAAAAGGCCTCTCCAGGCAAATACGATGGATCATCGGGGGGCTTGCCTTATCTCTGAAAATCCTGATAGTATGGTGCCGACACCAACTTCAATCAGCTCGTTAACAATGGAGGCCGCTCATGTACAAAATACCAGAAGTACCTGAGATATTCGTTGCCATGCTGCTCGCGGAATTCACGGGGCCCATGCATCCTATCGGGATGCTCAAGAAACACAAAGGACTCCCTTTCATCAACGATTTTTCCCCGCGTTGGGATACAGTGAAAGATACCGACAAGCAGTTGCCCAAACTGTGGCTTACTCCACAGACCATCATCACCACCAAGGGCGAAGGTGATGCGGAGGATAAGGCGAACGCGCTTGTCATGAGAGAGTGCCCTCCCCATCGCGGGTGGAGCAATCATTGGCAGATAGTCAACAATATCTCCATTGCTCTGCAGAAATACCTGGGGGATATGCGCCCCTCGGGAAAACATCCTCTCAACATGTATCTCATCAACTGCATCGGGTTATTGTATGATAAAACCGGCCTGCTGGAACGATACAATTTCAGTACCGCCTCTTCGGGCATCGATGAATATGATGCCTACGACTATTTCAAAGAGGCGCTCTTGGACGAACAGTCCTTCTTCGGATCGTATTGGGTCGGCGGAACGGCCTGTGTCACGCAGATTCCAGCAGAACAGCTGTTGTACTGGAAAGACACTTGGGCACCGAGGTATATACTCCATCGGTGTAAACTAGAAGCAACAACTCTAGTACACTAAATGACGCTTAGCGGGACTTCCCGCACAAAACCCCCTTTCCGCAACGCGGATCGGGGGATTTTTCTTTGTCAGAAGAAACGCATGAGGGCGTCGCTGCATCGGTTTCGCCCGCCTATGGCGAGGCTTCGCCGAAGGCTTTTTTCAGTTCGACACGGGCGGCCTCTACCGTCGCCTTGAATTCATCCAAGGCCTTCTTGACGGCGATGCGGCGGGTTTCAGCGAGCGCTTTCACCTGCTGACCCACGTTTTCAGATGCTTTGCGATCGTTTTGCAAGGCCGTACGGGCGGACTTGAGACTGTTCTTGAAATCGGAACGTACGGTTTCCGGATTCACGCCGTTTTCGCAATCTGATTTCGCCTTGGCGAGAGCCGCTTCGACAGCGCTCTTGAATTTCGCCACCGCGCTCTCCATATCGTCCTTGCGGCCGGCGATGGCGTCGTCTACGCCTGTGCGGAAGAGGGCGATAGCGGCATTCACCGCATCACGGCGGGTATCGACCGCTTCCTCCACGGCTTTCTTGAATGCCACTAGAGCCGCTTTCTCTTCATCGGTCGCGGCTCGCGCTTCGAGTTTCTGATACATCGCATTGCGGCGCTCATCAGCCTGAGAACGGATGCCTTCCAGCTTCGCTTCGCGCTCATCGCGGCGGGTATCAAGCGTGCTCGCGCGGTTCGTTTTGCGCTCCTCGAACTTCTCGCGGCGCTCGCCGAGATTGCTCGCGATCTTTTCCGCCTGTTCGGCGAATCGGCCGCAGAACGCTTCCTGACGATCGTCCTGCCGCTCGGCGATTCTTTCCTCACGATTGTCCTGTCGTTCAGTCATCCTTTCCTCGCGATCCGCCTGACGCTCCTCGGGAGTCAGAGCCAAAACGGACACCGGCATAACCAGAGACGCTATAGAAAGCAGAGAGAACCCCGCCAAAGAATATTTTTTATAAGCTATTTTCATCATACGATGTTCCTAAATTGTTTACGCTGTCGCTGTCAGCCTCGATATCCGAGATCTCGCCGTCCGCCTCGTCATCGAGCGCTGACAGATCCGCATCCGTCTCTGCCTGGATAGTCGCCGAAATATCATCGATAGTGACGGGAATGGCCGCTTTTTTCTCCTGATCCGAAACAGCGGTCTTCGGCTGTCCCTGCATTTGCGATGATCCTTGCTCCGCGAACTGCCGGTACACGAATGCGAATACCAGACCAAGTCCGAGAACGCCGAGAATGAGTCCTATGATTTGCTTTTGTGTCATATGTGTTTATGTATTAAGGACTCCTGAGAAAAGCCGATCAATGCTTTTTCCTTTTATTGTTTAAGTATAGCATTTTTAGCCTATTCTGCACAATATCATCCCGCCAGTTTGTCCGTTTTTCCCTTCAGTATGGCGATTTCGTCGCGAAGGATCGCCGCCGTCTCGAAATCCAGCGTCTTCACGGCCGCCTGCATCTCCTTGCCTTTGAGCGCGATCAGCTTCTTCGGATCCTTGGCAAAAATCTCCTGATCCAGGAGCACGTTGGCGCGCACGGCCTTGTCATGTTCGCTCTCGAGATGCTCCGTGATATCGTGGATCGTCTTCTGGATCGTAGTCGGCGTGATGCCATGCTTCTTATTGTGCTCCATCTGGAGCTTCCGGCGCCGGTTCGTCTCGCTTATCGCATATGCCATCGATCCGGTCATCCGCTCGGCATACAGCACGACACGCCCGGACACATTGCGCGCCGCCCGTCCGATGATCTGGATGAGCGATGTTTCCGAACGGAGGAATCCCTCTTTGTCCGCATCGAGGATCCCGATGAACGTCACTTCCGGGAGGTCGAGCCCCTCGCGGAGCAGATTCACTCCGACCAGGCAGTCGAACTCCCCTTTGCGGAACTGGGTCAGTATCCTGATACGCTCGATGGTCTTGATATCGCTGTGCAGGTATTCGGCCTTGATATGTTTCTCCTTCAGATACGTACTCAAGTCCTCCGCCATCTTTTTCGTCAAGGTCGTCGCGATCACGCGCCCGCCTTTTTTCACCTCTTCTTCGGTTTGCGCGATAAAATTCTGAATTTGTCCAGGATACTCTTCTGTCTCATGAATCGGCAGCACCGCCACTTCCGGATCAATGAGACCGGTCGGACGGATCACCTGCTCCACGATCTGCTCGCTCGTTTCGCGTTCATAATCGGCCGGCGTCGCGGACGTGAACACCGTCTGCCCGACACGCTCCGTGAATTCCTCGAAACGCAGCGGCCGGTTGTCGAGCGCGGAGGGCAGACGGAAACCGTATTCGACGAGCGTTTTCTTGCGCGCCTGATCGCCCGCGTACATCCCGCGGAGCTGCGGCAAAGTCACATGGGACTCGTCGATGATCGTGAGGAAATCAGGCTTGCCGTCAGCCGTGTGCGGGAAATACGAGAGAAGCGTCTCCGGCGGTTCGCCCGGCTTCTTGCCCGACAGATGGCGCGAATAGTTCTCGATGCCGCTGCAATAGCCGATCTCCTGCATCATCGCAAGGTCATAATTCGTACGCCGCTTGAGCCGCTCGACTTCGAGCACTTTCCCCTCCGCTTCCAACGCCTTCAATTGCGCCGCGAGTTCGATACGGATGGACTGTATCGCGGACTCTTTCTGTTTCTTGTCAGCGACGAAATGCTTCGTCGGAAAAAGAAAAACGGATTTCGGCGTACCCTGGATCTTCTGCGACACCGGATCGATTTTCGTGATGCTTCCTAGCCTGCCGCCGACGATTTCCAGAAGATAGATAAATTTTTCCGATATCGGCATGATCTCGATGCGGTTGCCGAGACTGCGGAATTGCCCCGGAGAGAGATCGGCGGTGGTGCGCTCGAAAAAAATAGACACGAGCCGATGGAGAAGTTCCGTCCGCGAACACCGCATGCCGATCTCGAGGCGCATATTTTCCTTCTCATACTCCTCCGGGCTGCCGAGTCCGTAAATGCACGAGACGGAGGCGACGATGATCACGTCGCGGCGCGTGAGGAGCGACTGCGTCGATGCGTGGCGCAGACGATCGATCTCGGCGTTGATCTGCGCGTCCTTCTCGATATACGTATCCGTCACCGGCATATAGGCTTCCGGCTGATAATAATCGTAATACGAGACGAAATAATGCACCGCGTGGTCGGGAAAAAATTCCTGGTATTCCTGCGCGAGCTGCGCCGCGAGAGTCTTGTTGTGCGCGATGACGAGCGCGGGTTTGTCCGTCTCCCTGATGACATTGGCCATGGTGAACGTCTTGCCGGAACCGGTGACGCCGAGGAGCGTCTGGAAGCGCTTGCCATCGCGCAATCCGCGCACCAAAGACTCGATCGCCTGAGGCTGATCGCCTGCCGGCCGGTACGGTGCTTTGAGGCGGAATACTGACATGAGGAATACATTTACTGCGCGTCACGGCCTGCGCCTGCGGAACAGACGCTCGAGCGCCGCGCGCAGATGCCCGTTGGAATACTGCAAAAAACGCTGGCCTGCGCCTCGATGCACATACAAGAACATGAGAAAGGCGATGATACCGATGCCGACCAGGATGTCAACGGCGAATTTTACCGGTTCTATCGCGCGCCACAGCGTATGGAGCTTGGCGAGTCCCATGTAGCCCACATAGAGATAGAACAGGTCTTTGAAGAAATTGCCCGCATACGTGGCCGCGAGATACACGCGCACATCCATCTTGATGATGCCTGCGGCGAGCGATACCGGCAGCGACGGCACGAACGGCAGAACGCGCAGCAGAAACACCGCGCCGCCATCCTTGAGGTGGTGTCCGGTGAAACGCTTGCCGATGCTTTCGATTTCCTCATGCGTGACGCCGAAATATTGCGCGAGAGGCCTGACCAGGAAGTCTTCCAGCTTGTCGCCGACGACATAATACAGCCAGGCGCCGAGCGTCTTGCCGAGATTGCCGATGAGCGCCAGCCAGACGAGATACCAGAGGGTGCTCCCCTGTACCAGCGCGAGTGATCCGGCCGTACCCATGATGAGCGCGGATGGGATCGGGCTCACGACTTCCTCGAAAAACGATCCGATGAACACGAACCACTCGAGCGGCACCACTGTGGCATAGATCCTGACCCAGTGTTCGATAGTGCTGAAAAAATTCATACTTCGTGCGGTTGACGATTTTCCCAGTATAGCTGAAAAAAAGCAGCCTGCGAAGAGGCCGCTCCATTCTTTTATCCGTCAGGCTCGTGACGCTTCGGAACAAAGGGTCTTTAGTCGACGAAAGTCAGCGCGTTGCCCTTTTTGGAGGCACGTCCCGTGCGGCCGATGCGGTGGATATAGTCCTCGTAATTCTCCGGCAATTCGTAGTTGATGACATGCGACACGTCCGGAATATCGAGTCCGCGCGCGGCCACATCGGTCGCGACGAGGATAGCGATCTCATCATGCTTGAAACGGCGCAATGCCCGTGCGCGCTGGGATTGCGATTTGTCGCCATGAATGGAATCGGCCTTGAAGCCGCGCTCTATCAGGCGATGAGCCAGCTTTTCCACGCCATGTTTGGTGCGGCCGAAGACGAGCACCTTCTTGACCTCCGGCTTGAGCAGGATGTTGTGCAATACCTCTATTTTTTCCTCCGTCCGCAGGACACGCACGATATCCTGGTCGACGTTCTCGGCCGTCGCACGCGCCTTGATGGTGATGGTCACCGGATCATTGGCGAACTTCCGGGCCAGATCGGCGATCTCTCTCGGCATCGTCGCCGAAAAGAACAGCGATTGGCGAGGCGTCTTCAGGAGCGCCACGAGATACTTGATGTCGTTGATGAATCCCATATCGAGCATGCGGTCCACTTCGTCGAGCACGATATTGTTGAATTCCGCGATGTGCAGTTTTCTCCGCTCAATGAGATCTTTGAGGCGTCCCGGGGTGCCGATGACGAAGCTCGGATTGCGCTCGAGACTGCGCAACTGGTTTCCCATATGCGCGCCGCCGATGCAGAGAGCGGAATTCAGTCCCGAACCGGCTGCGAATTTGCGCAGCTCGTCTTCGATCTGCAGCGCCAGTTCGCGCGTCGGCACGATGATGAGGATCTTCTCGGTCTTGTGCTTGAATGCCTTGTGAATGAGCGGCAGGAGGAACGCGGCGGTCTTGCCGGTACCGGTGTTGGCGACACCGATGACGTCGCGACCCTTCAGGATATGCGGAATCGTCCCGTCCTGGATCGGCGTCGGGTGCACGTAGCCTGCGGCGGCGACATTGGCCTTCAGCTTGCTGTGCATCTCGAAATCAGCGAAACGGTGCGTCGGGTTGAACACTTCCGTCTCGGTCGTCTGGATAGCCTTCTTCACGAACTGCGTAAAGTCGAACGTACGCCCTGCTGGTTTTCTGCTTCTGCTGCGAAACGTCGGTCTGCCGGCACGATTGGCGGAAATGCCGCGCTGAGGGGATCTCCCTCTCGAATTTCTACTGAACATATCTGTTATTATATAAAGCGGATGCCTGTACGGATTACATCTTATCTCTCCCTTCGGGGCAGAGAATAAGACTCAACCACAGGATGTAGAGCCAAATATCGAGGCTCTAGAGTAAGATACTCATTAAAGCAGAGAAAAGATACCCTGTCAACTACCAGCGCCTCAAGTCCCGGCGCAGGGCGCGATAATCGGGAAACGTGCACGCGACGAGCGCCCAGAATTTCGGCGAATGATTGAGCTCCGACAGATGGCACATTTCATGAACGATGACATAATCAGCGAGATGCGGAGGCAAAGAGAGCAGGCGATAATTGAATGACAGTCTGCTGGCGCGCGAACAGCTTCCCCAGCGCGTTTTTTGATTGCGTATGCTCACCTGTTTCCATATCACCTTGTAGAACTTCTGAAAATACGAGAGGCGCTCCTCGACGAACCGCCGTGCGGTCTCGCGAGAGTCCCGATATTCCCGTGCGCTGCCGCGCCGCAGGATGGTATCCGGCCGCATGGCGAGATCCCGTATCTTTTCGCGGATCCACTGCTCTTTGCTCTCGAGGAACTGCCGTCCCCTCCGGACAGAAACGAACAACGGGAGTGTCAGCGTGACATTCCCATCCCCCCGCACGATGATTCGCAGATGTTTCGCCTGCCTGTGCCGCCGTATCGTGACGTTCATCGTCCGCTGTCCTGCCGATGATGTTTCCAGAAGACTATAGCTGTGAATTGATTATGCCCTTCAGCTTTTCGATATCTCCGCCCGAAATATCATCCCGCTTATTTCTTTCCAGGTTTCTCAATGTCTCCGTCGCCTCTCTCGCGGTCATGCCTCGGCCGATGCCTCCGCTGTGATCCATATCCCCTACCAGTGCGTTTTCTATGCCAGCGCCTCTTTTCCGGCCGAATGCTTTTGTCAAAGCTGGGGCGACCTTGTGCTTGAATTCGCGCGATGTCACTACGCCGTTTTTGTTCAAACCTGAAGACATCCCAGGTTTTGACGAAAGCGGCGTTCCTGTTGTTTTCTTTGATGAAAAGAAAAGTCCCATACGCTTTATGTTGCTTGTTACCCAATGATTATATCACATTTTTCCGATGACAATCATCGCCTTGCGAGGGACTTTTATCGGAAGATGGTCTCCCGTCGGGTAGTCCAGTATCGCGTCGTACAAAACGTTTTCCGGATAGCGATACCCATCGCCATGCTTCGTCCCGGGATCATTGGTGATGAATTCCTTCGCCACCACATCATAGCCGATGACGACCAGCATATGCCGCGGCGGTCCGGGCTGCGTGAAATGCGGATTGCCCAGTTTCCTGCCATCCGCCGGCACGATGACGATCGATCCGGCAGCGAGCGCGCTTTGGATATCAGCGATTCCGGCATCCGTATGTACCCTTCCGAAAGCAAGATTATAATAGTCTCGAAAAAGTGTTAACGTATCTTCCGCCGACGTGTCTATCGAGTGGCCGAGCCAATTCTCCTCGAAACGGGAGAGGGCGATGATTTCCTGCTTCGCGATCTCTTTCGAAAGCGGCTTGCCAGACAGCCAATACGCCGCCATGACCAGCGACGCTTCCTCGCAGGCATTTTGGAACACCGGATCACTCCACTCTCCGAACGGCGCCTGTACCGTGAATGGCACATTCTCAATAAGAGTCCTTTCCGGAATTTTTACTTTTCCGCCCGAGGCGGATCCGCCTCGGGCGGACTTTTCGGATTCAATCATTGTCTCTTCAGTCGGAAGGGTGATGGTCTGCGGTGAAGGAATATTCTCATTATTTATCGGCGTTTCATCGGTACGGAAAAAAGAAAAAGTCTCCGGCCAAAACCATACGGCGATCCCTGTCACACAGATAAGACAAATGGCAATGTATAAAAATATCCTTTTCATGCCTCCACTATACCATAAGCCTCAAAAATCCGGACAAAAAAAGAAGGCCTCTGCTGTCGTATGGTTCACGACAGTGAGCACCTTTCAATAATTCCTTTTACGTTTTTTTCAGTCCGGGAAACAGATACCCCGCGATCTGTTCGAACGCCGCCGGCGATATCAGCTCTTCGTCGTGATAAAACCGCAGCAACTCAGAAATTCGAAACACGGAGTGTAGGCTATATCCTTCTTTCTCCAGTTCCTGCGCCCCGCCTTGTTCCCGGTCCACCAGGACAACGATATCCTGCACGCACAATCCGGTGTTCTCGAGACTTTCAATCGCTTCGAACTTGCTGTCGGCCTTCGTGATGAGGTCGTCCACCACGATAGCCGTCTGTCCCATGACAACCGTGCCCGAAATGACACCGAGTATCTTGCGCTTGTCTGTGTCCATCCCTTTGCCGAGCCTGATGAGCGGCACGGCTGGAGATAACGCCACGAACTGTTCCGCAAACGGATCACCGGCATTGGGAATGCCCGCGACCACGTTGTAGTCGACGCCGCGCTGATCCACCAGCGTACGCATCATCTTCGCGATGAGCTGCACGATGTCCGAAGTCAGCGGCCCGGGCTTCGGGTTGTCCGAGGTCCGCAGGTTGAGGTAGAACGGCGAGAGCGGCAGATTTGGATCTTTCTCGTGGGACTTGAGGAGAAACCCCCGTTCATCCCCGCGCCGCACTGCTGTCGGATGATCGACCGTCTTGAACGCGCCGATATCCCATATCGCCCGCGCGATCGCTTCTTGAGCCGGATTCATCATATGTCCTCCTGTGAATTGCAACCGAGTGCCTGAGACATCTCTTGCAGCGTCCGTTCCGCAGCTTCGCGCGGCGACTGCGGACGCCCTTCGTCGTTTTGCTTCGCCTGAGTGATCGGCCGGCCGACGATGATGCTCGATGCGCCGAGCCGGATTGCTTCCGCCGGCGTCACCACGCGCTTCTGATCATCACCGGGAACGATCGCCCACGCCGGACGGATGCCTGGAACTTCGAACGACATGTTCGCCAATTCCGACATCGCGCGCAGCATCAGAAGTTCCTTGCCGGAGGTCACGAGACCATCGAGTCCTGCCTCCGCGCCGAGGAGTGCCAGACGTTTCACAGCCTGTACGACAGAACAGCCATACACTCTGCGGCAATCGTCATCGTCCCACGACGTCGGCACCATAACGCCGATCACCTTGATACCGGCAGGCTGCACCTCCTGGCACAGCGCCCGCATCGCGGCGACATTGGCACCGCACATCACGGTCACCGAATGTACTGCTTGATGTTCAATGAGAAAACGCCCATCGAACGCGAGCGTTTCGGAGATATCCGTCAGCTTGAGATCGGCCATGATCCTCTGCGCTCCGCGAGCCACCATGAATATCGGCAGAACTGTGCCGATCGCGCGCAGCGCGGAATTGAGCTTGATCCGCACCGGCAACCCTGTCAGCTCCCGGGTCAAACGGAGTATGCTGGATTCCACGCGCCCCCGACCCCCTTGTGTCGGATCGAAATCCGCCGCGATAATCAACTCCGGCATGACCATTGCTTGCGCCATTGTTTATTTCCTCCAAATAGTGAATTGTTCATGAACATTGTCCGGATCCGAGGTTCCAGATCCATCGATGGAAAATATCAGAAACGCGCCCGCTTGTCAAAAGGAATCTATGCTTCGCGGATGAAGACTTCTTTTACGCTGCCCGAAAACAATTTCGCTATTTCCCGCGTCTCCTCCGGCTCGAAACCGTGAAAATCCTTGAAAGCGGGGTCGAGCGTGATGCCGCTGCGGAATGTCTGGAAATAGAGACGCTTCGCTCCGGACAAAGTATCGCGCATCGCCTCGAGAATACCGGGCGTGTGCACTTCCCGGATGAGCGTCGTTCGGAATTCATAATTTATATCTCCTTTTTTGAGAAGTTCGATGCTTTCGCGCAGCTTCATCTCATCCGCACCATTGCCGACGAGTGATCGATATCCAGGCAGGCTCGTCTTGAAATCCATCGCGATATAATCAACGAGATCCTTCTTAATCAGTGACCGCAGCACTTCCGGACGATTGCCGTTGGTATCGAGCTTCACCGCGAACCCGAGATCCCGCACCTTCACGATAAAACTCTCGAGATCGGGCATGATCGTCGGCTCGCCCCCGGAGATCACGACTCCGTCGAGCATCCCTCGTCGTTTTTGCAGAAAATTGAGCGCCACTTCCTCGGGAATGAAGCTTTTGCTTAGCTTGGCGAGCTGCTCCGGCAATACGAATTCCGGGTTGTGACAGAACCCGCAGCGATAATGGCACCCGCCCGTGAAGAGGATGCACGCGATCTTCCCCGGGAAATCGAGCAGCGTGAATTTCTGTATGCCGCTGATGATCATATGAATGACGTTGCGCTTCTCCAAGCTTCCGCTACCGGCAAGCGCCTGTCGCAAAAACATTTCAGAGAGGCTTGAAAATTTTTTGAGCACGGTGCCGCCCCGTGCTAGCGGGGCGGATCAAAAAAGTTTCAGAAGTGAGTCCGCCGCTGGGCGGACGAGTGTCTCCTCTGAAAAGTTTTTGCTGATCTGGCGCGCCAAAAACCACGCTGCCCGCTATCAGCACGCCACGAGCTGATATTTCTCACAGAACTCGTGATTGGCGGCGACCGTCTCCTGGAAATGCTTGCGCGAATAGTGCTCGGATTTCTTGCCGATATTGAAATGCGACACCGGGCGGTGATACCCCATCACGCGCGTCCAGACCTCGCACCGCGTGCGTCCTATCTCTCCTGCTACCTGCCCCGTCTTCTTGTCCGACATATGTTTGCCAGTTAGTTTGTTAGCAATTATTTTTTGTATTCCCCATCCTCTTTTTTATCCTCTACACCCCCTCCATCACTACACATCTCTGTGCGGCCGCACAGAGATGTGTAGGTCATTTTTCGGCATTCGCACTCTGGTATTTCTTGCGTGATTCCTGATCATACCTCTCAACGTCCTCGATACCGAGCTCCTTGTCACACTTCGGACAGAAATCATATTCCCCCGCGAGATACCCGTGCTTCGGACAAATCGAGAATGTCGGCGTGATCGTGATGTATGGCAGACGGAAATTGGTAAGGATGCTCCGCACCAGATTGCGACACGCCTGTCCCGAGCTTACTTTCTCATTCATATAACAGTGGAGCACCGTCCCGCCGGTATACTTCGTCTGGAGCGTATCCTGGAGCTCGAGCACCTCGAACACATCGTCCGTATACCCGACCGGAATTTGCGAAGAATTCGTATAGTACGGCGCTTCCTCGGTACCGGCCTGGAGGATTTCTGGAAAACGCTTGCGGTCCTCCTTGGCGAAACGATACGTCGTTCCTTCGGCTGGCGTGGCTTCGAGATTGTAGAAATTACCCGTCTCTTCCTGATAATCCTTGATTTTCTCGCGCATGAAGTCGAGAATCTCCTCGGCGAATCTATGCCCTTCTTCTGTCGTGATATTCTCCCGGTCATCGGTGAAGTTGCGTATGGCCTCATTGATGCCGTTGATGCCGATCGTCGAAAAATGATTCTTCAGATAGCCGAGGTAACGCTTCGTATACGGGAACAGTCCGGCATCGATCCATTTCTGGACCTCTTTGCGCTTGATCTCGAGCGATGTCTTGGCGAGTTCCATCAGGTGCCCGATACGCTTGAAAAACTTTTCCTTGTCGCCTCGGGCGAGGTAACCGATGCGTGCGGCGTTGAGTGTTACGACGCCGATGGAGCCGGTCATCTCCGCCGAGCCGAACAATCCTCCGCCGCGTTTGCGCAGTTCGCGCAGATCAAGCTGGAGCCGGCAGCACATCGAGCGCACATCGCTCGGATTCAAATCGGAATTGATGAAGTTCTGGAAATACGGCGTGCCATACTTGGCGGTCATCTCGAAAAGCGGCAGGTTCTTCGGATTCTCCCAATCGAAGTCCTTGGTCACATTGTACGTCGGGATGGGAAAGGTGAATGTGCGACCGCGGGCATCGCCTTTCGACATCACTTCGATGAACGCGCGATTGATGATATCCATCTCACGCTGCAATTCTCCGAATGTGTACTGGAACGGCTCGCCGCCGAGCAGAAGCCGCTTCTCACGCATATCCTCCGGGCAGTCCCAGTCCAGCGTGATGTTCGTGAACGGCGTCTGCGTCCCCCAGCGCGACGGGATGTTCAAGTTGAAGACGAACGACTGGATATTCTGATAGACATACTTGTACGTCTCATCCGCGACATATTTCGCCCGGGCCTTTTTCGACGCGAACTTCATGCCGTATTTCTTGATATCGGCCGCGAGCTCCATCTCGTATTTCTTCACGAACGGCGCAAGATAGGTATCGAAGCTGGAAAACGCCTGCGCCCCCGCCCATTCGTTCTGCAGCGTCCCGAGGAAATTCACCATCTGCGACACGGCGGAATTCAGATGCTTCGGCGGCGCGGATTCCACCTTGTTCGGCACGCCGTTGAATCCCTCTTCGAGCAGGACGCGCAGGCTCCACCCCGCGCAGTAGCCGGAAAACATATCCAGGTCGTGGATGTGAATATCAGCATTGCGATGGGCATCGCCGACATTCTTCGGATAGATATGCGAGAGCCAGTAATTCGCGATCACGCTGCCGGCGGTGTTGAGTATCATCCCGCCGAGCGAATACCCCTGATTAGAATTGGCATTGACGCGCCAGTCGAGCTTCTCGAGATAATCTGTCACCGCTTTCTCCACCTGGACGACGACATTCCTCGCCTCGCGCACCTCGCGCCGCTTCTCGCGATACAAAATATACGCCTTGGCGACATCGGCATAGTCATACTGGATCAGCGTCTCTTCGACCAGATCCTGCGTCTGCTCCACCGACGGGATCCCGTCCTCGAACTGTTCTTCCAGCTTGGCATAGACATCCTGAGCCAGGATATGCGCCGTCACATCCCCTTCTTTCCCCACGGCGAGAGCCGCCTTGACTATGGCGTTCTCGATCTTCGAGAGGTCGAAATCCACGATTCCACCGTTCCGCTTCTGTACCTTGTATATCGGCATAGGCGTTTTTTGTGTTGATTAGGGATTGAAAAGCCGTTTTGAGAGAGAAGAAAAAACAACTTCCCCCGAAGCGTTTTTCTCCTGCACAGTATTAAACACCTGAAAATAAAAAAGGTGTCATAATGACACCGGAAAACACAATATATGGTATAATTTCACTTTTTGACAGCAGAATCGCACTGCCCGAGACTTATGCCCCGAGGAGCGTGCGCAGCTTCTTCCGAGCGCGACTCAGATGCAGTTTTACGGCGTTTTCGCTCTTGCCGATGGTCGTGGCTATCTCATGCACGGAGAAGCCCTCCTGGTACTTCATGGCAAGCACCTTGCGTTCGGTAGCGCGAAGCATAGGCGACTGCCAGAGCGCATCTTCTGACAACGAGAACTGGGAGGTCGCTGGCGCCATCTCCTCCTGCACCGGCTCTTCGATCAAGGACAGGAACTGTTGCTTGCGGAAATGGTTGACGAGTACATTGTGCGCCACACGCAGGAGATAGGTTCCGTACGACGCGTTGGTGAGACGGAAATTCTCGAAATACCGGAACGCGCGATAGAACGTGTCCTGGACCAGATCCTCGGCGATTTCGACGTTCCCGCTGACATGCCGCGTGAAATACACGAACACCATGTGATGATACTTGTCATACAGCGCCTGGAATCGCTGCGGATCCGCCTGAGCCGCGAGGACGAGCTCGCGGTCTTCGGTGCGCGCGCGGAAACGCTCTGCGAACGGCGCTATGAGCGTCTCCCGGAACATCTCCACGAGCGATTTCCCTTCTGCCGCCGGTGGCGCGTATTTCGAGCCCAGTGCGGAGAACATGTAGCGGAGCCGCTCCTCATCGCTTGCGGTATTCTTTTTCGCAAATACCTTGAGAAATTCTTTCTGAAAACGAGCACGTTCTGTCCTGTCTGCCAGATGCCCCATCTGAAGCGCGATGAAATATTCCGGCGCGGCCTTGCCTTGCTTCGCGATCGGAGCGATGGCGAGGAGCTCCTGATAGCGCGTTTTGTCCTTGCGCACGTTCGTCACGGTCGCTACGAACGGCTCATATCTGCCTCCGATAGCCGTCCATAATGTGTTGTAAAAAGATCGCGGCATCTGCCCGCCCCACAATTTCCCTGGAGTCTTGCCGATGATCTCGCCGATGGCATAGCCGGTGCGCCGCTCGATGGCGGTATTCGCATACAAAGCCGTCCCCGCGGTATCCGAGATGAAGAACGTCCCGAGGGAAGTATTGAGCGCCTGATTGAGCGAGCCAGCCGTTTCCATAGTCTCCCTGTGTTATTTCATACCCCTATCATACACCCGGGAGCCGGGTTCCGGAAACCCCGCCGTATCGCGTCATTTTTCAAATTTTTCAATGTATTCCAACCTACAAATCCAACTTGCAAATCCTATCATAATTCCACGGCCGTGGAATTATGATAGGATTTCATTTGATGATTTTTTCTGGTTTTTTGGCTGGTTGTTGAGTCGGCTTAAAGAAGTGTCGTTTGAGCTTCTCTTCGTTGTCCACCCAGTCGGCCGTCACTATCCTCACGAACGAACCGGCCTTATACAGAGAGACCAGTTCCAAAAGCTGCTTCTCGCACGGGAACGGAGAGATGAACACGCTGTGCTGCAGCTTATGGAATTTCAGTTCGCGCAGATGCTCGCGCAGCACATCGCGGAACCGCCTCTCTTTTTCCGGCACGTCGAACAGGACGATACGCCACTTCCCGTCCCACTCCTTCGGATTCCTGAAACGTATCGACTGCCCGAATAAGGATTGGATGCGCGCCTGCCGCGCCCCTTCTTCCGTCAGCACCAACTGGAACGACCCATCGGCCAGAACTACTTCTTTCACGAGCCGCTGCGCGGAAAGCCGTCTCACGGAACGGGTGAAGTTCTGCTGATTGATTTTCTTCCACTCCTTCCGCAGCAGCTTCAATTTCCTGTAATACCGGATCGAGGACGTCTCCATACCAAGAATAAATCCTCCGAGAAGCAAAAGAATGAGTTTTTGCTGTACTGGCCCAAGTTTATACATACTCATTGTTTATACGTATCCTTTTTCTCTCCCCTTCTCTGTCTCTCCTCTTTTCAAATCATATCATAATTCCACGGCCGTGGAATTATGATATGATCTTATTCTTTGTTTGTTCCTTGCTTGTTTTCTGGGCAAAAGAAATGAGGTCAAGCTTCTGGCTTCGGGATAACTTTTTGATACGGGATTCTTCCCTGGAAGCCAGGGACCGATTGCGGAACGACTGGGCAAAAACGAGTCTGACCGGGCGTCGTCCCCGCGTATATTTCGCCCCGAACGTGGAACTATTGTGCTCGGCGATCCTCCGCTGCAAATCAACAGTGATCCCCGTATACAGTGTCCCATCCGCGCATGTGAGAATATAGAGGTAGTACATTTTTTATGTGCTTCAGGGCCAGATTTTGACGAGGAACGTGATGATCATAGCAAGTCCCAAGATGACCTTCAGCACCGTGCCGCCGAGAAAGCCGAGGATCG